>NZ_BORS01000015.1:0-141047 GCF_018333295.1 Paenibacillus apis
ACAGCTTGCATTTTAAATTCTTCATTGTAGCGCTGACGCTGCTCTCCCATAGCGGACACCTCTTTCATCGTTAAGTATATTATTGGGGTCACTTAACGCTGTGTCCACTTTTTATTCTAGACGCATTTCTGCACTATAATCGCCACATGAGCTCCCACACCAGTAATTTTAATGCCTTTCTGCACTATAATCGCCGCACGAGCTCCCACACCAGTAATTTTAATGCCTTTCTGCACTATAATCGCCGCACGAGCTCCCAAATCAGTAATTTTAATGCCTTTCTGCACTATAATCGCCGCATGAGCTCCCGCACCAGTAATTTTAATGCCTTTCTGCACTATAATCGCCACATGAGCTCCCGCACCAGTAATTTTAATGCCTTTCTGCACTATAATCGCCACACGAGCTCCCACATCAACATTTTTAGTGCCTTTGCGCACTTATTTCTGCAGCCCATAGCACAACTCCGGTGAAGAGAGCGAGGGTGTCCTCAATCCGGCATCTAAGCTGGCTTTGGGAACACCCTCTTTAGTTCTACAACGGATTCAATACATGGAAGAATACATTCGGCGAGGCCATCCGGTAATAATAGCTGCACCAGCCGGCCCCACGCTCATTGAAGGGATTGTTGTCGCTGTAGACAAGCCGCTCCTGCTCCAGTTCTTCAATCCGCTTGACCCGTCCCTCGACATAATCGAGCAGCCGCATCGCCGCCGTGTCCAGACGTCCCGTTACACCGCTATAGCGAATATCGATGACTTCCCAGCCGAATGGCTTGAAGATGCGGAACCACTGGCTGCGGTGAGCCAGACGGAGCTCATGCACTGCCTTGATCAATGCAGGCAGCACCTCCTCAACAATCCGTCTCAATTCCGCATGGTTGCCCTCATCATAAGCCCGCTTCACTTCAATGCCCAGCTCGCTCTTCTGCTTCAGCACCGCGCATAGCTTCTGCGGCACATCAAAGATATAGTCCAGCTCGGCGTCCTTCACACGGTTAGCTGCAAATTCCTGCTCCAGCTTCGCATAATGATCGGCCATCGGCAATCCTTCGATCTGCTTATCGAACAAGCCAAGTAATACATCCTGATACAACAGGAATTTCGACGGATTACTCTGCTTGTGATTGCCCGGCACTGCTCCTGGCGTCTCATCGAGATCCTTCAGGCGAAGGAAGGTCTCGGCTTCAATGCCGGTACAGAATTTCACCCGGTCAGATACCTGCTCCCAGGATGGGGAGCCCGCAGTATAGGCATGCTCTGCATAGAATTGCAGACCTAGCAATGCCCCGAGCGGCGTGCTCTCATTGCCGTCATCCCCCCACATGGTAGCATAGATCTCGGTGATGCCCTCTCTCTTGCACACTTGAAGCGCTGAATCCGTTGCCTTGAGCGACAAGCCGTAGTTGACCCCAAAGGTGTTGAAGACCCACACCGCCCCAGCGAACACCAGATTGCAGCCAAGCGGACGATGCTTCGCGATCAGCTTCTCGTAATCCTCCTGCTCGGTATGGTAGTAATCCCAGTACACCATGCTGACATCCTTAGGGATCCGGTTAGCCATCTCTTCAGAAATACTCGTCCCTTCCTCATAGTAGGCGTCTCCGCTCTTCGAGGCGAGCTTCAGGAACATGTCGCTCCACATCATCGGCTCCAGACCGCGCTTGCGTGTAGCGGCCAATACCCGCTCCAGATGCCGGGTCATAATATCGAACCGGTCATGATACCCATTGCGGTCGAGGTACTTGCCCCGTCCGAGCTCTTCCGCTTCGTCCATACCGATATGAATCTTGTTACTGCGGAATGGAGCACTTACAGCGTCGATCATTTGCTCAATCAGTGCGTTGACCGCTTCATCTCCGACCAGGAGCGCTCCTTTTGTATCCTTGTATTTAGCCACCGGCTCCCACTTCAGGAACTCCTCCAGATGAGCCAGGGTCTGAATGCTCGGGAACGCCTCAATGCCGAACTGATCCGCATAATCATCTATTTCCTTCAGCTCTTCATAGCTGTATCTGCCCCGCATATAGCCAAAATACGGCTCACTGCTCAGCTCGTATGTGTCCTCCATATAAAGCTTAACTGTGTTCAACCCCATAACCGCCATCTTGCGCAGCATGAACTTGAAGCTCTCCAGGGTCAGCACGCCATTACGCGACAGGTCGAACATCGGCCCGATCGTCGAGAGTTGCTGCTCTTCTTTAATCTCGAATGCAGCCTTGCTTCCCGCGTGCTGGATCAGCAAGCCCAATCCCCGGAAGAATTGATGCTTCTTTTCATGTCTTATGTAAGCCTTGCCCTGAACAAGCCCTACCTCCAGACCTTGGCTCGAGGCGGACACCTCGACCTCCAGACCTTCTTCATCCTGTTCGATTCCGAGCTCCGGTGCCAGCACCTGAATGCCTGATAACAGACCGGACAGTTCTCCTGTAAAATGCAGCTTCATAATAATCCTCCTTCATAAATGATCCCGTTAATAACTACATCGAATACTGTTCTTGCTTTACGCTCAAGCCTTGTTTAATATCATTCCCGCTAGGATTCTGGAACACACGCAGACCAAACTCCGGCGCGATCGCCAGAATATGATCAAAAATATCAGACTGAATCCCTTCATAGACAGCCCATCTTGTATCGTTCGTAAACGCATAGATCTCCAAAGGCAGCCCTGTCTCCCCGGGCTCCAATTGTCTGACAATCAACGTCATTTCCTGATGAATCTGCGGATGATTCTGAAGATAATTTTGAATATACATCCGGAACACTCCGATATTCGTAAGGGCTCTTCCGTTGACTCTATTGGACGTATCAATTTGCCTATCGGCATGGTAGGCTGCAATTTCCTGCTGCTTGCTTGATATATAATTCGTGAGCAGATGGATGCCCTTGAATCTGTTAATCATCTCTTCCGTGCAGAAGGTGATACTGCTGGTGTCTATGAATAAGGAGCGCTTGATCCGCCGGCCGCCTGCATTTTGCATGCCTCGCCAATTTTTGAAGGAATCTGAAATCAGCGCATAGCTTGGAATCATCACAATGGTCTTATCCCAGTTCTGAACCTTGACCGTATTGAGGGAAATATCTATGATATCACCGTCTGCGCCATACTTCGGCATTTCAATCCAGTCCCCGACTCGCACCATATCATTGGACGCCAATTGAATACCTGCAACCAGCCCCAGCAAAGAATCCTTAAAGACCAGCATGATCACTGCCGAAAGCGCCCCAATCCCGCTCAGCAACAGCAACGGGCTCTTGCCGATCATACCCGAAATAACAAGAATCCCGCCGATAATGTAGACAAAGATCTTCACTACCTGGATATAGCCCCTGATCGGACGGGACTTGGAGACCTCATAGGTCCGGTAAATATCGTTAACCGCATTTAGAAAAGCATTGATCACTAAAATGGCAACGATAATGACGTAAATTCCGACACATTTTATAATAACCTGCTGATAGGCAGGAAAAAGCGATGAAAAATTATAAATGATCACTGCAGGAACAAAATGAGATAGCTTATGGAACACCTTTCTTTCCAGAAAAATGTTATCCCACTGGAATCGATTGTTATGAATCGCCTTCGTAAGGATCTTTAATACAACCTTCTTAGTTACAAAGTTCGCAACTATACACAATGCGGCGATCGCTACGATCAAGAGCAAGTTGGTCAGATACAATGCTGTCTCATTCCCCACCCCGATATCCTCGAACATTGCTTTAAAAAAATCCATATCCGCCTCCGTCTTTTTCAAATTATAATTTAGGTAGAACATTTCACACTTATGCCTTTTCTACATAGTTTCTTATCGTCCATTTTTATGGTTTATAAATTAGTATAACATCTTTCTATTGTCCCCCCTTACAAAATAATGATAATGTTGATATTTGTTGTATAGTGTTGGAATTTGTCGAAATTTGTCTTATATTTAAATTTATACAAGTTTGTAGAGGTGGACATGACAAACCCAATCAGCAAGACAATTATCCTTATTCCGTCCCTTGAACCGAATGAGAAGCTCCCCGCTTATGTACAACAGCTCCATGGATACGGCTTTGTCCATATCGTCATTGTAGATGACGGCTCCGGCGAGAAGTATCAGCCCCTATTCGCGGAGCTGTCCCGTCAAGGCTGTATCGTGCTGCGTCACATGGTGAATTTGGGCAAGGGAGCTGCGCTCAAGACCGGGTTCCTGTATATTGAGCAGCAGCTCCAGGATGCGGCTTGCATTGTGACGGCTGATTCAGATGGACAGCATGCAGCGGAGGACGTGTACCGGCTCGCAAAGGAGGCCGTGCTCCAGCCGGAGGCGCTGACCCTCGGTGTTCGGGATTTCAGCAAAGGCGGAATTCCGCCTAAATCCTTGGTTGGCAATCGTATTGCCTCCTCTATGTTCGCCTTATTGTACGGCAAGCAGCTGTCGGATACCCAGACCGGTCTTCGTGCTTTTGGCCCTCAATTGCTTCCATTTTTCCAGCGTATTCGCGGCTCACGGTTTGAATATGAACTGCAGATGCTGATCTCCTGCATCCATACCGGCGTACCGATTTCCACTTTGCCGATTCAGGTTATTTATGAACACGGAAATACGGGGACGCATTTCAGAGCGATTCGGGATAGCTTCAGGGTCATGAGGGTCCTTTTTACCGGCTTTCTGCAATTTATTCTTTCTTCATTAGGCAGCTCGGTGGTTGATCTTGGCATTGCCTGGCTGTTAATGGATACTCTACGTCCCATGCTCGAGGAGCAAGCTTTTTTAAGAATTTGGATTGCAACAGTGACGGCCAGAGTCGTCTCCATCGGCGTCAACTACTTGCTGAACAAGCATCTTGTCTTTCGAAAAAAGAACAGCCGCGGAAGTCTGTGGCGTTATCTAGCCTTGTGCGCTCTCGTGATTATGCTGTCCAGCGGCGGAGTATATATGATTCACACCGTTTTCCTAATAGATGAAAAAATAGCGAAGCTCATCTGTGATGCTTTACTGTTCCTGCTAAGCTACCAGGTACAGCAGCGATGGGTATTTGCAGCAAGGGGGCATCGGTTGCCTTGAAGAACGAAAAGCGGCAGCATGCACTGTTTATCGTCACCATCATTTTAATGTCCATCTACTTGCTGTGGCGGTTGATCTTCACCCTTCCCTTCGATGAAGGCCCGTTGAATGCTGTATTTGGGATCTTATTATATTTGGCCGAGGCGCTCACCGTATTGACGACCTTTGAACTCTTTTTTCAGAAAATGCAGAAGAAGCGCTCCACGCTGGATTTCCCGGTCATTCCCGAGAAGGAGTATCCGGATGTGGACGTATTCATCGCCACGCATAATGAGCCGGTCGATTTATTGTACAAGACCGTCAATGCCTGCACGTTTATGGACTATCCCGACAAGCGTAAGGTTCATATTTATTTGTGTGATGACGGAGGACGGGCCGAGGTAGAGGAGCTCGCGAAGCAATTCGGTGTCGGATACCTTGGCTTTCCGGACAATAAGGAAGCTAAATCGGGCAACTATAACAACGCGCTCAGCAAAACCTCCTCCCCGCTGATCGCAACCTTTGATGCCGATATGATTCCACAGCATACGTTCCTGATGAAGACGGTCCCCTACTTCCTGATCGACAAGTCCATACAAGACCAGGACGTGTGGCTGCCTCGCAGCCGGAAGGGCAAGCGCAGCGCCTCCCTCAAGATCGGACTGGTTCAGACTCCGCAGAGCTTCTATAACCCGGACTTATTCCAATTCAACCTATATGCGGAGCAAGAGATCCCGAACGAACAGGACTTCTTCTCAAGGGAAGTCAATATTTTGCGCAACGCCTCCAATGCAGTGGCTTATACTGGCAGCAACACGGTCATATCCCGGCAAGCGATGGAGGAGATCGGCGGTTTTCCGTTAAAGACTATCACAGAAGACTTTGAGACGAGCATCCGTCTTCAGCAGGCCGGATACATTACTTATGCCACAGATGAAGTTCAGGCCGCCGGACTGACCACGACAACCATCAAGAGTATGATAAAGCAGCGTATCCGATGGGCGCGGGGCATTATTCAAAGCTTGCAGAACACCCGTGCCATCGTGTCCAGGAAGCTTCCTTTCTGGACGAGAGTGACCTATTTAAGCAGCTTTTTGTATTGGTGGTCCTTTTTTAACCGGTTAATCTTTATTCTGGCGCCGATTCTGTTTGCGCTGTTTGATTTTAAAATCGTAAATACCGGCTTTTGGGAGATTCTGATCTTCTGGTTGCCTTCGTACTTCTGTTACAGCATGTCGATGCGTTATCTGTCCAGCAATATCCGCAATCAACGATGGAGCCAGGTCATAGATACGATACTCATGCCTTATTTGATCCTTCCAGTCCTGCTGGAAACGTTGGGAATCCATGAACGCAGGTTCAAGGTCACGAGCAAGAACAAGAGCAAGATCAACCGGAGGCAATGGTTGACTTCCCTGCTCTATGCCCTGCCGCATCTCGTTCTGCTGCTGCTCTCGGTTGCTGCGATCGTCCGGTTCGCCTATGGAAAGTACGGTCTGGCGCTGTTATACAGCAGTGTCATCCTGTTCTGGCTCGTTTATAATATGGTCGCGCTGATCTATGCCCTGTTCTTCATGATCGGCCGCCGTGCTTACCGCGAATCTGAACGTATCCGGGCTAATGAAGAGGTAACGATCACCTGGGAAGGCAGCCCGGTGGACTATCGGGTCCGCACCGTCGACGTCTCGGAGCAGGGCGTCGCCCTCTATATAGGAAAGCCGCTTTATCTGCCGCAGGAAAAAGATCTGATTCTGACCATTCGGACAACGCGATACAAGGCCAGGCTGAAGGCGGTCATCGTCTATGTGAAGCCCGACGGCCAGGGATGGCGCTATACCGCCAAGGTAGAGCCGCTCAGCGAGCAGGACAAGCGTCAATATATGCAGATCATCTATGACCGGAAGCATTCGCTGCCCGAGCAGATGAACTTGTGGGATACGGCTTACGACGATATGCTTCGCAATATCAAAAAACGGATCGATTCGCCCCTATCGGATCAACGTGCCCGGCCGCGGATCCCCCTCAGATTGTCTGCGTTCTTCTCGAACGGGGTGATTTGCACGCTGCGCAGCTTCAATTATGATTTCTTCACCGCCTCCGGCTTTATCGGGGAAATGCCTGCCGGAACGTCCGTGACTTTTGCTACGCGCAGCCGGATCGAAGTACAGGTGCGCTACACAGGAAAGACAACGATTCACGGAGAGGCGCTGCTGGAGGTCGAGAACATCAATGCTCTGGTGGAACAGGGTCTGCTTGAGCAACTGCTGGAGGACTTGACCAACCCGCATGTACATGCTGAAATTGCGGCTACGAGAGAGGAGCAGAGTACGCGATGATTTCTTTTCCTTGGATAACCGCAGTCCTGTTGATTCTTTCCTTCGCTGGCTATATGCTGTTCGTTCGGAGAACGCTGACCTTGCCTTGGGAGTTCATTCCCGTATTCGTGTTCTCGTCGATCGCTGTGATCGTGTTCTTCTGCGGGCTGGCAGGCCAGCTGCGGACAGGCAGTCTTGTCTTGTTAGGGCTGGGACTGCTGGCCTTGATCGCCGCGCTGTTCCTGCGGACAGGCCGGAGAGCCGCGCGCCGTACGCCGCCGCCCATCTATCAGCTCGCCTTCTTCGCAGGCAGCCTTCTGTTCCTGCTGGTCCTGTTCCAGAACCGGCTGACGCACTACGATAACTTCTCTCACTGGGCTATCGTCCTGAAGCAGATGCTGAGCACCGACGCATTTCCGGGGCCGGACTCCCCGTTGATCGATTTCAAAAATTATCCGCTCGGCACCTCGTCCTTTCTCTATTATGTGTGCCTGTTTGCGGGCCATGCCCAGCCTGTTATGCTGCTTGCCCAGGGGCTGCTGATCTTCTCCTGCTTCTACGCCATGTTCGGGATCATCTCGGAAAAGAAGCGCTTCCTGCTCGCAGCTTTTCTCGGAATGGGTCTGTCTTCCTTATCATTCTTTAATATTACGATCCGTATCAGCAATCTGCTCGTGGACTTCCTGCTGCCGATCTATACACTGGCGATCTTTGCGATAGTTCATCATTATCGCGGCCGGCTTAAAATGGCATGCCTGGTCGTTATTCCGCTTGCAGGCCTGCTGACGGTCATCAAGAGCACAGGGATTATTTTTGCCGCCATCGGTCTGTTGTACCTGGTCTATGTCTGGCTGAGAAGCGGGGGCCGCGCCATCTTGCGGCTTGCCCCGGCAGTCATCGCTGCGCTCTGCGGGTCGGTGCTCCCTTATTTCGGCTGGGACTGGCGGATGAAGACGGTCTTTCGTGGGGTTGAAAATAAATTCGACATCGCTGCCGCCGGCCTTCAAACGGAGAAGACCCTGGAGCAAATGTCGGAGATCCTCTCCCTGTTCGTGAGCTCCGCGACCGACCTGTCTACCCGGCCTGCGCTTGGCATTGCCGCTTTTCAAATTGCTGCGATTCTGGCCTCTATATTTGCGGCGTTCATGCTGAAAAAGAAATGGAATCTGTGGAAGGCGCTCATCGCCCTCGATCTCGTGGTTATTCTGTATTATGCGGGAATTCTGGGGCTGTACCTTTTCTCCATGCCACTGGATGAAGCGATTGTACTGGCCGGCTTCGAGCGCTATGCCTCCAGTATCGTGGTCCCGTTCGCCGGGGGATTGGTGCTCTGCGCCACCGTCGATATCGAGCGGTCCTTTCATTATAAGCTCGGCGAGGTTCCCCGCCATCGCGCCTTCAAGAGCGTGCGGAACAAAGGCTATTATCAAAAAGGGATCTGGGCCTGTACGGCCATTGCCGTGACGCTTCTGTTGTCGGAGTATAACGGCATGCAGTCGATCGCCAAGGACTACGAGAGCACACTGCCCCACAAGGTGTACCAGGTGACCGGAGACCGTTGGTATGACAACGGCCAAGAGGATCAGAACCGATATTTGTTCTATAGCTCGGATGCAGACATGCAGGTGACGAATTATTACTTGCAGTATATCGGGAGGTACTACCTGTACGCCCCGAATGTCGATGGCATTGTACTGTTCTATGAAGACAATATGGATAACCTGCTGAGCGGGTATGATTATTTTGTCGTGGTAGAGAGTGATCCTGACGGGAACCGGCTGCTGAAGAAGCATTACGGGCTTGAAATGCAGGAGGGAATTTACAAGATTATCCGCTCCGGGGAACAAATTGAGCTTGCATTGCAGTGAGATACATCTGCTGTTAAGTGTTCAATAGCAGAAGAACAGTTGAACAGAAAAGGGCGAGTTGGAGGGGCAACGTGTGAAGGGTTGCTACGATCGCTGTTGATCACGGATTTCTATGATTGGACTAAGGTCTCACAAGGGAGAAATCCGCTCACAAAGGCCAACGCTCCGAGTCTATGCTCCCGATGCAGCTTTCTTACAGAAAGCTTTTACTTCACACCCCTTCACACTTATGCCCTGGCTACTTCGCCTTTGAAGTTCAACTGAAAATGCAGTTTGCACATGGATGTGCCATAAGCAGAACTGCAATGAGCTTGCCGCCTTCGGAATCATGCAAGCAGGGTACCACTCGCGCTAGAGTTGCGCCCCGACCTTATGTTGCTTCGGCCTTGCACCGCATCTTTGCCTGTCCTGCCAGTACTGAAGCTTTTCTCCGAAATTAACTTGTCCCACCGGCGTTCCACCTTGCTCCGGACTTCATCCGCCCTTCTTGACCAACCTTACTAATGCTCATGCTCATCCGTTCGCGATTTAATGAAATTACTTCCCTTAAAATCTTCATTCGACGCACGAACCCACTTTTAGTGAAAAAACTTACCTTAGATCGCCAGTAGCTAGCCAAACCCTTGTTTTAGTCAACTTTAAGTACAAAAATTTCACTATATCCGCATTTCTATCATTTCCACTGAATTTAAGGTAACTTTTTTCACTGGATACGTATGATCGTATTTTCATGCGATCAAACGATCACTGTCATGTTGCGAAACACCGCGCCCTGGGAGCTGCGCTCGGTGCGAGGCGTACGGCATACGTACTTGGTGGGTATATTGCTGAATCTACTGGAATAACTCTTGCCCTGCGGGTTTGTCGAGATTGGGGTGCCCAATGATATACGGTGTTGTCTATTTACTGTTTACTGTGCAATAGCAATTAGTGGGTTGAACTGCAGTTAGCACGCAGGGAGGACAGCCGTGTGAAATGATCCTACAATCGCTGTTGTTCACGGATTTCCATGATTGGACTAAGTTCTGACAAGGGGGGAATCCGCTCACAAAGGCGACCGCTTCGCTTTTTCAGATTCATTTCACACTCTTGCCCTAACTTCGCGCTTATTGGCTTCAACTGCAATGCAGTTTGCACATGCAGAGCAATTTGCACCTCCTGGGCAGCAAAGCGCAATTGCAACATGCTGGGCTGCAATAAGCTTGCTGCCCGTGCCATGCAAACAGGTACTGCCCGCAAGCCTACTACCGCCTGTGGTAGCTTGCATGGATACTTAGCGCAAGCCTTGGGCAAAGCGCGCACAGCAACTCGGGCGATCCGCTTTTCACACGAACTCAATGTATGCCCATCGCTTGCTTGGAGGTTGTGCTCTGTCTCACGCGCGGACGCTCATCCGGCGAAATAAGTGCCCAAAAGCAATTAAATTCCACTCGCGATGCTCCGGCCAAGTATCGCCCCCTCTGTTCCGCCGTCATCTTGTCCACTAGCATTCCAGTCTTGCTTCGAACTTTACTCGTCCTACCTAATCGGCCTCATTCTGGTCACTCTCCCGTGAAGTCTGCAGTGCATCAGCTCCATCTGGCACTATAAAGCCGAACTAAGAACCCGCGTAATAAGGGCATAAGTGTGAAGTGTGCTGAAGAAGCGTAAGCGTTCGCCTTTGTGAGTGGATTTCTACCCTACTGTGTTTTATTCAATCAAGAAATCCGCGAGCAACAGCGATCGTAAGCACACTTCACACGTTGCCCCGGCACGCAGATTCATTAATCCGACTTTTATTGCTGTTTAAACATTGTGCTGCGCACTCGCAATAAAGTGCGCAAAAGCGGCGAGTTAAGCTGGATAACCTTATAAATTCCTTAGAATTATCCTGTACTCTGGTCTCATCACTAGAGAAAAGGATGAAGCCTTATGAGCGATATTCTGCTGAAGACACAGGATTTATGCAAGTCCTTTAAAGGACAAAAAGCGGTAAATCATGTCTCCTTATCCATTCCGGAGAATACTGTGTACGGACTTTTAGGCCCAAATGGCGCGGGAAAGTCTACCCTTCTAAAAATGCTGACGGGCATGCTTCGCCCAACTTCGGGCCGTATTCTGTTCCAGGGTGAGGATTGGACCCGCCGACATTTATCACAAATTGGCGCCTTGATCGAGTCTCCCCCGTTATATGAAAATTTAACGGCAAGGGAAAATCTGAAGGTTAGAGCCACACTGCTCGGTCTGCCTGATTCGCGCATGGATGAGGTGCTGCAGGTGGTGGGGCTGAGTCACACCGGCAAGAAGCGCTCGGGTCAGTTCTCAATGGGCATGAAGCAGCGTCTTGGCATTGCGATTGCCCTGCTCAACCATCCCAAGCTGCTCATTCTCGACGAACCCTCTAACGGGCTTGATCCGATTGGCATCCAGGAGCAGCGGGAGATGATTCGCTCCCTAACGAAGCAGGGAATCACCGTCATCTTATCCAGCCATGTGCTGTCAGAGGTGGAGCAGGTTGCTGATCACATCGGAATAATGGCAGGGGGCGTTCTGGCCTATCAGAGTGTTATCCTTCCCGGCGAAAGTCTGGAGTCTTTATTTATGCAGATTGTCTCAGAGCATCAGGGGGAGGGACGCTAAAATGAGGGTATACATTCATGCCGAGCTGCTAAAATTGAGACGAACCTTTACCGCCAGGCTTGTCTGGCTAGCCCCCTTGCTGACCTTATTGCTATGCGCCGGACTGATGGCCGGCACCTTCTTTCAGACCGCCAGCTATAACTGGTGGTATACGATGATTCTGCCAGGAGCATTATCGCTTATGGGTATCGGAATTATTCAGAAGGATCGGAAAAAGCTGAACTACCGTGCCATTCTTGGACTTCCGGCTTCTCTTGGCAAGGTCTGGCTAGGCAAAATCGGGGCTGTCTCCCTCGTGCTCTTCGCCTCAACCTTTCTTTTGTTTGCGGGGATTACGCTCAGTGGATTTGTGCTTCCCTCTGCCCTGAATTTGAAAGATAGCTTGACTGCCTTTTCATTGCTTGTCCTCACCGTTCTCTGGCAGATTCCGCTGTGCATGTATTTGACCATGAGACTCGGCATGTACGGCGCATTACTCTTGAATCTCTTGGGGAATGTGATGGCTATAGGTTCTTTTGCGACTACAGAGCTGTGGTGGGTCATTCCCTATGCAATTCCCGCCAGACTGATGTGCGCTGTAATAAATACACTCCCCAATGGTCTGCCTGTGCCAGCGGGAGATCCGCTGCTGGAGCAAGGTGTTCTTTTGCCGGGGGTTCTGATTGCGCTGGGCTGGTTCCTGTTACTGTCATTGCTGACAATGCAGGCTTTCAAACGTCAGGAGGCGCGATAAAATGACGACTTACTGGCGCAGCTTCTACTCTGAGCTGATTAAGCTCAAGCGGCAGCCCCTTATATGGGTCCATCTGTTTGTCCCGCTTGCCGGTATCGCTATCTTTCTTGGTTACTATGGCTACACCCCTTTCTCTCCAGCGAGCAAAATAAGCGCTTATATGCAGGTGCTGGCTATTGCCTTTCCAACCATGATCGGAATCGTATGCAGTGTCGCCGCAGATCAGGAGGCCTCCGCCGGGAACTATCAACAGTTGCTTGTCTCGCCGAACCGGCTTGCCTCTCTTGCTGCAAAGCTTACCCTGCTCCTGCTGTTGGGGTATTGCAGTTCCCTTCTCGCTGCTGCGGGATTTGGGGCAGGCTTTATGTACATCTTGAAGCAGCAGACCATTTTTGATCCGGTCTTCTATGTAGAAGCCGCCTCCCTCTTATTCGGAAGCTGCCTATTTCTCTACTTCCTGCATCTGTTCATTAGTCTGCGCTTCGGCAAGGGAGCCTCCATTGGGCTAGGGATCGTAGAGAGCCTGGTTGGCGCATTGCTCCTCACCGGATTGGGTGATCATATCTGGATATACTTCCCTAGTGCTTGGCCTATCCGGATGCTAACCATCTGGATGCAGTATGGCATAGCAAGCGGAGACATGCTACCCGCCGAACTATTACTCTGGCCAGGTATTCTATGGTGTACAGGCGCAACGGTGATCAGCATGATAGTATTAGGATATTGGTATGGGCGTTGGGAAGGAACTCAATCGGTGGAGTAATCAAGTTATGAATAATACGCAGGTTGGCAAGGAGCAGAGGAGGGGATGACATTGGCACATATTCTTGCTGTAGACGATGAACCGGCTGTTCTGGCCCTGCTGCAACATACCTTGCAAAAGGAGGGTCATTTAGTGACGGTATTATCAGAAGCATCGTTAGTATTGGATACACAGCTGGGAAGCTTTGACCTTATCTTGCTGGATGTGATGATGCCCGGAATCGACGGATTCACCCTCTGCCGGCAAATTCGCGAAAAGGTGGACTGTCCGATTCTATTTCTAACCGCAAGGTCTATGGAGTCAGACATCATGGAGGGACTTGGTGTTGGAGCAGATGATTATTTGACCAAGCCCTTCGGGGCAGGTGAACTGCGAGCTCGCGTTCATGCCCACCTAAGGCGGGAAAAACGAGAACGGCGGAATATCTATTCCGTGGGTGAAGCTTATTTTAACTTATCGGGCAAGGAGCTTATAGTAAATGAACGTCCGGTTCCATTGACTCGCAGTGAGTATATGATCTGTGAATTTCTTGCTCTGCACCGCGGACAGGTCTTTTCCAGAGAACAGATTTACGAGGCCGTCTTCGGTTATGACAGAGATAGTGATTCTTCTACCATTGTGGAGCATATCAAGAATATCCGGGGTAAATTAAACCGGCTGCAATTTGCTCCCTTTGAGACCGTATGGGGGATCGGATACCGATGGAAATAATCAACCCCAAGCCCAGACGCTCGGCGACCCGCTTGCGCACGCTCTTTCTGAAGTATCTGGCTATTTTTGGTGCCGGGACCATCTGCTTGCTGCTCATGATGGTCTTTCTGTTCTCCTTGTCCCTATCTTCGGGGATTCTGTTGCCCGCCAACTATGCGGAAAAACAGGTAGCAGAAGTCCGAACCGCCATTTTAGCCGGTCAGCAGCTGCCCCCGGAGGACCCGGAGCGACTATATATATACGGGAGATATACCCCGGAAGGAACCCTGCTGGAAGGAAGCCTGGCTGTCAAGCCAGGGAGCCGGATCTGGAATCGGCTGCAGGCTGCAGATTCAACGTATGATTTTCCATACGGGTATTTAAAGGTGTCCTTTCAAAATGAAATTTATATGTTTCGTTATCTTCTTACGGTACAGTTCCACAATCCTTCGCTGCGAGGAATCTTCCCGCATGTGGAGTTTATCATGCTGGTTATTTTTTTCATTGCTTTTCTGGGAGGAACCATCGGACTGTCCTCTTCCTTTGGCCGAAGGCTGGCTGACAAGATGAGCGTCCTTCAAGAGACCACCCGAAAAATACAGGCCGAGGATCTGAATTTCACGGTACAATTCAGCGGGATCGCAGAAATTGACCACATCCTTCAATCCATGGATCAAATGAAGACTGCACTCAAGAAGTCGCTTACGCAGCAATGGAGGCTTGAGCAAAACCGGCGAATGCAAATCTCCGCATTAGCTCATGATATCAAGACACCCCTAACGATTATCCGCGGTAATGCAGAGCTTCTCTCCGAGACAGAACAGACAGAGGAACAGAAGCTGTATACGGAGTATATTACAGATAGTACCGCTCAGTTGGAGAGCTATATGAAGTCGCTGTTTGAAATGGTTTATGCAGAAAGCTCCCTCTCTTATCATCCAGCAGCTATAGACCTGCAGAAATTTAAGGACAAGCTAAGCGGACAAATGCTGGCATTAGCTGCACCAATAGATATCTCGGTGTCTTGTGTCTCAGCCCCCGGATTGCCTGACTCCCTGCACGGCGATTCCGCATTGCTGGAAAGAGCCTTGATGAATATCATTTCCAATGCTATGGATCATGCCCCAGAAGGAAGTACGGTCAAGATGACGATAGGAATGGAGGATGACTATATCCGGTTTTGTGTAACCGATGAGGGTCCTGGCTTCTCGCCTGAGGTGCTTCGACGAGCGGCCGAGCAGTTCTATATGGGGGATTCCTCCCGAAGGCTGCAAGGACATTATGGCATGGGTTTATATATTGCCCGATTTATAGCCCAACTGCACGGCGGAAATCTGAACCTTGCGAATAGAATATCCTGTCCCGGTGGTGAAGTATCACTTGATATTCCAGCATTTCGACAAAATTAATTCTTTTTCGCAGAGTTTACGTAGAATTAAAGATTTTACACAGAGTTTACAAAACCAAGCACCTCCTTTTTTTCAGATTATGTACAATAAAAGGGATGCAGGCAATACAGCACAAAGTCAACCGAATCGTGCTTGCCTTGCTATATTTTGAACTTGTACTTAACGGAGGCAAGGTCATATGGAGCTTACGGATTATAAAAAACAAGGACCCCGTTATTTGAACCGCGATCTTAGCTGGGTCGAATTTAATCGCCGCGTGTTGATGGAAGCAAAGGATGTTACCACCCCCTTATTGGAAAGGGCTAAATTTCTATCGATCGTGTCGAGTAATCTGGATGAGTTCATGAGTGTTCGCGTGGCCGGCATTCAGGACCAGATCCGTGCCGGATATTCCAAGAAGGACTTCTCCGGCTATGCCCCTGAAGGTCTGTATAAACGTCTGATTTCCCGGGTATCGGCCATGGTCTCCGAGCAATACCGGACTTTTAGAGACATATTGAGACAGCTGGCAAAAGAAAACATCGTCTTCCTTGACTATGCTGAGCTTAACGGAGTGCAGCGCAAAGCCATGGAGACATATTACCATGATATCGTATTCCCGGTACTCACCCCGATGGCCGTCGATCAGAGCCGCCCCTTTCCGCTCGTTCACACCGGCTTTGTTTATTTGGCGGTTGTACTCATGCGCGATAATGGAGCTGTCCGGAATGATGATGCAGAGGATCAGGAGCCTTACTTTGCAATCGTGCAAATTCCTTCCAACCTGTCTCGCATCATTCCGCTTCCGCATAACTCCAATAGCAAGAAGCAGTCCTTCATTCTGATTGAAGAGCTGATCCGTCATCATATTCAGACGCTGTTCAGCGGCTATGTTCCCCTTGCGGTGCATGAATTCAGGCTAACGCGCAATGCCGACCTGGCATTAGATGAAGAAGGCGCCGAAGATTTGCTGGAAGAGATCGAGAAGGAGCTGCGCAAGCGGCGCTGGGGCGCACCCGTCCGTATTGAGATTGAGGAAGGCTTCCATCCTTATGCGCTTGAAGTGCTGCAGGAGGAGTTCGAGATTCAGGACGCCGTGTTCGAGATCGACGGTCCCCTTGACTTGGGATTTCTGGGCAAGCTGCCCGGTGCCGTGAAAGGCTATTCCCGGCTGCGCTATCCTCAGATCGATCCGGTATACCCGTGGGAGTTCGCGGATAATGAGGATTTCTTCGATGTCCTGAAGCAAAGAGATGTACTGGTCTACCATCCTTATGAGAGCTTTGACGCGGTCACGGATTTTATTGTCCAAGCCTCAGAGGACCCGGCTGTTATGGCTATTAAGATGACCTTATATCGGGTCAGCGGTAACTCTCCGCTCATTCAGGCGCTGGCTAAAGCAGCGGAATCGGGCAAGCAGGTAACGGTGGTCGTGGAGCTAAAAGCACGGTTTGATGAGGAGCGGAATATTGCGTGGGCAAGAAAGCTGGAGAAGGCCGGATGCCATGTCGTCTACGGGCTGATCGGGCTGAAAACCCATGCCAAGGTCCTTCTTGTCATTCGGCAGGAAGGGCGGGAATTGAAGCGTTATGTCCATATGGGAACCGGAAATTATAACGATACGACAGCCCGGCTCTACACGGATATTGGTCTGTTCTCAACCAATCCGGCGATCGGGGAAGATGCTTCCCAGCTATTTAACCTGATTACCGGGTATTCCGATGCCGACCAATGGCAAGCCATCACGGTAGCTCCTACAGGGATGAAGGACCGGCTGTTCAGCTTGATTCAGAGAGAAGCAGAGCATGCGGCCGCAGGGCGTCCAGCCAAAATTATTGCCAAAATGAATTCCTTATCCAATCAGGAAATGATCGATGAATTATACGTGGCCTCCGGCGCCGGTGTGGATATCGAGCTTGTGGTTCGCGGCGTATGCTGCTTGCGCCCTGGTGTCGAAGGCTTGAGTGAACGGATCAAGGTGCGCAGTATCGTGGACCGGTTTCTGGAGCACTCGCGAATTTACTATTTTGAAAATGGCGGAAATCCGGAGGTCTGGTTGTCCAGCGCGGACTGGATGACACGCAACCTGACCCGACGGCTTGAGATCATGTGTCCAGTGACCAGCTCATCCAACCGGGAGGCCCTGGAACAAATTATGAAGCTGACGCTGGCAGATAATGTGAAGGCCAAAAGACTGCTGCCTAACGGCAAATACGAGCCGATCCGCAGCTCCGAACCGGCCCTTCGCAGCCAGTTCGAAGCCCTTGATATCAGCGCATGGAAGCCGGTTGAAGCTCCCATTCCAGCTTCCGTCCCCAAGCTTTCTTGAAGTTCTTGGCCGCAGCCTCCAACTGCCTGGTCTCCAGGTAAGGATGGCTGCGGCTTTTTAGCTTCAACAGCAAGGTATCCTCCGTAATCTCGGTTTCCATCTCTTCGATCTTCTGCGTCTCTCCTGCATCCAGGGCAATGGACAATTCCACCAGAGACCCCAGCCTCAGAATCTCTTCCTCATCCTTCTCCTTCAACAGCTCTGCATACTCCTCGAGGTTTAACTTCTTGGCATGATTGGAAGGGAAATCGGCAATGAAGGCGCACAATATCGCTTCACGATGATTGAGCGCGCCAAGCGGCGCATGAGTTAACCAATACAGGGTGTGCTTATCGTACTGGTGATAGCGAATCACTCCGCCGATTTTATAAAGCATGCAGGCAGCCTTGACCAGCCCAGTGACCGCAGGATTCGCATCTTTATCTATGGCTTTGTATAACTGCTCCGCATAACGGCTGATTTGATGGAAATGGGCTTGGGGCGTCCGGGTATGGAAGGCCAGCAAGGACTCCGTCTGCCGCTGCAGCACCTCGCTTGCAGGCGGGATGTCTATGCCCAGCGTATCCTGCAGGAGTCCTTCGCGCAATCCCGTACCGCTGACCAAACAGCACGAGGCCTGACAGCGGTCAAACACTGCTTGCAGAATCAGAATGCCGGGAACGATAATATCAGCTCGTGCTTTGGACAGGCCATCGATCTTTCTGCGCTTCTCCAATGAAAGCTGTGGCAGTGTCTCGGCATAATATTGAATGCCCTCCGGCTCCACACAATAATGATGTGCCAATCGCAGCGGATAATTCCGCCGCCGTTGATCCATCTTGCTAAGCGTCCGAATCGTCCCTCCCAAGCCGATGAGCGGCAGGCCCGAATGACTCTCCATCCAGGACTCCTTTTCCATAAGCCGACCCACCGCATGGCGAAGACGTCTACAGTTCTCTTCTGTCCAGGTTTCCTCCCCTTCTCCGAATTGAACCTGGGCATTCACAGCTCCAAGCGGCAGGGAAACACTGCCTACCAGATGCCGGTTGCGGAATAACGTAATCTCGGTGCTCCCTCCGCCGATATCGACAATGAAGCCGTCCTCGACAGCCATGCCTCCTGCTACGGCAATAAAGCCGAAGTATGCCTCCTGCTCGCCGGTAAGAACCTCTATCTCCATCCCGGTGTCCCGCTCCAGAATGGCCTTGATCTCGGAGGTATTCGCTGCATTCCGGATAGCTGCTGTTGCCGCAATGCGAATCTTCGTGCAGCTATAGGCCGAGCATACCTCGCTGAATTGCCGCAAGATCGGCACAATAGATTGAATACCTTCCTGATGCATCATGCCGTCCGCACTCATTTTCTCGCTCAACCGGGCCGATTCCTTGAATTCATTAATCAACCTGTATGCGCGGCCCTCCGCCGCGGACTCATAAATGGCAAGCCGGATGGAGTTAGATCCGATATCGATAATCCCAATATTCACGTAATTATTTTGCATGGTATGTAATGGCTCCCGTATTTTCTGAACTATTTTATCTCACTTTACCCTAAATAGAGGCGAATTTAAACTTGTTACTGATTAAAATTCCACTATTTCATCTGTGTAAGACTCTTGTTTGCAATTGACATTTCTTTGTCATTACAATAATATGAAGTTTACTTCATGTGAAGTGGACTTCATGTTTATGGAGGGGAATTATGAGAACAAGGGTAAAAGAATTAAGGACTAAGGCTAATTTGACCCAGCAACAGTTGGCCGACTTAGTTTATGTTTCATCAAGAACCATCATTTCAATTGAAAAAGAACAATACAGCCCTTCCCTTATGCTGGCATATCGAATGGCAGAGGTGTTAGGCACAACGGTGGAGGATTTATGCTGTCTCAAAGAAAATAAAGAATTGGAGGATCAGCAGCGTGAAGATTTATAATAAAAAGGGATTAGTCGTTGGAATCATATTTACAGCATTTGGTGTCTTTAACTTCATCTTTAATATCATTTCGCCAGAGGAGTTCTTACCGAAACAGGTCAAAGATATGACCTTTGCTGTGTTGTCTATCCTGATAGGAATTGGCAGTTTTATTCGTGCGTTTTCAAAACAGGCAACAAGAGAAGATCTGATTAAAGATAACGATGAGAGAAACAGACTTTTAACACTTAGAACCAAGTCATTGACACTTAAAATTCTTTATGGGTGTCTTATAGTATCTACAATTGGGGGCGTGGTTGGATACAAACTAACTGCCAACACGGCATGGATTCCTGTTTATACAGTGTCAGCAATTTTACTGGGATTTTTAGTTTTGGTCGAATTGATCGTGAGTATCTATTATGAGAGACGGATGTAAGAGGAAGAAAAATGATGACATCACTTCAATTCTCGTTGCAGAATCCGGGTTTTCATATGCATATGCACGAACAAATAGAAATCCGCTAAAAGCTATGCGCTGAAATTTATGATAGCTGCCACGTAAGTTTTGACTATAATATGTCTGATTAAAGCAATCACGCATGTATCTTGAACACTCAACTGGTTGAAATCTAAAAAAAGGCCCGCGCCTCATGGCGCGAGCCTTTATCAAATTTAAAATCATTTCTAAACAGCCGGGGTCTTCTCCCTCTTAATCTGCTTGCTGCGAAGCTGACCGCAGGCGGCATCGATGTCGGTGCCGTGCTCCAGCCGGATACTGCAGCTCACATTCTGCTTCTTCATCATGTCATAGAAGCCCAGAACAGAATCCTGCTCACTGCGCTGGTAATGGCTATGCTCGTCAACAGGATTATACGGGATCAAGTTGACGTTCACATACGGTCTGCGGTCACCGACCAGCTCCGCCAGCTCCAGTGCATGCTCACGCTGATCGTTGATGCCCCGCAGCAAAATATATTCCAGCGTAATCCGTTGATTCGTTTTCTCCAAATAATAATCGATGGCCTGCATCAGCTTTTCAATCGGGATGGCCTTGTTGATCTTCATAATGCTGGTCCGCAGATCATTGTTCGGCGCATGCAGCGATACGGCCAGATTAACCCGCAGATTCAAATCGGCGAATTCACGGATTTTGTCTGCCAGGCCGCTGGTCGACACCGTGATATGTCTCGGCCCAATCGCAAGACCCTTCGCATCCATCACCGTCCGCAGAAAGGCGATCAAATGCGTGAAGTTATCGAACGGTTCACCGATCCCCATCACAACGATGTGACTGACCAGCTCCCCTTCTCCGGCAGCATCCAGGTAGCGCTGCACTTTGAGAATCTGACCGGTAATCTCCCCAGAGGTTAGGTCCCTGCTCTTCTTGAGCAGGCCGCTCGCGCAAAAGCTGCAGCCAATATTGCAGCCGACCTGGGTCGTCACACAGACGGACAACCCGAATTTATGGCGCATCAGCACCGTCTCGATCAGGTTGCCGTCTTCCAGACGAAGCAGGAATTTCACCGTACCGTCTGATGACTCCTGACGGGTGTGCTCTTCCAGCGTCTGGAGAGAGAAGTGCTCCTTCAGCAGTTCCAGACACTCCGGTCTTACTCCGTCCATCTCTTCAAAGCCGCTGACTCGTTCGCGGTAGAGTGCTTCCCAGACCGGAAGGGCCCGCGATTTTTTATGGCCGCGCTCCTCCAGCCATAGCCCAAGCTGCTCCAATGTCATGCCATATATCGAAGGTTTGTTCATATCAGATGCCTCTTTCTATTCAATAACTAATATAAGTGCCGTAACACTTTAATAGATCCGTTAATAGACCCGGCGAGCCGTGACTCATTATCCTGGGCGGATGATCAATTTATACGGAAAATCGTACAAAATACCCGGCGGCCCCTTCTGTAAGCTACTTTTGTACGGAAAATCGCACAAATCACTCAGAGGGAGCGACCTGACATCCACTTTTGTACGAAAAATCCTACAAATGCTCACGGAAACCGTCTCAACGCATCATTTTTATACGAAAAACCGCATAAAGCCGGTATTCCATTTGATCGCCAACCCTTGCTATAGCGGTGATCTGTACTATTGTCCCAAATTTTGAATATGAACACAAGCAAAAGAACCTTCCAGCCGCACATCGTGAGACTTGGAAGGCTCCTTCTGACTTTTATCTATATTCACTAGTCTCGGCTGGACAGCTTCGCCAGCAGACGCAGCATTTCAAGATACAGCCACACCAGCGTCACCATCAGGCCAAATGCGCCGTACCACTCCATATACTTCGGTGCACCTTGCTCTGCTCCGTTCTCAATGAAGTCAAAGTCAAGCACCAAGTTCAGCGCCGCTACAATCACGATCACTAGCGAAATGCCGATCCCGACCCAGGTTGACTCGTGCAAATAAGGCATCCGGATACCGAAAAAGCTCAGTACGATGCTAATGATATACACAAGCGCAATCCCGCCGGTAGCGGCAAACACGCCCAGCTTGAAATTCTCCGTAGCCTTGATCAAACGGGTCTTGTACGCCAGCAGCAAGGCAAGAAATACGCCCATGGTCAAAAGCACAGCTTGCAGTGTAATGCCGCCAGTCCGCCATTCGTATTGAGCCGAGATCGCTCCGATAAACATCCCTTCGGCAATGGCATAGATCGGTACCAAAAATGGCGCTGCCTTAGGCTTGAAGCTCGTAATCAGCGCCAGCACGAATCCGACCAATGCGCCGCCGATCGCCATCGGCAGTACGTTGTAGCCATCGAAATATAACATCCATGTGCTAAATGCGCTGCCGATCAAAATAATCAAAGTAATAAACGCTTTATTGACCGTGCCGTTAATCGTCATGACTTCCATGCCATGATAGATCTCCGGCCGTTCAAAGGTATCGTCCCTTAGGGTAGGGTTTCCACTACGTCCAATCAATTCCATTCACCTCATATATGTATTTTTCTCAGCTTATCACATTTTCCAAAATCATGCATTTGTGTTTTTTGCTCCTTCAGATGCAGGCTTAGGCAAACTCTTCCCTGCCAAATGAGCCCGATCCAGCACCGGCTTCTCTATCAAGTAATAAGATAGTGTCGCTGCTAAGTAGGAGGCTGCCAGCACACCCAGCACGATCCACATCCACCGTCCTATCTCCCAGATGCCAAAATAGTGCATGTCCGCAATCCAGTATTTATTGGCCAAGGTCATAATCAGATTGTGCCAGATATAGAGACCGAAGGAAATTTTGGCCGTATAGCGAAAAAATCCGTTATCAACAATAGCGGGCAGCCATCTGGAATAGGGTGCTGTCGCCAGAAAGCCGGCAACCAGCAGGGCAAACCAAGGAAACAGATACGGCTGATGCTGAATGCTCCAGCTAAATTCCGGCTGGTGCCGTGCTGCCCAGATTAGAACTACGGCCCCTAACAGAAACAATCCGCCCAGCACATCAAATCCTCCGCGCTTTCGAAGCGATGCTGTGCGCTCCGTGCTTTGAAGACGGCAGACCACGCCGGAGGCGATAATCCCGATGGCAAAGTGACCGAAGAAGCCAACCGGATTATAATTCGGCATCCAGTATTTCGCACCGCCGATCAATCCAAAATCCCAGCTCCTCATATTCGGCTCGGGGGTGAGCAGCGCATGAATCACCTGATTGACGGCCAGAAGGACCAGCATCACGCCAACCCAGTATCCCATAGCTCCCTTAAAGGAGCGGCGCTTGCCAAATAGACGGAAAAGGCCAAACATACACAAAGGCAGCAGCAAATAGCTGAACACCTCAAAGCTGATGGACCAGAGCGGTCCGTTAATTTCCGATGGAAAAAAGGTGACGTAATGAAAGCCCGAGGTGAACGTAAGTCCTGCCAAGGAACGCAGCCAGAAGCTCTCGGACGGAATACCTAAGATAAGTACTAGAGCAATGCAGAGAATTAGCACGGTGTAATATCCCGGGACGATTCTGGCGGCCCTGCGCAGGATATAGTGTTTCATTTGCGGAAAATCCCCCTGCTCCAAATAACCCCGCCAGAACGGAAGCGCAAGCAGATAGCCGCTGAGCACGAAGAAGACGCTGACCCCGGCATTGCCCATGAGCAGAAAAGACTGGATATCTTGAATCGCTGGAGGTTGGAGATTCATATTCAGTAATTGAGCCAGATGGTGAAAAATTACGCCCAGGCATGCCACAGCGCGAAGGCCGTCAGCTCCGGCCAAGTGTATCCCGGGTCCGCCAGATGATTGCTTCAAATCAGAATCCTCCCGTTTTTTCTTTAACTTACCATAGGACCTGACCCGGCGCAGTGTACCAATATTCTGTTTTTAGGTTCAAATTTTTAGCTGGAGTCCGATAAATACGGATTGACGATTTATTTTGTATAATGGATGGTAATGAATGAGAAAGAAGAGATGTCCATGGCCGTATTCCACTTTAACCCGCAGCGCCCCTACCGCAGCAATCCTGACCTCTATCTCCATTATTGGGGACAGGAGCAGTGTGTGCCCGGACACAGCTTCGGTCCAGGCATTAGAGACACGTATAAGATCCACTTTGTTCACAGTGGAACAGGAGACTTAACGGCAGGGGGAGCCAGTCACCGCCTGCATGCAGGACAGGCCTTTTTGACCTATCCGCATATTTTGACGCATTATGCAGCGGACGAGCAGGAGCCCTGGCATTATAGCTGGATTGCCTTTTCCGGAGACCAGGTAGAGCACTTGCTCTCCAGAACATGCCTGACACCGGAACACCCTGTCTTTCCCATGGATGAACATGTCATGCCCGGACTGTTCGGGCGGCTTACTGCAGCGGGTGAGGCTGCCGGAGGGCAGCTGGACCTGCCATTACAGTCCATCCTGTATGACTTCTTCAGTGTGCTGCTGCACTGCGCACCGCCTCTCGCCCAACCGCCCGCCCGTTCCAAGCCGAAAAATCCTCATGTGGATCAGGCGCTGCATTATCTGCATGCCCACTACTGTGAGAATGTCACCATCGGACTGCTGGCCGAGAAGCTTGGGCTTGACCGGAAATACCTGTCCGCCCTATTCAAGCAGACGATCGGCTTGCCGCCCCAGAAGTATCTGCTGAATTACCGTATGACGAAGGCGGCCGAGCTGCTCTCCTGGTGCGATTGCAGCATCGGCGAAATTGCCTGCTCTGTAGGCTATGAAGATCCGCTGCTCTTCTCGCGGATGTTTAAAAGAGTGAAAGGCGTGTCACCCAAGGAGTACCGGAGTCTTCATCAGGAGAAAACAGACATTATACTATAAACTCCGGTCATACTGACATACGAAGACTGGCAGCATTCCTGTACAATGATAGACGCGGAGAAAAGGAAGACAGCGCTTACGCATTCTGAATGGAGTCTATATACTTTGAGGAGGTTATTCTATGTATTTGGCGAACGAGCAACGGTATGAGAGCATGAAATATAACCGCAGCGGTAACAGCGGCCTGAAGCTGCCTGCGATTTCCCTTGGATTATGGCATAATTTCGGAGGGAGGGATACATTAGAGAATTGCAGGGCGATGGTCCGCCGCGCCTTTGATCTCGGAATTACCCATTTTGATCTGGCTAACAATTACGGGCCGCCGCCAGGATCCGCAGAGGATACGTTCGGAACCCTGCTGAAGCAGGAGCTGTATCCGTACCGTGACGAGATGATCATCTCGACCAAAGCAGGCTATTATATGTGGGCTGGCCCTTATGGCGAATGGGGGTCCAAGAAATATCTGGTATCCAGCCTGGACCAAAGCTTGAAGCGGATGGGGCTTGATTATGTAGATATCTTCTATCATCACCGCCCAGACCCGAACACCCCGCTCGAGGAGACGATGTCTGCTCTGGATCTGATCGTGCGCCAGGGCAAGGCCCTGTATGTAGGGCTGTCCAATTACAATCCTGAGCAGACAAAGGAAGCAGCCCGTATTCTGCGTGAGCTGGGAACGCCTTGTCTGATTCATCAGCCAAGCTATTCCATGCTTAACCGCTGGATTGAGGATGGACTCCAGGATGTGCTGGAGGAGGAAGGCATCGGCTCCATCGTCTTCTCTCCGCTGCATCAAGGTATCCTGACGGACCGCTACCTGAACGGAATTACGCCTGATTCCCGCGCGGCGAAGCCAACCTCATTCTTGACCGAGAAGCAGATTACCGAGGATGTGCTGTCCAAGGTGCGCAAGCTTAATGAGCTGGCTGCCGAACGCGGCCAGAAAATGTCCCAGCTAGCACTTGCATGGGTGCTGCGCGGCGGCCGGGTGACCTCTGCATTGATTGGTGCCAGCAAGGTATCTCAAATCGAGGATGCTGTCGGCGCCCTCGAAGCACCGGAGTTGAGTGCAGAGGAGCTGGCTCGCATCGAGGCAATTCTAAAAGGATAATTGAATTGAATCGAGTGAAATGAAATGGATACCCCTCAGCAGGATCGGCGCTGCTGAGGGGTATTTTGCTTCGATCGCCCAGGTGGTGCATTATGAAGAGGCTCGTACCCAGACTCGAAGTGAGTCTTGACAAATAAAAAATAGCTTCGTATTCTTAAAATGACTGGTGCGTCATTTTAAATTACGGAGGAAGGAGAGCAGTATGCCCAAAGTTCCTAAAGACTATGAGGAGAAAATGCGCAATAGTATTTTGGATGCAGCCCTAGAAGTTTGTAAAACGAAGCCGGCATATGAAGTTACTATGCGTGACATTATTCGTCAGACCAAGCTGAGTATAGGCAGCGTTTATCGTTATTTTCGTGATATTGACGATGTTTTTATTAGCTTGACTAATCGTAAACAGAGCGAGTATCGACTATGGGAGAAGTGTGAACCCTTATTTGCGAAGGATATAAGTGTTCGGGATGTGGTGCTAAGCATATTTCATGTTTTAGGACAGCATTTAATCGATTCCATACCCGCTGAGGGCAAATTTACGTTTGAAATGAACACCAAATTTTTAACTAATCCCAAGCTATATGAGGAGAAAAAAGGGAGCATCACAGAGGTCACTGAGTTTGAGAAGCTAATGCAGAACACGATGCTTTACCTGCAAGAGAAGGTGGAGCAAGGAATTTTAAAACCGATTATGCCGCTCGAGGACATATTTTCATTTGCGGTCGTGTCCTATGATGGCATGGTGCGTGATCTTGTTTTAGTTAAATGCTACGCTCTACCCGGTGATGAAAAGGGTATCCCTTTAAATGAAATGGCACTTACTTCGGCGTTGGCACACAGTCTTCTCTATTTGCTGGGAGAGGGGGCGACAAGTTCGCCATGATAACTAAACAATAAAGAGACTGGAGTCGTTGTATGAAACCATTTATCCAAATCAAAAACCTATTGCGAACCTACCAAGTTGGGGAAAATAAAGTAGCCGCAGTGAATGGCATGGAGTTTGAAATTGAACAAGGCGAGTTCGCTGTTATACTAGGTCCTTCCGGTTCGGGAAAAAGCACATTACTTAATTTGCTGGGCGGGATGGATCAAGCTACCTCAGGCACCATTCTAATGGATGGTAATAATATTGCCCAGTATTCACTTGAGCAATTAAGCAGTTATCGTCGTAGTGATATTGGTTTTGTATTCCAGTTCTATAATCTGATCCCTAATTTAACGGCGAAAGAGAATGTGGATCTTTCACGCAAGCTGTGCAAAGACGGCCTGGATAGTATGGAAATGCTGGAAGCGGTTGGCCTTGCCCAACGTATTCATCATTTTCCAGCGGAATTGTCTGGCGGTGAACAGCAGAGAGTCTCTATTGCGAGAGCATTATGCAAGAAGCCGAAGCTGCTGCTATGTGACGAGCCAACAGGGGCGCTTGATAGCAGCACTGGAGCATTAATCATGTCCGCCTTATGGGATATCAGCAAAAAATATAATCAGACCGTCATTGTGGTTACACATAATGCCGCAATTGCAGATACGGCTAATAAGGTTATTCGTCTCAAGGATGGTAAGGTCATTGATATACAAATCAACGAAAACCCGCTTCCCATGAGTGAGGTGGCCTGGTAATGATGTTGTTCAAAAAAATGCTGCGGGATATCAAGCATGCAAAGGCACAATTTTTGACCATTATTATTATCGCTGCTTGCGGTGTATTTACTTTTGTAGGTGCAATTACAGTGGGAAACAGATTAGAAGAAAGTGTGAATCAGTTTTATAACAGCACTGAAATGAATGATGTATGGATAAATGTTGAGGGGGCTTCCGCCCAAGATGTAGACGCAATAAAGGAGCTCCCTGGCATTGAAGCGGCGCAAGGCCGAACGGTAATGAAGGTTTTCTCTGAGAACCGGGTACTTGATTTGTTTGTTCTAAATGAAAACATATTGTCTAAACCCTATTTGGCCTCAGGTGAACCTTTTCAGAGCGAGCGAGAAGGATTGTGGCTAGATCAGGAATTTGCAAAGGCTAATGGGCTTAATATCGGAGGCACGATTCAGGTTCATGCAGGAGATGGGGAGTCTGTGCCCGTCAAGATCCAGGGGCTTGTATTAAGTCCTGAAAAGTTAATTGATGTATCCTCGGAAACGTTGTCTACAAGACATGATTTGTATGGCTATGCTTATATGAGTGAAGCTGCTGCATATAATATGTTTTCTTCTTCCGGGCTGAACCAGCTTTTAATCAAATTGAGACCCGAGGAAAATATACAGACATTGTTAGCGGATGTTGAGCAAGTGTTAGGGAAGAAATATGTGAACAGCCTAACCCATGAGGAGCACACTAGTACATCTGGTGCGGCAAGTCAGATTGGACAGTTCAAGACAATTGCTTATGTGACGCCAATGCTATTTTTCCTGCTAGCAATCCTTGTTGTCATTAGTACTATGAGCCGCCTTATTACGAATCAACGAGTTCAGATCGGAACATTGATGTCACTAGGCGTCCCTGTTCGAACAATTAAATGGCACTACTTATCGTACGGTCTTTTTCTAGGCATTACAGGCGGTTCTATCGGTTTGATTGCAGGCTATTATGTTATTCCCGCGATTTTTATGGGAACATTGCACCGATCCTTTACATTGCCGCGTTGGTCAGAGTCATTTCCCATTGAAACGTTGTGGTCTATTGCTGCAGTCAGCGGCTGCTGTGTACTTGCAGTCTTATTTGCATGTCGGGGCAAGTTAAACGCGTTGCCTGTCATTGTGTTGAAGGGGGAGGCTCCTTCCAGACCAAAGAAATCATTAATGGAGTCGATTGTTCATTCTAAAGCTACATTTTCTTTTCAGCGATTGTGGCTGCTGCGGAACTTACGCTCTCGCAAGGTTCGAGGGGCAATGGGGATTGTTGGCTCGTTTGGTTGCGCCTTTTTGATTCTTTTTGGCTTCGCCAATATCGATACAAGCAATAAATCCATTGAGGTAGAATTTGATCGTCAATATTTATATGAGTACAAGGCAGATCTCTTAGCACTGAATGCTGAGCAAGCACAAAGCACAAATTGGAATCAAGCAGGGATCCAGCCCATTCAGGAGAGAAGGGTTGTCATAAAATCTGCGACTGCTCAGCGTAATTTGCCTGTTACGATTATTGGAAGCGGGGATTACATTAATCTTGATGTCACAAGTCCGGATGTCATGCCTGTACCTGAATCTGGAGTTGTATTATCTCGGAAAATGGCAGATGTATTAGGCGTAAAGGCGGGAAGTGCTGTTTCCCTGCGAATTGACGGGGGACAGTGGAAGGAAATTGTTGTATCCGAGACCATTCAATCGCCCGTTGCAGATCGAATGTTTGTGTCTGAGGCAGCATGGCGACAGCACGGGGAGATCTTTGTCCCTAATGCATTATTGTTAGGGGATCAAGCAGCAATGCAAGCGGCCAAGGAGCATTATCCTGTGACACAGATCATCGCCAAAGAGGATATGAAGGAAGCAAATCGAGCCTTGAACGAGGGTGTCTTTGCTTCTGCCGCAGGGCTTACCATTGCAGCGATTTTCCTTGGTATTGCTGTGATTTATAGTCTTGGTCTTATCAACTTGACGGAGATGTCGAGACAATTTGCGACATTAAAAGTGCTGGGCTTTTACCACCGTGAAATTCGCAAGCTGTTGTTCCAAGAAAGCTTTCTCCTCACTGCGATTGGTATCATTCTAGCATTGCCTGCGGGTTGGGGAGCAATTCATCTGCTAGATCAAGCCAATATGAGTGAAGGACTGATGTTATTTCCTGAAATCAAGCTCCCTAGTTATTTGACAGCCATTGGATTAACGCTGCTTTGCTCCTTTATCGTCAATATGTTAATGAGCAGAAAGTTGAAGGACATCGACATGGTAACCTCCCTAAAGTCGGCAGATTAATTTCAGTTGGGAAAGCCGGCTTTTTTTGTTACAATAGTTGAAAATCATTGTCGTAAAGGGGATCAATATGGAATTCATCAGTACTAGAGGGAAGACCGCAGGCCTCGGCTTTATCGATGCCGTTCTGATGGGACTCGCCGACGATGGCGGATTGCTCGTACCGAAGGCCATTCCGCAAGTGTCAGGGGATACCTTGGCCAAGTGGCAGCAGCTAAGTTATCCGGAGCTGGCGTTAGAGATTATGTCGCTCTATGTGGATGGTGAGATTCCGCGTGATGAGCTTAAGGCGCTGATAGATAGCAGCTACTCTACTTTCCGCAGCAAGGACGTTACCCCGGTTCGCAAGCTCAAGGATGATCTGTACGTGTTGGAGCTGTTCCACGGGCCGACATTTGCCTTCAAGGATATTGCCCTGCAATTTCTGGGGAATCTGTACTCGTATATTTCGCGTAAGAATCATTCTATCATTCACATCCTGGGAGCTACATCCGGGGATACTGGCGCTTCGGCCATCGAGGGCGTAAGGGGCAAGGAGGGCATCAAAATTTGCATTCTCCATCCCAAGGGCAAGGTCAGCAAGGTGCAGGAGCTGCAAATGACAACGGTGGATGACAGGAATGTATTGAATCTAGCTGTAGACGGCAATTTCGATGACTGTCAGCGAATCATCAAGGAACTGTTCGCAGATGTCAACTTCAAGAATGAATACCATTTGCGGGCGATCAATTCCATTAACTTCGCGCGGATTCTGGCGCAAACCGTCTACTACTTCTACGCTTACTTTGAACTGCTCAATCATGGCGTGACGGGTCCGATCCATTTCAGCGTTCCAACCGGAAACTTTGGGGATATCTTTGCCGGTTATCTGGCGAAAAAGATGGGCCTTCCCGCAGGCAAGCTGATCCTCGCCACGAATGAGAACAATATCCTCGAGCGCTTCGTAAATGATGGCCTCTACCAGCCGGGCGAGTTCCACATGACCTATAGCCCGTCGATGGATATTCAGGTTGCAAGCAACTTTGAGCGTTACCTCTACTATCTGCTGGGTGAGGACGGAGCGGCTGTATCCGCCCGGATGGAGGCATTCCGCGCCGAGGGGCGCATCACCGTAGAGGGAGACCTGCTTGCACAGGTGCAGCAGGATTTTGCTGCCGCAAGTGTTGAGAATGACGATTGCCTGGCTACAATTGGACAGGTACATGATGATGAAGGCTATCTGCTTGATCCGCATACCGCTTGCGGTGTCGCGGCTGCAGGGCAGCTTGGCGCTCGGGGAGAGGCTACGGTCGCACTTGCTACTGCACATCCAGCCAAATTTAACGAGGCTATTGAGCTGATCCAGATTGAACAGACCTTCCCGACGCAAATTCAGGCACTGTTCGATAAGACGCAGCACCAGAAGCAGGTCAGCGGCACAAATGAAGCCGTGAAGGCAGAGTTGCTTCAATTTTATTCCTAACAACAAAGGGGCTTAACCAGCGATGCGTCCGGTTAGGCCCCTTCTTTTTCAACTATCTAATAAGGAGTGTCTACCATATGAATACTGTCCGTTGTGCCTGGGTTAATTCCGATCCGTTATATATCGCCTACCATGACGAAGAATGGGGCAAGCCGGTTCGCGATGACCGGAAGCTGTTCGAATTGCTGATTCTGGAGGGAATGCAGGCCGGGTTAAGCTGGTACACGATCCTGAAGAAGCGCGAGCATTTTCGTGAGGCATTCGACCAATTCGATCCCCATATGATCGCCCAGTACGGTCCTGAGAAGGTCGAAGAATTGATGCAAAACTCCGGGATTATCCGCAACCGCCTGAAGATCCAGTCCGTGATTACGAATGCACGCATCTATTTGGAGATCATGGAGGATCCGGAATCAGGCAGCTTTTCCGAGTACTTATGGAGCTTCACAGGCGGTGAACCGGTCATCAACAACTGGACACATATTAAAGAGGTCCCAGCTTCGACCCCGGTGTCCGATGCCATGAGCAAGGCGCTTAAGAAGAAAGGCATGAAATTCGTCGGCTCTACGATCCTGTATGCCTTCATGCAGGCCTCTGGAATGGTGAATGACCATACCGTCGATTGCCTGTGCCGGCAGGAAGCGGCTGCAACGGGCCAAAAATAGCCTGGAAGATCAAACTCCCGGAACTGTCCGTTATTCCACCTTCACAACGAGCTCTGCCCAGAGTATGGAAGCCGGCTCCGATTCAGGCATCGGAATGTAACGGGGACTATAAACCTGCAGCAGATAGTCTCCAGGCTCCGGGAAAGAGATTTTGCCATTAAATTCGCCGTCCGAGATCGGCAAGGCCGCGGTGTTAATCGTCTTGTACCCTGGCTTTCCGGAATCATTGCGCTTAGACTCGTATCGTTGCTGAATGATCGTCAGCTCGTCTAGGCCTGAGCCAGCCTTCTTGAGTCCTCCGGCTAAAGTCAATTCCTCGCCGGCATTCAGCTTCACATATCCGGATTCCGGCAGAAGGAGTTCGACATATTCCGAGCCTTGCTCCGTAAATGATACCGGAATCTGCTCCGAATGCTCCACAGTCCGCGTGACCGAGAAATCAACCGCCCCGGCAGAGACCGCATACAACCTGAGCGGGTTCACTCCCGGCCGCAATTCCACGGTATATTCCATCCGGTTATAAATCCTGCCGTCCAGGGCAATTCCGCTGCCCGTCTGCCGCCCGGTGCCGCCGCCCCAGGCCCCGCTGCCATAGGAGGTCAAAATCTGCGGCGTATACATCTCCTGCTGGTACAGGACGGAGAAGGTCGCCTGCGTGCCCTCCGTTTCCTGCAGTTGCTTGGTTAGTTCAATAAACTTCTCACTCCACTCCAGCACCAGTCTCCCTTGATCCGTTGTTGCGGCAATTCCGAGCAGCGAGAGAGACTTAACCGGAATATACACCCTTCCTTCGGACAAGAACAGCTCCGGAATTGCAGCCCCTTCAAGCGGATTTCCGTTCGGGCGAATGACCCCGGAAGAGCCCGCCCGGAAGATGAGCTTCTGCCACGATGGAGACAGCTCCGGCTTCATGGTGACTGCAGCCTCCTGCTTCTGTGCATCCCAACCGACCGATGCGGCGGCTCCGCTCAGCTTCAAGGTGCGCAGCGATATATACATATGCCCGTCCCGCAAGCTTGCGGGGTCGACCTGAACCTCAACCCCGTCGAGGTTCGCCTTCGTCTTGTCTGATCCAAGTTCCATCGTCATCCGATGCTTGATCAGATATATTTTCGCGATATCCGATTCGCTCTCAAGCCTATTTGTCGTCTCATCCGATGGCGCCGGTGCTGCCAAGCTTGATACATGCGGACTCGGATCGCCAGCCAGCGCGTTCGTACCGGACAGAACCAATGCCGCCGAAAAGATCATGATGCCGACGAGCTTCTTCAATATTCGTACCTCCTTACCCCTTTTATTGCCTAGACGGTGATAAAAGGAGAAAGGTTACGACAGTTACTTGGAATTAGCTTGGTTCCGGGGAAGCCGGACCTGGAAGACGCTTCCCTCGCCGAGTTCGCTCTCCGCTGTAATCTCTCCGCCGTGTGCCCGGACATATTCGGCCGCGATGGCCAGACCCAGTCCGCTGCCCCCGCTGTGCCGATCCCTCGAAGGATCCGCCCTGTAAAATCTTTGGAACAGATGGGGCAAATGCTCGGGAGCAAGCCCGATTCCGGTATCAGCAACCGAGACGAGCAAATCATCGGGCTCCGTGGCAACCGTTACTTCAATAGTCCCGCCCGAAGGCGTGTAGCAAATCGCATTCATCAATAGATTGAGGAAGACTTGGGTCAATCGGTGCCTGTCCCCCAAGCATATCGGCGGCTGACCGCTCGAGAAAGCAGGCCGTGTGCTAAGCGTGATCGTTAATCCGTGCTCTTCCGTCTCTAGCTGCACCTTCTCCACAATTCGCCCGAGCAGCTCGGCAATGTCTACCGGTTCCTTTTGCAGAATCAATTGGTCTGCCTCCGCCCGGGACAGCTCTTGCAGCTCGTTGACGATCCGTTCCAGCCGAATCAGTTCATCCTGAAGCGGAAGCAGTTGCTCTGGCGGCACCGGCCTGCCGCTCTGCTGATAGTAATCCAGGCGCCCCCCGATAATCGACAGCGGCGTCCGAAGCTCATGGGCAATGTCGGCGGTCATCGTCTTCCTCGCATGCTCCGCCTGTTCCAGTCCGGCTGACAGGTTGTTCAGCGCAGCAGCGATCCTGCCGAATTCGTCCTTGGAATCCACCTTCACCTTGGCCTGATATTGACCGGCCCCAAGCTGGTCGATCACCGGAATCATCCGGCGGATCGGAGCCGTAAGATGACGCGCCAAGACGTAAGCCGCAACCAGGGCCACCGCGGTTAGCAACACAGCGAGCCCTACCAGAAGAAACACCAGAGAATCTCGAAAAGCATATTTGAATAATCCGACAAAATGAATCGCCGAATTCGCATAATAGATGGTCCAGGTTCGTCCGTCCTCAGTAGTCACGTTCTTCTTCATGCCGAAGCGCTCCAGCGCACGGTCCCCGAGCTCGCCGATCCGCGCAGCAGACTCGCCATTCGCATCGATAATCAGCACGCTATCATTGGCATTATTCAAGGGAAACCGCTCCGTCTCAAGCAGATCGCTCCAGCCTGAAGCCTCGTCGTACATCGATACCAGCTGACCCACGGCCCGGTCCATCACTCCACGCTGTGTCGCTTCCGCCATTTGGCTCATCAGCCGATCCACGACCGAATACGTACCGGCAAAGGATAGCGTCCCCATCACAAGCAGCAGCATGGAGAAACCGAGGAACATTTTGCGGCCGACACTCATAGCGATTCCTTTCCGGGCAGGGAGAACCGATATCCGAATCCGTATACGGTCTGGATATAGACGGGGTGCGCCGGGTCCTCCTCCACCTTTTTACGGAGACGGCTTATATGGGCATCCACTGTGCGTTCGTCGTTCAGCAGATCATCCGGCAGCGCCAGCTGCAGCAGCTGCAGACGGCTGTAGACCACTCCCGGCCGGTCGGCCAAGGTGGTCAGCAGCTTGTATTCTGTTGGCGTTAGGAGCAGTTCTTCGTCTCCCCGCCATACGCGGTATTCCGCATGGGAGATCGTCAAGCCGCCCCGCTGCAGCAGCTGCGGTTCGGGATGTTCCTCCTGCTTGCGCACCCGCCTTAGCACGGAGCGAATTCGAGCAGCCAGCTCCCTTAACGAAAAGGGCTTGGTCATATAATCATCAGCCCCGATTTCAAGGCCGACCAATTTATCCGCTTCCTCTGTTCTGGCCGTAAGCATGATGATGCCGGCATCGCTGAACTTACGCAGCTCGGTGCACACCTCAAGCCCGTTCATTTGCGGCATCATCCAATCCAGCACAATCAGATCCGGCTTCAGCTCACGCGCTATGCGCAGCGCCTCCCGGCCATTCGCAGCCGTCCGTACGGCATACCCTTCCTCCTCCAGGAATGGCCTGACAAAATCAAGCACCTTCTGCTCGTCGTCCACGATCAACAGTTCATAAGCCACGCACAATCCCTCCTCTTCCCTCATTATGCCACAGGATCAGGTCCGTCACTTGCAATTCTCGGCATTTCATGGAGACCGTACAGGATCGTCATAAGTTCACAACATTCTCCCGGTATGATGAATTCAGATCACGGTTCATCGATCATCATTACCTGCCAAGGAGGCTGCATTATTATGAATCAACGAATAAAAAGCTTTACCGGTCTTTCCCTACCTATCCTGGTGATATTGGCCGTACTGGGCGCACCGCGCGTCTTCTTCCACGACCTCCATCTCGTAGATCCACACGGTACGCTGAATCTGCTTCTAGCCGTGGTGCCGTTTATCTTGTGGATCGGCTTTGTACTGGTCAGCAAGACAAATAAGCCGTTTCAGGCTTTGCTGACCATCGGCATTATTTATGGGCTGTATCTCGGCGTAATCCATCTTGTACTCTGGGTATTCGCCTTCGATACCCCGCCGGTGCTGGGCGGCAATCTAAGCGGAATGGCCCCGGCATTACAGGCGGTTCTGATGAGAGGCTTCATGCTTATCAGCAGCTTGGTGACCGGCGCTGTCACTGGTGCTGTCACAGGGCTGATCGGCTGGCTGCTGCATCTGGTTCTGCATAGCCAACGCCAGCAATAAGGCATGCCGCCCATGATCCGCACGCACAAATACCCGCCCTTCCGGCGGGTATTTTGCGGTTGTATACTGTTGCCAAACACTTCTAATCTGATGATGCCAGAAAATGAGTCATCTTTTGCATCCTAAGGCTTCTGCTTCCGCCCGGACAGCTGCTCCTGTGCCATTCTGACCATCTCGCGAACCATGGAGCCCCCGATTCGTCCGCCGATCTGTCCCGCTTCTTCCGTGGTCAGTTCTCCGTTCTCCCCATCCGTACGAAGGGGAACGCCCAGCTCTTTGGCTACCTCATACTTCACGTCATCCGGCCTATTCGGATCTACCCGGTAGCCCTCCTGTTTCATCACTTCCGCCTTGAAGGCTTGCATGCCGCGTTCCGATCCCGGAACGGCATATCTACGGCTTCTTCTCGACAATGGGAACCCTCCTTTATGTGTTTGGGCTTAAGATGCCCCGAAACAGGATGACTTATCCCTTCTAGCTTTTTCGAGCATTTTCGTCAATTGGATACATTTTCCCCCACAACTAAAGTGAGTCTCCCTGCGTTTAACCTTATATAACTAAATTTGGCATAAAGGTGATGTATATATGATTCCTACATATCTTCGACACACACGCAAGGCGGTGCTGGCCTCCAGCTTGGCGGCTGCTATATTAGCTTCGGCTCCGGCGATGCCGGCCTTGGCCGCTGAAGCTGCAGCCCCCTCGGGCACGGAGGCTGCCTCTGCCGTAGCCGTCTATCTGGACGGCAGCAAGCTGCAGACGGAAATCGCCCCCCGCATGGTCGACGGGTCTGTGCTGGTACCCATGCGCAGTCTATTCGAGGCGCAGGGCGCCAAGTTGTCCTGGGACGGCACCACCAAGACCGTGACAGCAGAGAAGGCGAATACCAAGCTCATCTACCGGATTGGCGACAGCACGGCCGACCTCAACGGGCAAGCGATGCAGCTTGCTGTTCCCGGGCGAATTGCCGATGGATACACGCTGGTTCCGCTGCGCTTCGTCAGCGAATCGCTGGGCAGCAAGGTGGATTGGGACGAGGCGGCACGCGCCGTCCGGATTTATTCTCCGATCGAGGTAAATGCTACGATCCAGTGGGGCGTCAACCTGAGGAACGCGCCGGATGCCGCAAGCGAGACGGTTGGAGAGATGCTCCCGAAGGGGGAGAAGATCCAGGTGATGCGGGAGGCCGGCGCATTGTGGCTGGAGGTGCGCACGCAGGACCAGCGGACAGGCTATATTTCCGCCAAGCCGAAATACAGCGATTATTCCAGTGCAACGTTGCGGGAGCAGCAGGCAAATGAATTGATCGCTTACGGAATGACTTATCTCGGCACACCTTATGAGTTCGGCGCCTCCCCGGATCAGACAAGTACCTTTGACTGCTCGTCATTTGTGAAGCGCGTCTTCAGCGAGGTGTTGGATATCGAGCTGCCTCGGGTGTCCTATGACCAGGCTACCCAGGGACAAGAAGTCGCTCTCAGCGATTTGCAAAAAGGAGATTTGCTCTTTTTCGGCGCACGGGGGCTTGAGATCGGACATGTCGGCATTTATGCGGGCGACAATCAGATACTCCATACGTATTCCGTGAAGTACGGCGTTAAGCTGGAGGAATTCTCCGCCTCGTGGAAGGAGAGGTTCGTGACAGCCCGCCGGGTCTATTAAAGTCCGTGTCAGATGACTTTTTGAACAGCCTATTAAAATGCAGGCCATAAAGTATGTCGACTCCGTGAACCTGCATAGGCTGTGCCAGTGAATCCATACTATGCTTATCGAGCATAGATATGGAGGCGATCCTTGATGACGGACAAAAAGATGAGCCTGCTGATGTTTAGCGGGGAGTATGACAAAGCGATGGCCGGGCTGATTCTGGCAAATGCGGCGAAGGATATTGAAGTGGATGTCACGATGTTTTTTGCTTTCTGGGGCCTGACGCTGCTTCGGGATCCGGACAAGATGACGACCGAGGACAAATCCGTCTACGAAAAAATGATGTCCTGGATGACCCCGAAAGGACCGGAGGAGCTGCCCTTATCCCGAATGAATTTCGGAGGGCTCGGCAAGCTGATGCTGACCGAGATGATCGAGGATAACGAGGCGCCAAAGCTGATCCATTATCTGAAGGGCGCGCGGAAGAAGAACATCCGGTTCTATGCCTGCAAGCTGTCGGTTGAGATCATGGGCTTCAAGCCTGAGGAACTGATTCCCGAGCTGGAGATCGTAGATGCCCAGACTTATCTGAAGGATGCGCTGCAGTCGGATATCCAGCTGTTTATTTAAGGTTCAACCTTAAAATCAGGGCTTCACGTGATGTGAAGGTGCGGAGGACCTCTCCAGGCAGAACGCCTGCATGAAGTACGAGGAGATTTATACGATTTTCCGCACAAGTTGTCTCCCAAGCCAATCCAACCAATGCATGTTGTGCGAAAAGTCGTATAAAGAATAAGCACTGGGACCCAAAAACCGAAAAGTTATACAATTTTCCATATAAAATTCCCGCTTATAGCTTGAAAAGAGCCGTCTTTATATGGAATATCATACAAAAAGGCTCTATGTCCTTGCGCGCTCCAGCCAACATTATCATGCGGGCTGTTCAACTGGTCCAGTAATGCTGACAAAGCATACTGGCCGGATGGGCGGCCTTTTTGCGCGCTTTCGCTCAGCTGACCAGGCCTGTAACAGGCCTATAATATGTGCCGAATTTAGAAAATTTTCAGATGGGAGAGACCGCGCCCACTTCCTCTGAGTACCCTATGGTGAGGATAGATGTTTGGAGGGCAAGAAATGAATGATTTTGCGTATTATCGGGAAAATATTGTCGGACACAGACACCGGTTCAATTCCCCTTACGGACCGCAACAGCTGCTGTATGCCGACTGGGCTGCCAGCGGAAGATTGTACGAGCCGATTGAGACCGTCTTGCTAAGGGACTTCGGGCCCTATGCAGCCAATACCCACTCCCAATCCAATATTACGGGAGGAACAATGACGCTGGCCTATGAGGAAGCGAAGCGTATCATCAAGCAGCATGTTCGCGCCGGAGAGCATGATATTATTCTGTTTGCAGGCACCGGAATGACGGGCGCGGTGAATAAGCTCCAGCGGCTGCTCGGATTGAAGCTCCCGGCACCGCTGCACTCCGTTGTTCCTGTAAGCCAACGCCCGGTTATTTTCATCACCCATATGGAGCACCATTCCAATCAAATCTCCTGGTCCGAGACGATTGGCGATGTCATCTGCCTTCCGCCGGCACCCGACGGCAGCGTAGATCCTTCCTGCCTCGAAAGGCTTGCCAGGCAATATGCCGGCCGCCCTCTGATCGGTGCATTCACGGCTTGCTCCAATGTTACGGGATTCGAAACCCCTTATACCGAGCTGGCAGAGATTCTCCATCGTTATGGCGGCCTGTGCTTCATCGACTTCTCCGCCAGTGCTCCCTATACAACTATCGACATGCATCCGGCGGAATCTCCCTTGGGCTGGCTGGATGGCATAGTCTTCTCTCCCCACAAGTTCCTTGGCGGTCCGGGCACAAGCGGCGTGCTGGTCATGAACGCCCGGCTGCTGCACCAGGGCCGTGTGCCGGATCATCCCGGCGGGGGAACCGTGCTGTGGACGGATCCATGGGGCGGCTGGATCTACAATGGCCATGCCGAATCCAGAGAAGATGGCGGGACCCCGGGGGTCATGCAAGCCATTCGTGCGGCTCTCTGCATCCGTCTTAAGGAAGAGATGGGCATCCCGCTGATTCAGGAGCGGGAACGGAGGCTCACATCCTTGCTGCTGCGTCAATTAAGCGCTATTCCGGAGGTAACCATCCTCGGAGGCGAGGAACGCCGCCGGCTCGGAATCGTCTCCTTTCTTGCTCAGTCCGTACCCTACGCGCTGATGGTCAAGCTGCTGAATGACCGCTTCGGAATTCAGGTCCGGGGCGGCTGCTCCTGTGCCGGAACTTATGGGCACTATCTGCTCGGCATCGGCCCCGAGCCTTCCAAGCAGATGGCCGAGACTATTCTCTGCGGCGATCTGACCGGCAAGCCCGGCTGGGTGCGTGTCTCTATACATCCAACCATGACCGAGCAGGAAATGGCGTATATCGGCTATGCCGTTCGCACATGCATCAGGTACTGTTCCTCTTGGAAAAGGGACTACGCGGTTGATATCCAAAGCGGGGAATGGCATCATCGGAATGACTCCGCTGCGATAAAGCCCGAATTGCATTCCTGGTTTGATCTCTCCCGATGACACCGTACATCAAGGGGTAAAGCCTATCCCGCAAGCCCTTGGAAATAATCAAATACTCGCTGAAGCTTCTTTGCATGATTGCCCTTGGCATTTTCCATATTTCCGAATTCAAAAAATTTGACCTTTCGGACCCCCACATACTGCAACAGCGCCTTGCGCATGAGGATCTTATGAGCATTGTTCAGCCAAAATAGCGGGTAAAGTGTCGGCCCTTTCATCACGGAAATGCAAACTGCCGATTTTCCCTTCAGAAGACCTTCAGGCAGCAGCTTGCCATGATCCCTATAAGCAAAGCCTGAAGCGAACATCCGGTCGATATAGCCAAGAAGCATAGCCGGAGGTCTCCCCCACCAGATCGGATAGATGAAGACTAGCTTGTCTGCCCACTTTAATTGTTCCCGATGGCGTTCCAGCTCCGGATCCTTATGCATATCTCTGCGCCGTTTGTGCTCATGGAATACTAATACCGGATCGAAGCGCTCTTCATACAGATCCAGCACCTGCACCTCGGAAATCCGGCCGTTCCCTTCACTTCCATGCAATACCTGCTGCAAAAAAGCGTAGCTCAAGCTTTGATGATTTGGATGGCAGTAGATGACCAAAACCTTCATATCGCCTCACCCCATTAATTATCATTTGATAACTAAATCATATCACTCTATATATAGTTGTCAAATGATAATTGTTTATTGATATGTATTTTGTTATGTTGAATCAGAGGTGAGCACATGGATCGTCATCAATTATTTCAACAATTCGTCGCATTTACGACAGCGGTGCATGAGGTGAAGCATGGAATGACCAAGGACCTGCGGGGTCATGATCTGACAGCCGTTCAGTATAATATGATGGAATATATCGCCGTGAGTCAGCCGGTAACGCTGAGCGAAATCAGCGATTGTCTGCATCTTTCGATGCCGAACGCCAGCCGGGAAATGCGGAAGCTGCTGGACAAGGGACTCTGCACGAAGGATACGGCCGCTGAGGACCGCAGGGTGCAATACATTCGTCTCTCCCTGCAGGGACAAGCTTTGATGGATGAAGCCTTCCAACGCGTGGAGCACCGCTTCCAGCAGCACATCGCTCATCTAACAGAGCATGAGCTGGAGACCGTTCATGATGCATTACAGCTGCTGCAAACCAAGGTGTTCCGGTCTTGATCCCTGCGGGGCAGAGGCTGGTTCCCTTTTTTCATTTAATCCCAGTTAAACTGGGTTACTTCTTTTTGTTCCTTTTTTCGCTGAATGGATCTTCATATTCTTTTACACTCAGCTTATCCATCGCTTGGCCGTGTGCTTCTTGTTCACGAATGTACTTTGCTACGGTGGCTTCATTCAACCCCACTGTACTCACATAATACCCCCTCCTTTCAATTGAGCCTGAACATCTCAATTTTATCGGGAAGGTCTTGGTGGTCAAACCCTCGATCCATCCACCCGCATAGCGGGTGGTTTTTTGTTTCCCACGCTTCGCGTGCTCAACTGGCTAAAGCCTAAAGAAAACGCCTCTCCGTCAGGAAAGGCGTTGGGGCGTATTCGGGACCACGTCAGTCGATCAACGTCAACTCGTGTTGTGCATCCTATAAGCAGTACTTTTAGCCGATTACCTGATTGTCCAGCAGCAATCGCTCACGCAGCTTGTCATACGGCACCGCCTGCACCGCGATGCCGGCCTCGAGCGCCAGCGCCGCAGCGGTCGCCGCGGATTGGGCCAGCACCATAAACACCGGCTCCATCCGAATGGAGCCGTACGCAATATGCGAGGCCGACAGGCAGACGGGGACAAGCAAGTTTGCGCATTGCTCTTCCTCCGGTACAATCGATCGGTAGCTGATCGGGTAAGGTGAATTCAGCTTGATCTGCACATCTCCCTCGTTCCGGACGTCTCCTTCCGGACCGACATGCCGCTGCACATTGTGAGAATCCATCGTGTAGGAGCCGAGACCGACGGGATCGGCGATGGGAGAACGCAGGAAAATATGATTTTCGTTCATAACCAGACCGCTCACCATCCGTCTGGCTTCCCGGACGTACAACTGCGGTGTCCAGCAACCGTTCTCCGTGAACTCGTCGAGCGGCAGCCCCCACGGCTTATAAAATTCACGAATGGCTTCCGGCACACGAGGGTGGTGCTGCAGCGTCCAAATCAAGCCGCGCTGATAGCGCTCGTGGGCGGCCGCAATTGCCTCCCGCTCGGCATAAGAGGCTTCCGGATAGGCATAGTTGCAGCCGATGAAGTCCGTCGAGAATCCCCTGTCATTATTGGAATCGGTCTTCCGGTTTGGCACCATCCGCAGTTTGAAGAATACGTCCTCGCCCTGTTCGATGGCGCGGAACAGCAGCTCGTAGTCCCGTTCGTCGTAGCCTGCCGGCTGTTCCACGAAGACTCGGTTGTCCGGCGCGTCCGTCAGGCACATCCGGTAGCAGTACGCCTGGACCTTGTCGTCGCCTCCGCCGTCCGGCCCCCCGGGACCGGGATTGACGCCGGGCAGCAATCCGCTCGCCGGGTCGCCCGGCACCACATACGGATCGATGCCCCGGGGCAACTGGTTCTTGACGGCAACCGCAGTCTGAATGCCGTTGTACGTTTCCCCGTACCGGCTGTTCGGCTCTCTGCCTAATGCATACGAGACGTCCGCCGCTTTCATGAGGTCACCCTCGTATCCAGCGTCCATGAACATTCTGCCGGCATACGTTTGCCCGGACTCCGACCGGATCGATTCGATCCGATTGCCGCGCTTCACGACGGGATCGACCGGACCGAGCCTTTCGCCGTACCGAACCTCGATGCCGTATTCCGCCACCCAATCCTCGAAGACGGACAGCGCCGTCTTCGGCTCAAACATCCAGACCGCTTCGTCCGAACCATACTTCCGGCCGACGCGCTTGTAGAACTCCAGTGACAGGCCGCCGATCACCGACTTGTCGCCGAAGTCCGTATCACCCAGCCCGCCGCTGCTTAAGCCTCCCAGCCTGCGGGATGGCTCGAGGACAATCGGGTTCATTCCCATGCGGCGAGCTTGAACTGCGGCGGCCAGGCCTGCCGCGGTGCCGCCGTAAATCACCAGGTCGTAAATCATCGCTCTAACGGCCTCCTTTCGCTCCCGGCTTCGGCTTGTTTGCTGCCTTCCAGACAAAGCCGGACCAAATCGTCTACATGTGCGGTAGCCAAGCATTCCACGGTGTCGGCCGCGCCATAATAAATCTTGACTTCGCCATTGTCTTCCAAGATCATGCCGCCCGGGAAAATAACATCATTGCGAAAGCCGCCTGCCGTCTCGTAAGGCGCTTCGGGCGCCAGCAGCGGCCCGTCGTACCTCCCGACAACCCGGCTCGGATCGTCCGCATCGAGCAGCATGAGGCCGGCGCTGTACCGCTTGGTCCAGGCTGCTTCCCAGCCATTCTTGCCCCGCTGCGGATCGATCTCGACCGCGTGGAACGTTGTCAGCCAGCCATGCTGCGTACGGATGGGCGGGGCTCCCGGCCCGATCTTGTCATTGGCGAAGCCGACATCCTCAACGCCGAGTACCAGGGAAGCTTGTCCCCAGTAGATCAAGTCCGGGGACGACGACAGCCAGATGTCGAACCGGTCGCGCCCGCCCCGCGAGTAGACGGGCATCGGCCGCTCCAATCGGACGTAGCGGCCGTTCACCTTTTCGGGGAACAGCACCATGTTGCGATTGTCCGGCACACTCAAGGAAAGTACGTCAAACGTCTCGAAGTCTTCCGTCGACGCGATGCCTCCACGCAAGCCGTGGCGGGTATCCACGGCGAAGCAAACGTACACCTTGCCGTCGATGACAGTCAACCTGGGGTCGTACACGCGCACGGTTTCTTCGTCATGCCATTGCCAGCAAGGCTTCGGCTGTACGTCCCAATGAATGCCGTCTCGGCTGAACGCCAGGCCCAGATTGGTCGTATGACCGGGTGCAACCTGCTCGATCGAAGCATCGCCGTAATCGTTGCGGAACACCATCACATAGCGGCCTTCATATTTGGCCACTCCGGCATTGAACACCATGGCCGGACCATAGGGTACCTGATGGGGCGCTAGCACCGGATTGCCGGCATAGCGCCGGACGACCGGCGCTGAACGCAGCGGGTCCATTGAAGATTCCATAAACATCGGTCAGCTTCCTCTCTCTTGAAAGGCGAGGCCTCGCCGTCAAGGCGAAGCCCCGGATCTTTCTTATTGTTGACTTGCGTACCAGTCGTTCACTTCCTTCTCTACATCCTGACCGCCTGCGTCCCTCCATGCCTTCTGCAGATCGGCGATCGCATTGTCGGACACACCGTCCACGATCATTTTGATCAGGCCATCGTTGACGAGTGTACCCAGCTTGACGCTGTTCGCCGAGTATTTCGGCAAGTACGACGCGAAGGCGAGCGGGTCCATATGAATCTGATCCTGGGGAACCGAGTTGATGATCTTGTAGTTGTCGAACATCGGCTTGCTCTTCTGCAGGCGTGCCTGCCAGTACTGGACGAAGTTCGCTTCATCCATCCCGATGACGAAGTTGTTGGATTGGGCGCGATCATCGAAGAATGCGGGATCGATCGGCATGTAATTGCCGTTCTCCATCGTATACGTCTCGCCCTCTTTGCCAATGAACAGTTCCTTGAACGTATTCGGATCCAGCATGGCATTAACCAGCTTAATCGCATCCTCCGGGTGTTTGGCTGATTTGGGGACGAACGTAATCTTATTAAAGCCGCCGATCTCGGTAAATCCGCTTTGTCCGTTAGGCCCCTTTAGAGGAGGAATGAATTGGTAGGTTGCGCCCGGCACATTCTTTTGAAGCGCTTCGTCAAAACTGGGAATCGACGACCAGATGGACAGATAGATACCGGCCCGGCCGCTGGTGAACTTCTCTGCGGCGGTAGCCGACTTGTTTGTAGCGAATTCCTTGTCTATCAATCCTTGGTCGTAAAGATTCCGGATGAAAGTTATATAGTCCTTGAGTCCAGGGTGATCGACAACGTTCACCAGCTTTCCGTCCACATCGGTCCATGATCCGAAGATCCCATAAGCACCCGTCAGGTTGTCCAGCAATCCGATGGCATCAATCGTCATCGGAATGTTGTTCGCGCCGTTTCCGCCCGGATCCTGGTCCTTAAACGCTTTCAAGACATCGACAAATTCGTCCAGCGTCGTTGGCATCTTCTTGCCGGCCTTCTCAAGCCAGTCGGTGCGGATCAATAAGCCGGAGCGAACGTAGGAGACGTTCAGCGTCGGAATCCCGTAAATTTTCCCGTCGACCGTTACGCCCGCGAAGCTCTTCGGTGAGACCGCCTTCTTGATGTTTGGCCCGTATTGGTCGATAAGCGGAGTCAAGTCCGTCAGTGCGCCATTCTGGGCGAAGTTGAAGTATACCTGCTTGTTCATGGCATCCACCAGATCATAATCCGAGTTGGAAGCCATGATTAGGTTCAGCTTGTCGTCCGGATTCTCCTGGGGCAGCATATCGTTCTGCAGCTTGTAGCCGGTCGCCTCCTCCAGGAATTGATTGACCGGATACGAGTTGTAATCGTCGGCCATGTAATTACGCAGCAGCTTCAACGTCGGCTTGTCCTCTGCCGCAGCGTTCCCGCCTTCGTTATTGCCTCCTCCCCCGCCTCCGCATCCGGCCAGGAGAACGGAGAAAACCAGCGGCAGCATGACAGCCGCAGCGAACCATTTTTTCCTCGACATTTGAACCCCTCCATATTGTAAGTAATTATAAATAACCCTTGCCGTTCCGGGAATGAGGTCAGCCCGCCAAGAGATTATTCCGTCTTCGAGCCGCTAAGGCCGATTATCCTTTGACAGAGCCGATGAGAATCCCTTTGATGAAGTGCTTTTGCAGGAACGGATAAACGAGCAGAATCGGGATCGTTGATACGATGATTGTTGCGTTGCGAATGCCTTCGGGCGACACATTCAGCAGCAAGTCGTTGTCTTGGTTCAGCAGGTTCTCATTCGATGCTTGAAGCACGACATCCCGCATGTAAAGCTGCAGCGGCTTCAAGGCCGGATCATTCAAATATAACATGGGATGGAACCAGTCGCCCCAGAAGGAGACGGCATAGAACAAGCTGATTGTGGCGAACACAGGCGCCGAGAGCGGAATGATGATGCGCAGTACAATGCGAAGGTTGCTGGCGCCGTCCAGCTTGGCCGATTCTTCCAGGCTCTCCGGCAGACTTTCGTAGTAATTTTTCATCAGCAACAGATTAAAGACATTGATCAGCGCCGGCAGCACGAGCGACATCAGATTGTTCATCAATCCTAAGTTTTTAATAAGCAGGTAATTAGGGACGAGTCCCCCATTGAACAACATCGTGAAGATGTATAGCAGCAGTACAAACTTGATGCCCGGCAAATGCTTCTTTGATAAAGGATAAGCGGAGACCGCCGTCATGACGACCGAAGCCAACGTACCGACGACGGTCAGGGAGACCGAGATCAGAAACCCTCGCTGGAACATGTTGTCGTCGATGACGAATCCGATGTTCTTCAGGTTGAAGTCGATCGGCCAGAGCCCGACCTTCCCCGAGACAATCGCCCAGTTAGCGCTGAGCGATTTGGCCAGCACATTTACGAACGGGAAGAGGCAAAGAATGCCGGTGCCGGCCAAGATGACGTAGACGATCGATACATAGATTGCTTCGGAAAAGGGCCGGCTGCGCGATTGGGTCATCTTTTTTTCACCTCCTCTCGTCACCAGATGCTCTTACCTGTGATCCGCTTAGACAGCTGATTGCCGCCGATGACCAGGATGAAGCCGATCACCGACTCGAACAACCCGACCGCGGTGGAGAAGCTGTATTCCATGGAAGTCAACCCCATTCGGTAAATGTAAGTGCCGATGACATCCCCCGTTTCGTATACAGTTGGGTTATACATCAGCAGGATTTGCTCGGTTCCCGCTTCCAGCACGCCGCCGATGCGAAGGATGAGCATAAGGACGATCGTCGTAGAGATGCCGGGCAGCGTGATGTGGAGCATCTGACGCACGCGGCTGGCGCCGTCGAGCCTGGCCGCCTCGTACAGCTCTGGATCGAGACCGGCAATGGCTGCGATGAAGATGATGGCGTTCCATCCTGTTTCCTTCCACCCTGCCGTAGCGACGAGAACACTGCGAAAATAATGGTTGTCCATGAAGAAGTTCACCGGCTCTCCGCCGAACCAGCCGATGATACTATTGACGATCCCGGTGGACGGTGACAGGATGTTGACGAACAGCCCCGCGATTACGACCCAGGACAGGAAATGCGGCAGATAGATAATCGTCTGAATCGACCGTTTGAACCACATTCTGCCGACTTCGTTCAGTAGCACCGCGATGATGATCGGGATCGGGAACAGGAAGACGATTTTGTACAAGCTGATGAGCAGCGTATTTGCCATAATGAGGCCAAAATCCGCGGAATGAAACAAGCGCTCGAATTGTTGAAGACCGACCCACTCGCTTCCCCCGATACCCTTGAAGATGTTGAAATTCTGGAAGGCGATGACTAGGCCGTAGATCGGTGTGTATTTGAAAATCACCAAAAAAACGAGGCCCGGTATTAACAGCAGATATAAATCATAATTGCGACGAATCTGGGAAAGCCAGCCCGCTTGGCCTTTCATCCCTCTCCTCCTCCTTTCCGATGAAGGTTACGCTTTCATTTTAGCCGAACGAAATTACGGCGCGTGAGGTACAGCATTCAGCTGCGCTGGTCGAATCTTCAGGTATCACCCGCGGCATACAACAAAAAAAAACGCCCTCCCCGAGTGAGTACTCGGAGAGAACGGATCAAATCACTGAACTCTATGCGGCGGCGGTGGCCCGTCCGGAAACGTCAGGCTGACCGTCGTTCCTTCGCCAGGCATGGACGTAACGTTCAAGCAACCTGCACCTCCGCTATACAGACGTAGCCGTTCCCAGACATTGTACAATCCGTAGCTGGACGTCGAGGTCGGCAGCGACGAGAAACTTGCGAACAGTTCACGCACCTTATCCTCGCTCATGCCCGTGCCGTTGTCGGCGACGCGGATGACGAAGCCGCCTCCCTGCTCGAAGACTTCCAGCCGGATGCAGCCTTGATGGCCGTCCTCGTTCTGTATACCATGTAAAATCGCGTTCTCGATGATCGGCTGCACGATCAGCTTCGGCAGTAATCGTCCGGCCAGCGAATCAGGATACACCATCTCGTATTCGAAACTGTGGAACCGCTGCTTCTGGATCTCGAGATATGCCTTCGCGAGGTTCATTTCTTCCTCCAGCGTGACGATATCCTTGCCTTTGCTCAGGCTCAGCCGGAAATACTGCGCAAGCATTTGCAGCATCCGGCTGATGTCCTTTGCCCCTTTCGTCAGCGCCATCCAGTTGATCGTATCGAGCGCATTATAGAGGAAGTGGGGGTTGATTTGCGCCTGCAGCACCCGCATCTGCGCTTCTTTCTCCTTTTCCTTTGTCCGATAGTTGTCCTCCAGCAGTTGCTGCAGCGTGCTCAGCATGTGCGTCACGCTTTTCTCCAACTGAATAACCACGCCGCGGCGCCTTGGAAGTCCCTCCTCGATCACCACCGCGCCCCGCTCCTTCAACTGTTCGGTGATGTGCCGCAGTCTCGCGATCATGCTGCGGTTGACGTTCGCAAATACGAGGAACGCGCCCAAGATGACCAGCAGCATCAGAGACAAACTCAGAACAATGGAAAAGCCGACGTTGAAGTCCGCATTCGTCCGGTTGATCAGGCGAACGGGCAACAGCGAGACGACCTTCCATCCGTTCTCATCCAACGTGTCGAAAATCATATAATAAGCCTCGTCGCCGATCGTCATGCGCCGAATGCCCGAAGCCTGATCCCGCACCGTGTTGAACATATCCGGCTGCAGCAGCCGCGTGCCGATCAGATCCTCCTGCGTCTGGGATATAATGAAGCCGTCGCCATCGACGACATACATCGTGCGATTCGACTCCTGATACTCAGCCTGCGCGAGAATGGCCGACAGGTTGGCCTCCGGTACGTCCAGCTCCAGAATGCCGACAATTCGAGCGTAATTGCCAGGATCCCGGATGATGCGGGCGGAGGAGACAATCCGAACCGAGCCCGGCGATCCGAGGTAGGAGACTGTTCGGGTGGGAATCCAGTACACGCCGCCATTGCTCCTCATCACCTGCCCGTACCATGGCTCCTCCTTGGCTTCGTCGAGGCTAAAAAAGTTGACGTGCTCGCGAGCGTACATTTTATCGGGATTAACATACAGCTTGATCTTGCGAATGTCATTGCCCTGCAGGCTGCGAACCAGATTGCCCAGCTTGGCCTCCTCCTGAACCTGGCTGTAATGCGTGCCTGCCAGCGGATCGCCAGCCAACGGGTCGTACAGATCCGTGTTCAAGATCAGCGCGTCGGAAATCTCGTCGACTTTGGACAAGCGGTAATCTAAGTTGATCTTAACCTGACGGATCGAATTCAGAATAGACTCCGTAACTTGCCGCTCAAAAATGTCCTCGGACCGTTGGAAGTAGTAATGCAACAGCACGCCGGCCGGCAGTAATACAATAAGCAAATAGAGGATAATTGTCCTTCTGCACTCCGCCCACAGCAGACGGAATTTGCGAACCACGCCCATCGCTGGTGCACCGCCTCTCTTCCGATATCAGAGCGCCGCCAGGAATGGGATGGCCAGATCGGCGATCCGCCGGTGGCCCGCCTCGTTTGGGTGCAGCCGATCGCTTGTCAGCACGTCCAGCGTCAGCTTATTGAAACCGCTTTGTGCGTGTAAATCCAGCACGGGCAAAGCGTATGCTTTTCCGAGCAGGACAACGGCCGCCGCGTATTCCGCCAGCAAGGCACCTTGGCCGTTGCGCCGCTCGCCGTCAAAGCCATCCTTGTCCCGCTGCAGCGGTGTCCAGAGATTCAGACGGCATAAAGGATTGCGCGCCAGCAAGCCTTCGACAAGCGTCTGATAGGCGCCGCAAAAGGTACGGATATCAAAGGGCGCCTGACCGACCGGGCGAAGGTCGCCGAGAGGCATACCCAGACGGTAGTCGTTCGTGCCTGCGAAGATAGTGACGCAGTCGTAGGTCCTTTCCAGGCGCTCGCCCATATAAACCGTCGCCCCTTCGTCCCTGTCGCTGCCCGCCGTCATCGGACAGCCGCTCTGGCCATAATTGCCGACTCGCTCGAATGCAAGCGCTTGCGAAACCAGCGGCTGATAGCCGTTTGCAGCAGTAATACTGTCGCCGAGCGTCGCCCAGCTTTTGCCCCGCCAACGTTCTCTCATGATCATTACCTCCGATGAATGTCCCTGTAATCACTTGGCGTCATGCCCGTGTATTTGCGAAATTGCTTCGTGAAATAGCTCGGTTCTACATAGCCGATAGCCTGACTGATGTCCGCCAGCTTCTTGTCCGTCTCCTTGAGCAGTTCCTTCGCCTTCTCCATCCGAACTCTCGTGATATATTCATTGATGGTCTCCCCCGTCTCCTGCTTGAAGAGCAGACAGATATACGTTTTGGCCAGATAAACCCGCTGTGCGATATCCGAAATCGTCAAGTTCTCCGCATAACGCTCGCCGATGATTCGGATGATCTTCCCGATGACGTCGTCATGGTCCTTCTTGAACGACTTTGTCTCTACCTGGCGGCAGATCGAAAACAAATAATGCTTTATATGACGGCTCATCTCGTCCAGCGTCTCCAACTTAAGCAGTTGCTCCCACACTTCGGATTCTTCGCCGTTCTGGAGGCCGGTGCGAAGGCCGAATTCGGACAGAAATTGTGAGGCGACGAGCAGAACCTGCAAGCAGATCCGCTGACAATCCTTATAGCTGATCCCGCGACTGAGGATCAGTTCTCGAAATATCGCCTCCAGCAACTGCTCGATCTGTTCCGCGTCGCCTGTCTTGAGCACGGACGCGATCGCCGCCAGCAACTCGTTGATGCGCCGGTAGTCCACGTCCTTGCTGGCCGCCATTGCGTCATACATGACTGCCTGGTTCCGGCCGAGGAATAACTTGCGTTCGATCGCTTCCGCGGCCGTCTGGTAGCTTTCAGTCAATTGGCCCAGGTGCGCGGCGCTGCCGCCGATGCCGATCGTCAGGTGAATCTCCGCCAGCCGTTTTAGGAACCCGTGCAGGCTACTCGTCAATTCCTCGACGAACGGAAGGAGGATATCTTCTCCCAACGTCTCCGGTAAAGCGATGATGAGCACGTATTCGCCGCGGCGATTTTCGAAGGCATAGCCCGACGTCCGCTGATCGACCAGTTCCTGGCAAATGTTCTGGATCGCAAACGAGATCAGTTGCGTGTTCTGCTCCGACATCGCTTCGAACACGGTAATTGCGTTGTCGATGCGGATGATGAGCGCGCAATAAGAAGCGTCGTACGACAGCCGCAGCTCCAGGAAGTCGATTCGCCTCTCGATCTGGGCGCGATCCGGATTACCGTCCCGGATCAGTTGGATCAAGAACTTCTCTTTCAGCAGCGGGATGCTCTGTTGCAGCTTGGTGCTCATCCGCTGCAGCAGGTCATTGGCTCTCTCTTCGCGCTTGGACATGTCCATGATTTTCTCGACGACGGCCGTCAGTTCATCCAGGTTGACCGGTTTCAGGATGTAATCCACTGCGTCCATCTTTATTGCCGACTTTAGGTAAGCGATGTCGTCGTAGCCGCTGATATAGACGATCTTGATTTCGGGCATGACTTCCCTCAGCCGTCTGACCATTTCGATGCCATCCATCCCGGGCATCTTGACGTCCGTTAGCACGATATCAGGCCGGCAGCTTTGGGCCAGCGCCAATCCCTTCATCCCGTTCTCGGCCTCGCCGATAACTTCAATACCGTATTCAAGCCAGTTGATGCACACTTTTAGCCCGTTACGGGTCGAATATTCATCGTCGACGATGATCAACTTGTACATGAATGGAACCCCTCCCGGAAAGCGAGGTCTTTTCTCCATTATAAACGGAGGGCACTGATACAATCGTCTTCATTTATAGTCGGATATTCAGTAATGTGTGACGGAAATACAAAGGATACACAAAAGCGGCACCTTCGTCAAAAAACGCGGCGCTTCCGAAGCGAAGTGCGAAACGATACCCGCTCAAGCCGCATAATCATTGGAAGTTGCCATAATCATAACCACCCGTCCAACGGGTGGTTTGCTCTTGGGGTATAACCCCTTGTTGCCAAACTGCGCCTAAAGACGCTAGCCTGACCACAAATCTGTTCAGGCTCATTGTTATTTGTCACTTCCACTTCCCAGTTAAACTGGGTTTGCACATCCACTTCGTGTGAGCTAGACTATAGTTCTTGGTTGCCAACAAGATCTTTACTCCAGTTTATATTCAACCTAGGGCGGCGGTTTAAGTGTAAAAGGTACACCTAATTACTGGACTCTGGCTCTGCATTTAAAAATAGGTGTATAGAGTGCAGTTAGATTCGCAAAAACTCAGCCCTTCTGAAAAAAAACAGACTTTTAGCTGTAGGTGGTACACTTAAACCTGTGAAATTTGGAAATGATGAGGTTTTAGTTGTATGTTCTACAATTCATCGACAAGGTGATCCAGCAATCAGTCAGAATAGGCTTAATGAGCTGAAGCAACCAGCAGGCGCAGCTTGGAAACAGGGGTTTATCCTCCCACAAGAGCAAACCACCCGTCCAACGGGTGGTTATGATTCTTCAGCTTAGAAAATCAAAAACATGGCCATTAACGCCGAGAATGTATTGGCAATGCCATGAATCAGCCAGCTCGGAAGAATCGATCCATTCGCCTTCTTTTCATTGATCATCCCCATAAACCAGCCGATGGCTCCTGTGAAAATAATAATCAACAAAGCCGTAAGGGCGCCGGTGATTGCAAAAAACATGACTCCGTGCATCAATCCGAACAATAGACTCTGAATCGCATTTCCGATGGGAAATCCAAGCTTTGCCGAGCATCTTTTTAACAAAAATCCCCGGAAAATAATCTCCTCCGGCAGCGCCGTATTAAAGAAGGCATATACCAATGCGGCAGGCAAGGCGGCGATTCCCAGACCATTAAACTCCGAGGCGGCCGTGTCAGACCCCGATACCAAGGGAAGGATCAACAGCGACAGCAGGAGAAATCCAACAATCACTGCCCCCATCCATACATACAGGCCCTTGCCTTTGGCTTCTCCGATTCTCTTCAACCCGATCCAGTTCCAGAAGGAGGTTTGCCTTCTCGATGATACAGCCCACCAAATCAATGGAATGGCGGCAAAAAGAAGGATTTGCAGAATACTGCTAATGAGTTTATTCACTAATAATTCCACGGTTCCCGTCCTTTTTTCCAAAGTAAAATAAAAATGTACATAGAAAATATGATCATCAGCCATTAAGGAGGGTTCATTTTTGCTTATATTTCTTCTAACATTTTCTATAGATTCATTTCTATTTATAGCTATTTTCTGAATCATTTCATCGTATGTCAATTCTTCAGCCCATAATCCATCCTCTAAATAAACAGGTCCATCGCTCTCAAATATCTTATTGGAAACGTTATGCGCAATTTTCTCAACTGCAGTTGCAAATTCATCAGTACCCTTTGCAGATACGCCTATTATACCACTAAATCAACGTTTCGCCGTCCGAAATATCGGCCCTCTCTACGATCTCCAGAATAAGTTCCTGTTATGCAGCAAATGCTGCCCAATTGATTAGGAGGCTGCCCCCCAATCAATCCCACGTAACCCTCCGTTCTTTTAAGATAGGAAAAGAATGGCATGGGCGAACCGAAATAGCAACACCTTCTGCCTCGCGTTGGGATAAGCGATTGAGGCTTACCCTAACTTGCTTTTGAATACTCTGCTGGCGAAGAAGTAGGCGATGATCATAATGCCGACGCACCAGGCAAGCGCGGTCCAGATTTCGCTGCCAACCGATCCTCCATACAAGAGAGCACGAATCGCATTCACGATGGAAGTCACGGGCTGGTTCTCGGCGAACACCCGAACAATTTTAGGCATGGTTTCGGTAGGGACAAAGGCCGAACTGATAAACGGCAAGAATATCAACGGGTACGAGAAGGCCGTTGCCCCTTCCATTGTCTTTGCTGTCAAGCCGGGAATGACCGCCAGCCAGGTCAGCGCCAGCGTAAACAATCCGAGGATCCCGGCTACCGCGAGCCATTCCAGGATACCGGCGCTTGAACGAAAGCCCATCAAAAGCGCAACGAGAAAAACCACCACGACAGTGAGCGCATTGGAAACAAGCGATGTCAATACATGAGCCCATAATACCGACGAGCGCTTGATCGGCATGGTGATGAAACGCGCCATCAACCCGCTCTTTATATCCCCAAACAGCCGGAAAGCCGTGTAAGAGATGCCGGATGCAATCGCCATCAGCAAGATTCCCGGCAATAAATAATTGACGTAATTGTCCGTACCTGACTCTATGGCGCCGCCAAATACGTAAACAAATAACAGCATCATCGCAATTGGCGTAATCGCTACCGTGATAATCGTATCCGGGCTGCGCATGATATTGCGCATTAAACGTCCTAGTAATACCCCTGTTTTGCTTGTCATTTACTTCTCCTCCCTTTTGCCGATGATCGCGAGGAAGATTTCCTCCAAAGTCGGCTGCTTCCCAACGTACTCCACTTTCGCTGGCGGGAACATCTCTTTGAGTTCGGCAAGGGTACCGGTCGTGATGATTTTTCCCCCATGCAGGATGGCGATCCGGTCCGCCAGTTGTTCGGCTTCCTCCAGGTACTGGGTCGTCAGCATGATGGTCGTTCCGCTGCCGGCAAGTTCCTTGACGGTATTCCAGACTTCAATCCGCGCTTCGGGGTCAAGTCCTGTCGTCGGTTCGTCGAGAAAAATGACTGCCGGACTCCCGATCAGGCTCATGGCGATGTCAAGCCGGCGCCTCATCCCGCCGGAATACTGGTCCGCCCGGCGGCCCGCCGCATCGGTCAGGCTGAATTTAGCAAGCAGATTGTCGGCGACTTGAGCGGGATGGGAAACTCCCCGCAGCTTGGCGATCATTATCAGATTTTCCCTTCCTGTATGCATGCCGTCTATAGCTGCAAACTGCCCGGTCAGGCTGATGCTCTGGCGAACATGATCCGGTTGACGTTGGACGTCAGAGCCGCAAACACTTGCTTCTCCGCCATCGGGCTTCATCAGCGTCGAGAGGATGTTGACCGTCGTCGTCTTGCCCGCTCCATTGGAGCCCAGCAGCGCGAAAATTTCGCCGCGCCGCACCTCAAAATCCACTCCCTCCAAGACTTCCTTGTCTTTAAATGATTTTTTAAGTCCTTTTACGGAAATCGCTGCATTACCCATCTTTTTTCTCCTCCTATAATCAACTATTTAGTAACACTGGTAACACGTATCACTTACTACCTGACTAAAATAAAACTGAATAGCAAAGGTGGAAGTATCCATTCGGAACCAGCCATTCAGTCGGTTTGATCTACGGTATGATCCGACCAAGTTTTATTTTTTTCTTAATCGCTCCAGAATGCTTTGATTCAGATCTTCCCGATATTTAGCGAAGTAGGTTTTCGCATTGGCCACGAGGCCATCGGCAAACGACGCCACGTCTTCCCCGGTGATCTCCAGCACCTGTCTTCCTTCCGCCGCGCCGGCTTCAAACAAATCGACTAATTCGTATTGCATGTGCAGCATATCCATCCCGTTACCCGCCGAGAAATTCCACATATAGTTTTGGATTTTCTTAAACACATACTGGTAGTCCTCCGGCAGTGCCTCCACCCTTGCCATCATCATCTTGTATTCTTTCTTATCACCGATTAATTTTTTGAACATTTCCAACATGTTGCTTCTCCTCCTTTGGGTTGAACTTCATGGGATGTTCCAATTAGGGTTCGGAATATCTTATGAAGCTAATTGGACTTCAAAGCGTTGATTTTTGACGATAGGAAATCCCATTTTTTCCAAAACGAGGCGAGCTCTTGGCGGCCAGCCTCATTCAGGGTATAGAACTTGCGGGGCGGTCCCATATCCGACGGTTTCTTTTCGATATTCACCAGATTTTTCTTCTCTAATCGCACAAGGATGGTATAAACCGTCCCTTCCACGACTTCGGAAAACCCCAGCTCGTTCAGGCGCCGGGTAATCTCGTAACCGTACGTTTCACGGCGGCTGATGATTTCCAAGACGCACCCTTCCAGCGAACCCTTCAGCATTTCAGTTAAATTGTCCATAATCTGCACCCTTTACTTCATTTTGTCGGTAACCTTTTTCGTGGCCTTGTTCATTGCCTGGTTAACGGAGTCTTCGTAGATATCGGTGTACGTTTTGGAGCCTTTGATGAGTTCGTCGCAGAAAGCCGCAACGTCGCGCCCCGTCACCTCGAGGACTCCTTTCCCAAGACTCGCGCCCTCCTCAAATAAATCCACAATCCCCGAGAGCAAGCCGATCCCAATACTGAGTTCAACGGGGCCGACCCGAAAAAGATATTTCTGAATCTCGTTATAAACGATTTGATAATCCTGCGGGAGTGCTTTAACGCGTGCGACGTGAGCCCGCCATTCTTTTTTACCTTGGAGCATTTCTTGAATATTCATGTTTTCCCTCCAGCTCCCCTAATTTTTTGGCGACATTCTTGTTGAGCTGCTCGCGCCACTTGTCACGAAGCGACTTGGCCCCTTCTTCGCCGGCCAGCGCTGAACAGAAACCTTGGATATCGTCACCCAGTACCTCTTGAACGCGCTGACCGTCCGCCGCCGTTTCTTCAAGCCAGCTCAGGGCACCGTCCAGGATGGGCATGAGGTTGCGACCGGTGAAGTCGGAGTGCTGCCAAAGATTCGTTTTAATTTTCTCCCATGCCGCTTGGTAATCCGCCGGCAGCTTTTGAGCCCGCGCTTCAAACCCTTTAAATTCTCTCGTCATGTCATTGCCTGTGATTTTGTCCCAGAAATTCATGGCTCTTCTCCTTCACCTCAATCATTTTCCAAACTATTCTGTCTGACTAATATTCTGTATAACTTAGTACCGGTGGAAAAATGAACCGAATAGCGGATGAAAGCTCTTGCTTTCGCTATTCAGTATCGCTGATTACAGGTACATTGTATCACCGAGTAGTAGGGGTGTCAATCGGTTCTTTAAAGAAATTTTATTAACGGTAGTTTAGACATGTTTCAAAATAATAACTATTTAATTTTTTCTCGTGGTGCATTTGCAGTATTGGGCAGAGTAGTTCAGTTCATTTTATGGGGCTAGTTTTCTTTAGCTTCACGACCTGCTCTTCAGACAGCCCCGTAACTTTGGCAACCAGCGGTATCTCCATTCCCTCGCGAAGCATATTAAGGGCAGTTTTCTCGATTCCCTTTTCCATGCCCACTGCTATGCCTTGTTCAATCCCCTTCTCCAAGCCTTCTTCCAAGCCTTCTTCCAAACCTTCCTTCAAGCCTTCCTCATAACCCAAACGACTCCACACAGGCATCAGTTTCATAAGGGCCCCACCTTCCTCCGGATATTGTTCTTTCAACTCTTCCAACAACCGCTTGTCTAGCTCGGGGTCGGCATTAAAATACTGATCCGCCACCGACATGATCAAGGCCATTCGCGCATCATCCAACGTTCCTTGCAGCCGTAAAATCATCCGTAAATACGCGAGGCGTATTTCTCGCTCTTCTCCCTTAGTATAGCCCATTTTCGCCAGCAGTGCAGCAGCCACCGGATTGCCGGAATCGATAAATTGCCGCCAGGGTTGCATCCGCAGTTCCACTTTCATAAATTCAAACCGCAAAATTGACTGCTGCGGTATGCCCATCTCCAGCGTATTTTTCTCCTCCTTGGCTTCGTCTGCCGTAAAAACGGCAATAGGAATAATGAGTTTATACTCCTTCCGATGCCGCTCAAACAAACGGCTGAAGTAAATGAACATCCGCTCATGGAAGTCGTTCTCCCGGTAGGATTGCGGCTCGATGTGAATTAGTATGTACGCATCCAGCTCCAAATATCTCGTCTCCAGCAGCAGATCCAGCGTCCGCTTCTCCCCGCCAACGATATCCACAAGCAGTTCCTGCATCAAAAAACGGGTATGATGATGATCGAGCAGCTTGTCGAACTCAGGAAAGAACAGTTCAATGAACTCTGCAAAAAAGGTTTGCAGCAGTTTCTTGAACGCTTCGTCATGCGAGGTGAATTGTCTGCCTTCCGGCCATCTCGCTTTCTCTTCTTTTACCGCCAGTTCATAAGCACTCATGTGTAATCCTTCCTTTCCTAGTAATGTGGCAATTCCGCAACAAAAAAAGCACACCGTCACAGCGCCCCAGAGGCGCCAGCAAGTGTGCTTCACTTTTTCGTTCCATATTTATATGTCAACCATACCACCGTTCAGGATGGAAAAGCAAAGCCATTAGTCGATAAGCAGTTCCCCATCATACGAGGTAATAATCTTGTAGAGATCCGGACGGCGATCCCGGAAAATGCCCCACTCGATGCGCTGCACCTCTAACTGGTCGAGGTCGAATTCAGCAACCAGTACGGCTTCCTCATCACGTCCCGCTTCAACGATCTTGTTGCCCTGCGGCCCGGCGATAAAGGAGGAGCCGTAGAAGGTGATGCTGGAATCTTCATCCTCCTCCAGACCGATCCGGTTGGAAGCAATGACCGGCACCAGATTCGATGCGGCATGTCCCAGCATGCACGCCTGCCAATGATCCTTGGAATCAATCGAGCCGTCCTGCGGCTCCGAACCGATGGCAGTCGGGTAGAACAGGAGCTCCGCTCCCATCAAGGTCATGCAGCGTGCGGCTTCCGGGTACCACTGATCCCAGCAGATGCCGATCCCGATCTTGGCATAACGGGTCTTCCATACCTTGAACCCGGTATCTCCCGGATTGAAGTAAAACTTCTCTTCGTAGCCGGGACCGTCCGGAATGTGACTTTTGCGGTAACGCCCGAGAATTTCCCCGTCCGCATCAATTACAGCCAGCGAGTTGTAGCGGGCGTTGTTCTTCTTCTCATAGAAGCTGATCGGAAGCACCACTTGCAGCTCCTTGGCGACCTTCTGGAAATGGAGGATCGCTTCGTTCTCTTCCATCTCTCTTGCGTACACATAGTAATCGGCTTTTTCCTTCTGGCAGAAGTAAGGCGTCTCGAACAGCTCCTGCAGCAGAATGATCTGTGCGCCTTGCTTGGCCGCTTCACGGACCAGCTTGTCCGCCTTTGCGATATTTTCATCTTTATGGCAAGAGCAGCTCATCTGTGTAGCCGCTACTTTGACGTTTCTCATATCCATCCTCCTTAGAAATTATCGGCGTCCGGCGGGCATTTGCTGGGTTGTGCAGTGGACATTGCCGCCCTCGCGGATGATCGCCATGCCGTCTACCGTGCGAATCTTGCGATCCGGGAAGGCTGCAGCCAAAATGTCTGCGGCTTTCCGATCGGTCTCTTCAGCTGCCCCGCCGAACACCGGCAAAATAATGCCGCCATTGACGAAGTAAAAGTTCAGGTAGCTCAAGGTTAGCCGTTGTCCCTCATGGAATGTCTTTGGCGGCTGCGGAATCTCGATGACTTCAAGCTTCCTCCCCTTAGCATCAACCGCCTTCGCCAGCGTGGCGCGGTTCTCTCGGGTAATCTCATAGTTCTCATCCGCCGGGTCGTCGCAGACCTGCAGAATCACCTTGCCCGGTGCGGCGAAGCAGGCTACGTTATCGACATGCCCGTCGGTCTCGTCGCCGCTGAGTCCCCGCTTCAGCCAAATGATCTCTTGCACATCCAGATGATTTTGAACCAATGCTTCAATCTCCTCACGGCTGAGCCGCGGATTCCGGTTCGGATGGAGCAGGCATTCCTCTGTTGTCAGCAGCGTACCCTCGCCATCGGTGTGAATCGAACCGCCCTCCAGCACCAGAGGTGCGTCAAACCGCTTGATGCCAAATGCATCCAGAATCTGAGGGGCAACGGCATCATCCAGATCCCAAGGGGAGTACTTGCCGCCCCAAGCGTTAAAAATCCAATTGACGCCTGCCAATTCCCCTTGTTCATTCAATAGAAAGGTCGGCCCGTTGTCCCGGAGCCAGGCATCATTATGCTCAATCGGCAGGAAGCTTACGCGTTCATTGCCTTCGAACAGCCCGCTTACCTTCTCCAGATCGTCCGGATTGACGATGACCGTCACCGGTTCAAACTCAGCCATGGCACGGATAAATTCGGCATAGCCTTGCTGGCATACCGTGTCATAATGCTCGGGATAGCACATTGAGGCCTGTACCGGCCAGGATATAAAGGTTCTTTCATGCTCCGCCCATTCGGCAGGCATGGTATAGTTCAGTTCTCTTGGATACATCTGTTCCTCCATGCAGGAAATATAGTAGGGTCCATCATTAAGTACCCATTTTACCATGGATATCTTATAAGAAAAACGTCTATCGAAGCACTATCTTGAAGCCAGACCGCGTTTAGCGGTAGTTTTTCTTGCGATTATAGAATTATTCAGCTCCATGGAACAATCTGTTCTTTCGCCTGCAATTCTATGCCAGACGGTAGCTTACAAATGCCAGCCGGGTGCTGTCCGGCGACCAGGAGTTGACGTTAATCGTTCCTTGACCTCCAAACAGCTGCACTAGTGTGCGGAAGGCCCCGCCTCTACTTGACATGAGACGAATCTCCACCTGCTTGTTGGCCGGATGATCCCCTGGTTCTACATCTCCCTTGCGGTAAGACAAATAGGCCACCGTCTGTCCGTCCGGCGATACATGCGGAAACCAGTTATTGCTCTCGTCAAACGTCATTTGTACGGGTTCACTGCCATCAGTGTTCATGCGCCAGACCTGCATTAGACCTGTGCGTACTGAATTGAACCAGATATGCTGCCCATCCGGTGAATACTCCGGCCCGTCATCCAGTCCCGGGGTATTCGTCAGTTGCGTCTCCACCCCTCCTGCCGCGGGAATCGTGTAAATATCATACTGTCCGTTCCGCTCAGCACAATAGGCAAGCGTTGTGCCGTTCGGCGACCAGCCGTGCAGATAGCTCGGCGCCATCGGGGTAATTAATGCGGGCTGCCCGCCCTCCAGGGGGAAAATATAAATGCGCGACTGTCCGTCCTCCTTGGTATGGTGGCTTACCGCCAGCTGCGTATTGTCCGGAGACAGCACATGATCGTTGTTGCAGCTTCGCACAAAGCCGGAGTCGATCCGGGTGCTTGTACGAGCGTCGATATCAAAGGCATAGATGTCTCCGCCGCTATTATAAATCAGGCGCTTGCCATCGCTGGTCCAGTTCGGCGCCTCAATCCGATGATTGAACTCCGCCAATACCCTGCGCTCGCCCGTTAGGACATCTATCGTCTCCAATACACTCGTCAATTGATGAGCCTTCTCCGGTTCGTTGCTTCTTAATTCATCCATTCCGCAAATTCCCCCTTGAATAAATTAGGTTGCTCAAGCTATACTATTAAAAATATTGAAATCATGCCTATGAAGAGCATCCAACTCGGAGGCGTTTTCGTCAAGAGGGTTCGCGGGAAATCTGGCGAGTCTCCTCCTAAGCTTACCGGTCTTCCGCCCGTTATCGCGGAGTCAAAGTGGGTTGAACGAATATCCCGTTCAATCAATTTGGGTGGCACCGCGAGAATACAAGCGCTCCTCGTCCCAACGGACTGAGGGCGCTTTTTGTATTTTCACGAAAAGGAGCGGATTGCCATGTTAGACATCCGGTGGATCAGACAACACCCGGAGCAAGTCCAGGAAATTGCTGAAGCGAAAGGAATCGAGGTATCCATTGCCGAGCTGCTGAGCTGGGATGATAAGCGTCTCACATTGCTCCAGGAGACAGAGCTGCTCCGGCAGGAGCGCAACCAGTTGACCCCGCGCATCCATAAGCTGCTGCAGCAGGGGGAGGCCGCCTCGGCCGAAGCGCTTAGACAGGACGTTAAGGAGCTGAATGAGAAGCTGTCCCGAGCGGAAGAACTGCTTCATGAGGCAGAAGAAGAGTATCGGCGGCGGATGGCCTGCGTCCCGAATATCGTCTCGCCAGACACCCCCAAAGGCCGGTCGGATCGTGACAATCTCGAGCTGAAACGGGTCGGAGAGCCGCCTGCATTCGACTTCAAGCCTAAGGATCATGTAGCTCTGGGCGAGCTCCACCAGTTGATCGACATCCCTCGGGGTGTGAAGACGGCGGGAAGCCGTAATTACTATTTGACCGGGACGGGAGCACTGCTGCATCGCGCCGTTCAGCAATTGGCTGTTGATGTATTGCTGGAGGATGGCTTTACCTTGATGGATGTTCCTTTGATGGTGCGTACGGAAGCCATGATGAATACCGGCTTTTTTCCGCTTGGTCAAGATCAGTCCTTCCAAATGACTGAACGAGACCGCTGGCTCGCAGGAACCTCGGAAGTGCCGCTTGTCTCCTACTATGATCAGGAGATCATTGACGTTTCTTCACCGGTCAAGCTGGCTGCTGCCTCGCTTTGCTTCCGGAGCGAGGTCGGCTCGGCTGGCCGGGATGTGCACGGCTTGTACCGGGTGCATCAATTTGCCAAGGTAGAGCAGGTTGTTCTCTGCCGAAATGATCCGGAGGAGTCGGAGCAGCTCTTTCAGGAAGTCACCGCAAACGCCGAGCGCATTCTTCAGCTGCTGGAGCTCCCTTACCGGGTCATGGCGGTCTGTACCGGCGACATGTCGCAGAAGACCTACAAGCAGGTTGATATCGAAACCTGGATGCCCGGCAGGCAGGCTTACGGGGAGACGCATTCGTCGTCCCAATTGCTTGATTTTCAGGCCCGCCGGTCCAATATCCGGTTCAGGGATGGAGAGGGCAAGCTGCACTATTGCTACACGATGAACAACACTGCTGTCGCCTCGCCGCGGATTCTGATTCCGCTGCTGGAGAATCATCAGGAAGCAGACGGCAGCATCCGCATCCCGGCTGCACTGCGCAAGTATATGAATGGTATGGAGCGGTTGACCGCGGCAACAGAATAAATCGTCAGATATGAAAACGCCGGAGCAGACCTGACCCAGGTCCCTCCGGCGTTCCTTTTATTCTTCAGGTTCCCCCGCTGCTTCCCAACGGACAATCTCCTCACGCACCCGCGGCGCTACCTCTGCACCCAGCAGCTCGATGGAACGCATAACGTCAGCATGCGGCATCGTGCCCAGCGGACAGTGCAGCATAAAGCGCGTGATGCCAACCTTTTTCCGCAGGTAGATAATTTTATTCGCAACGGTCTCTACATCGCCCACATAAAGCGCACCTTCCAGACTGCGTGCGGCATCGTAAGAAGCCCGGCCGTAATGGCCCCATCCCCGCTCCCGCCCGATGATGTTCATGCTCGCCTGGGTGGATGGGAAGAAGCGCTCGACGGCATCCTCCTGCTGCTCCCCAACGAAGCCATGCGAGTGAGAAGCCACGGTCAGCTTGGACACATCATGACCGGCCTGCTTGGCTGCCTTCTTGTAGAGTTGAACCAATGGAGCAAACTGGTCAGGTCTTCCTCCGATGATAGCCAGCACAAGCGGCAAGCCGAGCAAGCCCGCACGAATGACCGATTCAGTGTTACCGCCACTGCCGATCCACACAGGAAGCGGATTTTGCACAGGCCGCGGGTACACGCCCAAATTGTTGATTGAAGCACGGTGCTTGCCGCTCCAGGTAACTTTCTCGGATTCACGGAGCTTCAGCAGCAGGTCCAGCTTCTCTTCGAACAGCTCATCATAGTCATCCAGCGCATATCCGAACAAGGGGAAGGACTCAATGAACGAGCCGCGTCCAGCCATAATTTCCGCCCGTCCGTTCGAGAGTCCGTCCAAGGTTGCAAAATCCTGAAATACCCGAACCGGATCGGCCGAGGATAGCACCGTTACTGCACTGGTTAAGCGAATCCAGCGGGTCTGTGTAGCTGCTGCAGCCAATACGACAGCCGGATTGGAGGCCGCATAGTCCTTGCGGTGATGCTCCCCTACGCCGAAGACATCCAGCCCCACCTTATCAGCGAGAACAATCTCCTCCACGATCTCACGCAGACGCTCTGCATGACTGATGGTCTCACCCGTGGTGACGTCCGGCGTAGTTTCAACAAAGGTACTGAGTCCGATTTCCATAACGTATTCCTCCCGGGATCTATAATCAATCCATTTTATACATACGATGTGATATCTTCATTTTGAAGTTTTTCCTCGGGATTTACAAGCCTTCGTCAGGGAATTAAAAAAAGCCTGTCCGAATGGCTCGGAACCAGGCTCTGATGCGATCCTATTATTGCTGCTCCACATATTCCCCGAGACGCTCCCAGGTTTCGACGATGCCCTGCTCCATGCCCATCTGCAGCGAAGAATTCAGGCCCTCCTCGGATTCAAATACGGAGCGGCTGGTCACTTTGGTCTTTCCATCCTGCTCTGCAAACTCCAGAATAACCTCCGTAGCCGGCATCTCTTCCGCCTCATTCCCTTCAGCATCGGAGAAATAATCGGTGTATACCAGACGCTCACCCGGAATGATTTCCCGGTAAACTCCCTTTCCCCACGATTCCATGCCATAAAATTCACCCTGCGCCTGATCCTCGCACTTCATACAGTAATGCCAAATGCCGCCTTCACGCAGATCGACTTTACATGTGCTGAGGTTCCACCCCCGCGGGCCCCACCAGTGCTTCAGCCGCTCCGCCTCCGTAAATGCCTGAAATACCAGCTCCTTCGGTGCATCAAAGATTTGTTCCATCACAAAGTCCCGGCCCTCTACATGGACAATTGGCTTGCTGCTCATTGAAATTCCTCCTGGTCATTGGTCTGGTAAGGATGACTTCCCCCCGCTGAGTAGCAGCGTGATAATACATTGCACAAGACGGGAGAAACTTACTCTTTCTAGAATGACCGATAATTTTCCTGCTATTATAAAATTTTAACATCTTAACGCTGTTGATTTTTTATATAAACTTCGGAAGCCAGTTGCCGTGCGCTTCAATCAGATCGTCGCAGAGCGCCGTGATATCGTCCAGCGACAGCTCTGCCGAGGTATGCGGATCGAGCATGGCCGCATGATAAATATGCTCTTTTTTGCCCGTCACGGCCGCTTCGATCGTAAGCAGCTGGGTGTTGATATTGGTCCGGTTCAGCGCAGCCAGCTGCGGCGGCAGATCCCCGACATAGGTCGGCGTAATCCCGGAACGATCGACGAGGCAAGGAACCTCGACGCAGGCTTCCTTCGGCAGGTTGGTGATCAGGCAGGTATTCATGACATTGCCGCCGATTTTGTAAGGAATGTTCGTCTCGATCGCTTCCATAATATATGAGGCATACTCCTTCGAACGTTGATGCTCGATGCTCTCGCTTGCAAAGATCTTCTCTCGCATTTCCTTCCATCCGTTAATCTGGTTAATGCAGCGGCGCGGGTATTCATCCAGCGGGATGTTGTATTTCTCAATGAGTTCCGGATAGCTCTTCTTGATGAAATAGGGGTGGTATTCCGCATTATGCTCGGACGACTCCGTTACGTAATAACCGAACCGCAGCATCAGTTCGAAACGTACCATGTCATGGTGCTTCTCCTTTTGCTTCTCGGCGGCGCGGCGCTTGATCTCCGGATACAGGTCAACCCCGTCCTTTTTCACCTCAAGCAGCCAGGCCATATGGTTTATGCCCGCAATTTTCGATTCGACGCCGGCAGCATCCATATCCAATGACTTGAACAGGTCGGCCACGCACACCTGCACGCTATGACACAGCCCGACCGTCTTAATGCCTCCCACCGTATTCATGACGTTTGTCAGGACGGCCATCGGGTTCGTATAGTTGAGGAATAGAGCATCCGGACATACCTCCTGCATATCCTTGGCGAAATCCAGCATGACAGGTATCGTGCGCAGGTTGCGGAAAATGCCGCCGATTCCCAGCGTGTCGGCAATGGTCTGCCGCAGTCCGTACTTTTTCGGAACCTCGAAGTCCGTAATCGTACAAGGATCGTAGCCTCCTACTTGGATGGCGTTGATCACGTACTTGGCCCCTCTCAGCGCTTCCTTCCGGTCGGTATAGGCTTTCACGACGCAAGTGCTGCCCAGCGTGGCTTTTATACTGTTCAAGAGGCGTTCGGAATCGCGGAGCCGCTCCTGATCAATGTCGAACAAAGCCAGCTCGAATCCCTGCAAGGCCGGTGTCGTCATCACATCGCCGAGCACATTTTTTACAAAGACCGTACTTCCCGCACCAATAAACGTCACTTTTGGCATAATTAATTCCCTCTCTTCTCCTAGTGATGGAATGGCTTGAGCTTCACCCTAACTATACCTTCCCTTCCCCTGCCCGGACATGGAGAAAAGCATGTTTCGCATGTCATAATCCCATTTTTTCGTCGTGGCTATGAGTCATGGTTATGATAAGATGGATACTATAAAGTTGATTCGCCTAAGATCTATCCATGGGTGAGCCAGAGCGAGAACTTTATACGGAATTTCGTACAAGCATCAAGCATCCGGCGAAATACTGGGGGCAATTGTATGTTTTTTCGTACAATACTGATGGATATGAGTGATTAGCGGGAGAATTTGTGTGTTTTTTCGTACAAATCAGCTGATTCTGCTAGTTTTAGGCGCGGTTTGTACGAAGAATCGTACATATCTCACTGAAAAGTTAGCTATATAAAGGAGATCATCCATCTGATGGAGCTTTTTAATTATACTGTCTCTTCTTTGCAGAGAAAGATCGATCTGAATTTACTCTTCTTCGGCCTGGAAAAATGCGAGCCAAGGCATACATGGGGGCCAGGGCTGCGGGATGCGTACATTCTTCACTACATCCATGCCGGACGCGGCATATTCCGGACCAAAGAATCGGCCTTCGAGCTTGAGGCAGGCCAAGGCTTCGTGATCATGCCGGAGACGCTTGTCCACTACAGCGCCCACGACACCGAGCCATGGCTCTACTCCTGGATCGGCTTCAGCGGGGTAAATGCCCGTTCGCTGCTGCAGCGCGCCCAAATCGATGCGGAGCGGCCTGTATTCGAAGCGCCCGCGGAGAGTTATCTGGGAGATTTCTACGAAGAATTGAAAGCAACTTACGAGACCCGGGGCAGCGATGTGCATAGCCAAAGCGTCCTCTATCGTGTTCTGGCCGACCTGATCCGCTTCTCGCCTGAGACCCGGGAGGAGCGAAGACCTTCTGCGTCCCGCGAGGGGTACATTCGCAAATCCATTGCGTTCATAGAGAGCAGCTATAGCCAAAAAATATCCGTTCTTGAGATCGCCCGCTTCGTCGGCCTGGACCGTACCTATTTGTCCGGGTTGTTCAAGGAACGTTTCGGCGTGTCTCTGCAGGCCTATCTCCTCGAGTACCGCATGAACCGGGCTGCCGAGCTGCTCCAGAACCCGGAGCTCTCTGTTAGCGACGTCTCCCGCTCTGTCGGCTATACCGACCCGTTCCTCTTCTCAAAAATGTTCAAAAGGATCATTGGCCAGGCTCCGACCTTGTTCCGAGAAAAAAGTTCACTCGTAACCGAAAGGAGAGACCTCGATTGTTCCGATTAACCAACCAGCAAGCTCAAGAGATCGTAGATAAAATGATGGAAGACATTCCTTACAACATCAATATCATGAATGATGAGGGAGTCATCGTCGGCAGCGGAAAAAAAGAACGGATCGGAACGGTCCATCCCGGCGCCGTAAAGGCTCTGGCTACCGGAAAGATGGTGGAGGCATGGGAGGATGGCCGCTACGAAAAAAAGGGTACTAATGAGCCGATCGTCATCAACAATGAACTTGTAGGCGTGATTGGAATCACCGGTTATCCGGATGAGGTACGCCCCTTCTGCAATATTGTGAGAACCACCGTGTCCCTGCTGATCGAGCAAAAAACAGCCTTGGAAAGCCTGGCTAACGCAGCCAACCGCAAGATGGCATTCCTTGAGCTCCTCCTTAGCCATCAAGGGGCTTATACTCAAAAATTCAAAAAGGAAGCTTCCGCTTACAGCATTGATCTGAATCTGAAAACAGCCGTGCTCTACCTCAAGCATCTGACATGGGATGAGAGCCTGGCGAAGCTGCTGCTTCCCTACTCCAGCTTCCCGATGAAGGAGGAGGATCTCCTGCTGCTGATTCAAAAGCCGGAGGACCTCGATAACCTGGTTCATCAAATCATCAAGCAGCACCCGGACGTGCTGATCGGGATCGGCAAGCCCGAGAGCAATGTTGCCGACAGCTACCTCCAAGCCAGACAGGCCCTCGGTATCTTAATGGCTTTGAAGCCTCCAGTGCAAATGATCAGATATGTGGATGTGACCTTTCTGATCCGGTTAAGTCACATGAATAACGCTGGCCAGCCCAATGTCGTTGCCAGGCTCGAGGACACGAACGATTTACTGGAGACGCTCCGAAGCTTCATTCGTAACAATTGCAGCATTTCCCTGACGGCTGCAGAGCTCAATATCCATCGGAACACGCTTCAGTACAGACTCAAGCGAATCCAGACCCTGACCGGTAAAGATCCGAGGGATCTGCTTCAGCTGTTCGAGCTGACCCATGCTTTGCTGTCTCTGTACAAAGGATAATAGGACCAGCAAAAGGCCCCGAAGAATAGCGTCTTCAGGGCCTTTCTCATATTCACCTATCGGTTGAACTTCAGTATTCTTGCAATATTCTCGCAGGTCCGCTCTACGTTCTGAGGTCCTTCCTCCAGCACTTTCTTTAGTTCCTGCGCGCCGGGCACGATGCCGAATACGGCGTCGATACCGATGTCATACAGCGTATCAATGCCCTCGCCGATATATCCGGCTACCGCAATGACCTTCTTCCCGGCTTCCTTCGCCGTGCGTGCCACGCCATAAGGCGTCTTGCCGAATTTGGTCTGAAAATCAATACCTCCTTCGCCGGTGAACACATAATCGGCACGGTCGATTTGCCGCTTCAATTCCGTGTATTCGATGACGATCTCGATTCCTTTCTGCAGCTTCGCTTGGGTGAAGATCAGAAGCCCCGCTCCCAAGCCACCGGCCGCTCCTGCTCCAGGTACATCGCGCACATCCTTGCCAAGCTGCTGCTTCACGACTTCCGCATAATGGGCCAGATTGCTATCAAGCTGCTCTACCATTTGCGGGGTGGCCCCCTTTTGAGGCCCAAATACACGGGAGGCTCCATGCTCACCGCACAGCGGATTGGCGACGTCGCAAGCGACGATCAATTCCAATTCTCCAAGGCGCGGGTCCAATGCAGATACGTCGATCCGGGACAGCTTATCCAGGCTGCCGCCGCCACGCGGGAGCTCTTGCCCCGCTTCATCCAGGAATTTAGCGCCCAAGGCCGCGGCCATTCCTGTCCCTCCATCATTGGTTGCGCTGCCGCCGGTGCCGATAATGATTCTCTTGATACCGCGATCCAGGCATTCCCGAATCAATTCTCCCGTCCCGTAGGTAGTCGTAATCAACGGGTTCTTCGTCTCCGGCGTCACATGATGAATGCCACTGGCCGCGGCCATCTCGATCGCTCCGGTTACCCCATCGCCCAAGATGCCGAATTCCGCAGTAACAGGCTGGCCAAGCGGGCCCGTAACTACCTTTTCAAGCATTTGCCCGCCTGAAGCATCCACCAGGGATTGAACGGTGCCTTCCCCTCCGTCCGCCATCGGAACATGAACATATTCTGCTTCCGGGAACACTTTGCGAAGCCCCTTTTCCATGGCATTGCATACTTCTTTCGCTGTCATGCTCTCTTTAAAGGAATCTGGCGCCAGTACAAAAACCTGTTTGCTCATCTTCTCACCCCATGTCTTGATGAACGCGCTCTCATTATATAAGCTTCAGGCAAAAAATTATATTGATATCGGGACGAAATGTATTGTGCAAATGCACGAGAAATTTCTCGTAAGAAGTGAGCTTGTTAATTTTTAGAATAGCCTGATCCTGGATTTAGCATCCTATCTGGTAACGAAGTTGATGGGAGGAATATTTATGGACCTGCAATGGATCTGGAAGTCGGCGCTGCTGGTGGTCATTGGAATGATTCTGCTTCGGGCGGCCGGCCGGAAATCAATCTCGCAAATGAGCGTCGTCACCACCGTCATTATGATCTCTATCGGAACTACGATCGTACAGCCGATTGCGAATCATCATCTGACCATCGCCGTCGGTTCTGCTTCGGTATTTATCGTGACGCTCCTCGTCATTGAATATTTGGAGATGAAGTTTGACTGGCTCGAGCGCCTGCTGAACGGCAGAGCTCAGGTGGTCATCGAGAATGGACAATTTCTGCCGGAAAGTCTGCGAAAGATGCGGGTTACAGCCGATAAGCTGGAGATGCAGCTCCGGCAGCAAGGGATCCGCAGCCTCAGCGACGTGCAGCTCGGCACGCTGGAACCCAATGGCCAGCTTGCTTGCGAGCTGGTTCCCCACGCGCGGCCAGCTACGCTGGGGGACCTGGAACTGCTGCTGGCGAAGCATCTGCCTCCGCAAGCCGATCAGGACCCGCTGTTCCAGGAAGTGCGGATCGGCAGACATGCCAAGCCGGATTTCCCGGACCTGCAGTAATAGAAAGAAGCGCCGGACCCGTGTCCGACGCTTCGCAGGGTTTATTTTCTTATTTCAAGGTGCGCTTCAGGAACTCACGAGTCCGCTCCTGCTTCGGATTATTGAAAATCTGCTCCGGAGTTCCTTCTTCCGCAATAACTCCCTGATCCATAAATACCACTCGGTCGGAAACCTCTCTCGCAAACTCCATCTCATGTGTTACGATAATCATCGTAAGGCCGGAGCCTGCAAGATCCTTCATCACCTTGAGCACCTCGCCCACCATCTCGGGATCGAGCGCGGACGTGGGCTCATCGAACAGCAGAACATCCGGATCCATCGACAGTGCCCGGGCAATCGCAACCCGCTGCTTCTGCCCCCCGGACAGCTGCTTCGGCTTGGCATGAATGTATTGCTCCATTCCTACATTACGCAGGTATTTCATCGCCGTCTCCGTCGCCTCATCCTTGGAGCGCTTCAGCACCTCAACCTGTCCCACAACACAGTTGCTCAACGCATTATGATTATTGAACAGGTTAAACTGCTGGAACACCATGCCGAGATGTCTGCGATAGAGCGAGACGTTGTGCTTCTCCGCCAATATATTTTGACCGTTATAAATGATCTCTCCGCCACTGGGCTTCTCCAGCAGATTAATGCAACGAAGCAGCGTGGATTTCCCCGAGCCGGAGGAGCCGATAATGCTGACAACTTCTCCTTTGCCTACCGACAGATTGATATCCTTAAGAACCTCATTGGCTCCAAAAAACTTGCTTAAATGACGTATCTCAATTACCTTCTCCATCTTCACTCCTGCTTTCTGCTAACGCTGCAGCGAATAGCTTTCCGGGCCATCCATCCGCTTTTCAAGACGATGCAATATTTTCGTGACGGTCAAGGTCATGATCAAATACAGAATACTTGCGACAAAGAACGATTCAAAGTAGTGGAAGTTGTTTCCTGCAATGGACTTGGTCATGAAGTACAGCTCCGATACCGAGATTACGTTCAGCACTGACGTGTCCTTGATATTGATCACAAATTGATTGCCTGTTGCCGGTAAAATATTGCGAATGACCTGCGGAAGCACCACATTGCGCATCGTCTGCCAGTGAGTCATGCCGATCGCTTGAGCCGCTTCAAATTGTCCTTTATCCACGGAGATCACGCCGCCCCGGACGATCTCGGCCATGTAGGCTCCCGTATTAATCGATACAATGAAGATTGCCGCGAAGGTCCGGTTCATATCCAGATTAAACAACAGAGATGAGCCATAGAAAATAGCCATGGCCTGCACAATCATCGGTGTTCCACGGAAGCATTCAATATAGATCGTAAGAATCCCGTTTACGATTTTCAGAAAAATGCGCTTGAACCCTCGTTCCGGAACAGGAATGGTGCGGACGACGCCTGCAAACAGACCGATCGCCGCCCCAATGACCGTACCGATTAGTGAAATATATAACGTAACGGCGGCACCGCGCAAAAACATAGGCCAGTTTTCCGTTATGATTCGAATGATCCATTCGTAAGTCATTTTAATTCCTCACTTTAGTTATTCCGCTGCCGGCTGATTCTTGATCGCGTCTTCCATGATCTGAGCCCGCTCTTCCTCGGAAATGCCTGCCAGAATTTCATTAATCTTCTCCGTTAGCTCGCTACCCTTCTTCAATCCAACAGCAACGGCCGTGTCATCATCCGATGTCGTGAAGCCGTCCGCAAACTCGATATAGGCATAGTTATCGTTGGCCGCCGCCGCACTGATTCCTTCCGGCAGCTCCGAGACATAGCCGTCGATGGTTCCAGCCTGCAGAGCTACGCGCATGGCCGGGAAGTTATCCATGGCAGGCTGCTTGTTAACACCCTGAATCTGATCAATAACGGAGTAGTGGAAGGTGTTCAATTGAGCTGTAATTTTGGCTCCGCTAAAGTCCTGAATGGAGGTTGCGCCTTCATAGGCACCGCCCTTTTTAACTACCATGATCAGGTTTGATTTATAGTAGTTGTCCGTGAAATCAATCGCTTCTTTACGTTCTGCCGTTGGAGACATGCCTGCCACAATCGCATCGATCTGTCCGGAGGTCAGGGAAGGAACCAGGCCGTCCCATTCCGTCTTCACGATGACCAGCTTCTTACCCAGCCCGTCAGCGATCTTCTTGGCGATTTCCACGTCATAACCACCTGCATATTCGGCACTTCCGTCGATCTTCACGCCTCCGTCTGCGTCTCCGTTCTGGGTCCAGTTGAATGGCGCGTAGCCTGCTTCAAGTCCAACCTTGAACGTATCACTGTCTTCATTCGCCGAGCTTGAGCTGCACCCGGCAAGAATAATCATGGCTGACATCAGCAGCAATAAGGATAGGGATAATGTCTTTCTCATTCTTTTTTCACGCTCCAAAATAATAGTAGTAAATGAATAATAATCGAGTTCAAAAAGTCAACTTTTCAGCACCGAGAAGGTTGCGAGAATCCGAAGAAGGAGGAACGGATATAGGCAGACCCTACAGGAACGAAATGCTTCCAAAGAAAGCATACTTCGTAAGCATCCGCTCAGACTTCTAGGGTGAACGCAAGATTCGGCGTCGATCTTACGAATTTTACGGACATCACGTCTTCTTAGAACTAATTATTGATGATGATGGAAATGTAACGGACATTTTGTACACTTAGCTAGTAGATTTGAAGGGGAAAGTATGGTTTGAGCGTTCTAAGTGGCGAAAATGTCCGTTAGCGATCAAAATAGTCTGAAATGGCTTGCTAACAATCCAAAATGTCCGTTAAAGCACCGAAAGACGATGTAAACCGCTGAGACCTGCTAGGAACGAAGCAGTTTCACGAGAGAGGCCCTTCGACGCGCGAAGGTTGTCGAAGCAGGCATTTCGTGATCAAAAGGAGACTTTTTGAACAACCTCTAATAGGGACAAAAAAACGACCCCGAGTGTCAGCCCGAGGTCGTATGATTTAATCATCGTGTCCTAAAAGCCCTCTTTCCCTTGACGAGATAGCACAACTTGGCAAACCGGGAAGTCTGTCAAGACAGTCCTGCAGTTATTCACTGCAGACCCAGCAAAGGAGCATAGAGCCTGATCCTTCGCTTCGGCGATATTTCCTTCTCCCTGACGTCATAGCTGCTCAAGCTCTGTCAAAGACTGTTAAATACCGCGCCTCTACCTCACCTTGTAGAAGTGAGGTTATATTCAATTTGTTTGTAGGATACAATACCAGGGCCATTCTGTCAAACTGACAACCTCTGTAAATGCCTGTCCTGATGCGGTTCGCAGGCAAAAAAAGAACAGCCTGCCTGAATTTCTCCAGACGGGCTGTTCCTATAATTACTAAATTAGCGAAGCGTCTTCAATGCGCCGCTCCAAGCCAATACTTGGTCCAACATGCCGTTCACATTGGTCAAGTGCAGATCCGCAGGCTTGAATACCGAACCATTCTCGAAATCGGTGAACAGGGACAGGGCTGGGTGCACGCGAACGTCCGCTACGGACAATTCGCCGAGAATTCCGCGAAGATGCTCTGCTGCACGAGCGCCGCCTACCGAGCCATAGCTGACGATCCCGGCAGCTTTGTTATTCCAGGCATCACGGGCATAATCAAGTGCATTCTTCAGAGCAGCAGTGATGCTGTGGTTATATTCCTGTACGACGAATACGAAGCCGTCAAGCTCAGCCAGCTTGGTATTCCATGCTGTTGCTTGCTCTGTAGCGTCTGCTTCACCGAGCAGCGGCAATTTGTAATCCGCGATATCTACAATTTCATAATTGGCATCGCCGCGTCCGTCGCCAATGCTCTTCACCCATTCTCCGACTTGCGGGCTTACGCGACCTTCACGGGTGCTTCCCAGGATAATACCGATATTCAGCTTAGACATGTTAACTTCCTCCTTAAATGTATGTTGTTTATTTGTTCCTTCATCGCTGCCTAAATCCTAAGTATCTTGAAGCTGAGATAATCATAATCCACCGATATACTTTTGTCAAGTAACTTACTTTATGTTTGTGAATTATTTATCTGCCTTTTTTTCTGCCTTATAGTAAAGAAAGCTGTCAGAGCATAATTTGCTCAAACAGCCCTCCTTTCATGCTTATGATTCCAATGAAGTTATTTGACCATATATCTCCCGTATGCTGCGCGGTATACATCCTTCGACCGCAAGCCTACCAGCTTATCTACCGGCTCACCGTTCTGAAACAAAATGACTGTCGGCATAGACATGACACCGAATCGTCCTGCAAGTTCAGGCGATTCGTCACAGTCTACCTTCAGAATCGAAAGGCGCTCCCCTTCCTCGGTCTGCAGCTCCTCCAGAATGGGAGACAGCACCTTGCAGGGCGGACACCACTCCGCGCCAAAATCAACCAACACCACTTCTTTCTCCCGAACCGCTGTATCAAAGGCCGCTGGATCTACCTTTCGCAATGAACTCATGCTCATTTCTCCTTTTCGAACGATTGTTGTTCCTCCAGAATCGATTGCATTCGTTCTTCAAGATTAGACCTAATCCCTTGCAGCAGGCTGATTTGCTTATCGAGCTCCTCCAGCTTATGGCGGTAGATCGGCATAATCTCCTGACAGAAGGCTTCTTTATTCTTCATGACACACTGCAGAAAGCCGGCGATCTCCTCCGTAGACAACCCCAGATTCAAATACAGCTGGATGGTATGGACCTGCTCCTCCGCAAAGGGTGAATAGTCCCGGTACCCGTTCTCAAGCCGGGTTGGCGAGAGCAATCCTTGCTGTTCATAGTAACGGAGCGAACGGACACTGACTCCGGTGCGAGCTGATAATTCTCCGATTTTCATGCCTATGCCTCCTGGAATGAATCGATTCGATATCATTATAGACCCTGACATTAGTGTGAAGGTCAAGACGGCATTTGGCAAGTAAGCTCCCTCACTCGTTCTTTGAATTTCGCCATGCTTTTTCCGAGGGCAATATTCGTTTTCACTATTCGAGTGTTCTCCGGGATGCAATTCGAGTTTACTTAGTCACACATTTATCAACTATTAATGAACAGGACAAGTGCAGGAAATAAGAGGAAGGTGTATCATAAATAGGTCTGTAATAAGGTTTGAATTATAGTGAAGAGGAGATCGAAAAGATGAAGATATTGAGAGCTGCCACGATGCTATTATGTTTTGCTCTGTTGATTCCCTTTCTACCCGCTCCGGCATCCGCAGGGCAATTACCCGTATTTGAGAAGAAGCTCGACTTTTTTGCCAGCGATTTGTACGATGTGGCCTATGGCAAAAATATATACATAGCGGTAGGCGGAGACGGAGCTATTGTCAGATCAGAGGACGCAGTGAACTGGAAGGTGGTTGCCTCCGGCACCTCTGTCAGGCTTCGTTCGATTGCATTTGGCAACGGTATCTTTGTGGCTGTGGGGAACAATAATACGATTATGACTTCCAGTGATGGACTCAGTTGGAAGAAGCAAAGCATTGCTTTGACCCAGAAAAATGTTCCCGGCATGAAGGAAGCGAACAAGGGTGATTTTGCCCGAAACCGCGCGCAATTCAATACCAGTGTCCTCTGGGATGGCAAGCAGTTTGTTGTGCTGACTCAGATGGATGCTTATGTGTTCAAAGCCAATAAGGGGATGAGCAGTACGGGCTATGCCTTTGTATCCACCTCCAAGGATGGATCAAGCTGGAAGACGGCGCAGGTAGCGCCTTATTTATATCATACCAATCAACTGAAATACTTAAATGGAGCGTATTATCTTTTCTCCGACTATCAAGTCATGACCAGCACTAATTTAGTCAAGTGGACGTCGGTTGACAAGACATATATTGACGCCGCCTACAGTCCTCAGGGCTTCGCAGTATTACAAGAACGAGTGGAGACGTCCAGGCCGCGTCCTGCAGTGCTGAAGGCGGCTACCTTTCAGGCCATCAAATCGGCGCAGCCTCAGGATTTGCTGGACTGGACGGATTCATCCGGAGCGAATTCCCTTGACTATGTGCATGATCATTATGTTGTAAATGCGGATAGCGGCTATTTGGCGGTATCTGCTGATGCCAGTACATGGAAAACAGTGAATGTGTTCGAGCAAGGCAGGGCGCTTGACGAGATCCATCCAGAGCGAATAACCTTCTACAAGACGATATGGGACGGCAAACAGTATGTCTCCGTCAGTTCCTTTGGCGGAATTTATACTTCCCCCGATCTGGTGCAATTTGAAAAGCAGACTGTACAAGGGGCTTCTCCTATTGGCGCCGATTTGTATGGCGCAGGGTTTGCGGAAGGAACTTACTATTTATATGGCTCCAACGGGAGATTCCTGACCTCGGAGGATGCACGCAACTGGAAGCAGACCGCTGGAATTTCCAAAGAAGAAAATGTGATGAGTGCTGACTATAATGGAGAGGACTTCGGGCTGGTTACCTTGGAAGAGGACTGGTATTGGAAATCGTTGCGAAACAATTACAAGTTTATCTTCATATCCGGAGAAGACGAAGCGGTGCGGAGTAAGACGTTATCCTCCTTCGATACTCCTGTTGACATGAAGTGGGATGGACAGGCATTCGTAGGCCGGACAAGCTTTGGCAGCAAGTATAAATGGAATAGCGGGGCATCGGAGTGGCAGGATATTAGCCCGGCTAACCCTCAAGAGCTTGAACATGAGCCGACCATCGTCAAGGGCGATGGAATGACCGTCAAGTATGAGTATTCCAAAGATAACGGAATGGCGTTGTATTATCTTGAGAATGGAAAGTGGCTGAAGGCCAAGGCTCCTGCTTGGTCGGATTATGAGCGGCATGTTTTCAAGGATGCAGAAAGCAATTCAAAGCGTGGGGATACTTTAAGTACAATTATCTATGGAAACAAAGAATTTATGGCTGTGGGGGCAGGCGGAACGATCCTGCGTTCATTGGATGGCAAGACCTGGACCAGAGTGAAATCCGGAACCTCCGAATACCTGAATGGGATTGTTTGGGACGGTCAACGCTATATTGTAGTAGGCAATAAAGGGACTTATCTAACAAGCACAGGCTCTTAACAAAATTCCCAGCAAAATAAAAATCAGCTCCTCCGGTCAAACAACCGTTGGAGCTGATTCTGTATGATTTATCCTGTTACATTTGTTCTTGTTCTCCTCCTTCGCTTCCTCCCGTGGAGCACAACTCCGCGCCTCAGGTTCCGCAGTACGTGCGATAGGCGCAATCCTGCGGCGGCAGCTCCGTATACGACTCTTGCTCAGCCGAATACGCATACGGATCGCGCAGGGCGGCGAGCAGCCGATGCAGCGGGGCAAGCTCGCCCTGCTCTGCTGCTTCCAGCGCTTCCTCCACCCGGTGGTTGCGCGGAATGACTGCCGGATTGCTGCGCTTCATCAGCTCGCGGGCTTGCTCCGCCGATTCCGGCTGCTGGCCAAGCCGTTCCTGCCAGCGGCTTCGCCACTCCCCATACCCTTCCGCATCGGCAATCTGGAGCCGGGAAGACTCCAGATCGCCCAGCGTCAGCAACCGGAAGGTATGGGTGTAGTCCGCCCGCGCTGTCTCCATGATCCGAAGCAACCCGCTCACCAGCTGCTCATCCTCCGGCACGGGCTGGAACAGTCCCAGCTTGCGTGTCATGCCCGCAAGCCAGTGCTGCCGATACAGGTCTGAGAAGGCAGCGAGTGCCTGCTCGGCGAGCGCCACGGCACGTTCCTGCTCCTCATGCAGCAGCGGCAGCAGCGCCTCAGCCAACCGGGCCAGATTCCAGACGGCAATCGCAGGCTGATTGCCGTAAGCGTAGCGCCCTTGGGAATCAATCGAGCTAAAGACGGTCGCCGGGTCGTAAGTGTCCATAAAGGCGCATGGACCATAGTCAATCGTCTCCCCGCTGATCGTCATGTTGTCCGTATTCATGACACCATGCACGAATCCGACTAGCTGCCAGCTTGCAATCAGGCTGGCCTGGCGGGAGATGACCCGGTTCAGCAGGGCGAGATAAGGCTGGTCCGCCTTCTGCAACTCGGGATCATGACGCCCGATCGCATAGTCGGCCAGCACCTGCAGCTCCTCCTTCGAGCCTTTGGCGGCGGCGAACTGGAAGGTGCCGACTCGAAGGTGGCTGGCAGCCACCCGGGTCAGCACCGCACCCGGCAGCTCCCGCTCCCGCTGAATCGGCTGACCTGTAGTGACTACCGCCAGACTCCGGGTCGTCGGAATGCCCAGACCATGCATCGCCTCGCTGATCACGTATTCCCGCAGCATCGGACCAAGTGCAGCGCGTCCGTCGCCGGAACGGGAATACGGCGTTCTCCCCGAGCCTTTTAGCTGGATATCAACCAGCTTGCCGTCAGGTGTTCGCTGCTCTCCAAGCAGCAATGCCCGGCCGTCCCCCAGCATGGTAAAATACCCGAACTGATGGCCGGCATACGCCTGTGCCAGCGGCTTGGAGCCGGGCAGCGTCCGGCATCCGGACAGCAGCCCGACTCCTGCAGGGCTGCGCAGCTCGTCGGTCCGCAGCCCCAGCTCTTCTGCCAGCTCAGCATTCAATAGAACAAGCCCGGGCGCGCGGACAGGCTGCGGCTCCTGCCGAGTAAAGAAGATTGACGGCAGCTCGGCATAGCTATGCTCCAGCCGCCAGCCCGCAAAATCCGGTTCGCCAATCTGATCATTCATCTCCACCGACCTCCTTTGCCATATGAATCAGACAGCTTACAGGTCCACAATGCGGTTCAATTCCGTATCGCTCTTTTGCCCCGTCACCTTGGCGAACAATCGCTTAACAACTTTAATCAGGTTCCCTGTCTCCCAATATTCGGCTGTCTCCGCCTGAATCTTAATGAGAACCAGGTTGGGATCATCACTGGTCGTATCAAGCAGCTTCTCGTAAGCAGTGTTCCATAGTTCCTTGATTTTGGCCCGGTCATTCACCAGCTCCGCCTTCCCGCGGATGGACACATAGGATTTGCCTGCGTAAGCCACGTTCACATCGGGATGATCCTTAAGCTCATCAAATTTGCTGGTGTCCTTCATCGTGAGAAACCACAAGTCTCCGTCAAATTCCACCTCTTGCGTCTTCATCGGACGGGATACCAGGCCCTCGCTGGTTACCGTCGTCAGCATGGCGGTGTCGATTCCCTTGATTAGTCTGCGTACTGTCTCGATTGCTTCCTGATGCTCCGCTGCTGAAGTTGTCATTAAATTCACCTCATACCGTTATTATAAAGAAGTCTCACACTTTAATCTCGTTACACCCGGTATTGTAAACAAAATCCGGCTCCCCTAATCTTCCGCAGCTCTTTTTACATTCATTTAATACAAGGCGTACTTACGTATGGTATAACTGGAACAATGAGACTATAGGAGGATTGGCGGGTTATGAAGCTGACCAAAGAGGAGAAATCCTGGATTTTGTACGACTGCGGTAATTCAGCCTATTCGATGGCCGTTACAACCGCACTTCTGCCGATCGTCTTCGGTATGTTCGACAATGTAAGCAGCAGTATGGATTTGGGGTATTTCAATTCAATTGCCAGCATTCTGATTGCCGTACTGAGTCCGATTCTAGGCACAATCGCCGATTACAAGGATATGAAGAAGCGTTTCTTTATCTTCTTTGCGGCTATCGGTGTTCTTGCAACCGCCTCCCTCGCCTTCATTGCGCCGGAAAGCGGACAGTGGCAGATTCTCATCTTGTTCTATATCTTATCAGCCGTTGGCTTCGCCGGGGCAAATGTGTTCTATGATTCCTTTCTCGTCGACGTGACGAAGGACGAACGCATGGACAAGGTCTCCAGCCGAGGGTTTGCCTACGGATATATCTCCAGTGTGATTCCCTTTGGCATTAGCCTGCTCCTGATTCTGATGCTGGGCATGGATCAAGCCATCGGCTATCAGATTGGCTTCATGATTACCGCCCTATGGTGGGGCTTGCTGACGATGCCGCTGATCCGGGATGTACGGCAAAGACATTACATTGATCCCGAACCAAAGCCTGTTATCAACAGCTTCCGGCGCTTGGCAGGCACCTTCCGTAATATTCGTCAGCACCGGGTCGTATTTGTATTTTTGCTGGCTTACTTCTTCTATATTGACGGCGTAGACACCATCATAAAAATGGTCGTGCCTTATGCTACCTCCGTATTGGGCTCCGATGCGCTGGATACCTTCTCTTTACTCGGCATTCTGTTAATTATTCAGATCATTGCCTTTCCTTGCGCTATTCTTTACGGCAATCTGGCTAAGGTCTATTCCGCCCGAACGATGATTATCATCGGAATATTCACCTATATCGTGTCCTGTATCGCCGCTTTCTTCATTTCCTCGATCTGGCATGTATTCGCGCTAGGGGCATTAATCGGGTCCGCCCAGGGCGGTATCCAGGCGCTGAGCAGATCCTATTTTGCTAAAATCATTCCTAAAGAGAATTCCAATGAATTTTTCGGTTTTTACAATATCTTCGGCAAATTCGCAGCCATTATCGGTCCGGCTCTGATGTCGCTGGCAACGACCTTGACCGGCAATGCAAATGTCAGTGTGCTGGCGATTATTCCATTGTTCGTCATCGGGTTCTTCATCTTTTTAACTTTGCCTAAAGGGGAAAATCTATGAGCTCTGTATCGACTTCACCGGCCATTGCGAAGCACCTGATTGTTATTTCCTATGACGCCTTCTCGGAGGATAACTGGGAGACGGCCCGCCGACTGCCAAACTTATCTAAATTAATTGAACAGGGTGCATCTACGAACCAGTTGCAAAGTGTCTATCCTACGCTCACCTATGTGGTGCACAGCACTACCGCTACCGGCGTATATCCGGACAAGCACGGCATCCATCACAACAATCCTTTTCAGCCCTTTGTCAAGGAGGAGGAGCAGAGCTGGTTCTGGTTCCGGGATGCGATTCAGGTCCCTACCATTTATGATGCCGCGCGGGAGCATTCCCTAAGCACAGCAGGCCTTTTATGGCCGGTGTCCGGCAAATCCTCTTTCCAGTACAATATCCCCGAGATCAGAGCGATCGGGAAGGAGAACCAGGCGCTGAAGGTGCTGAAGAGCGGAAGTCCGCTCTTCTGCCTTGAGATGGAAATGAAGCACGGCCGGATCAGACAGGGAATTGAACAGCCTTATCTGGATGATTTCACGACCCGATGCGCGGTGGATACGATCAAGCGGAAGAAGCCTAACCTGCTTATGCTGCATTTGATTGATCTGGATGATGCCAAGCATGCCCATGGAACGGACAGCGAAGAGGTTGAGCAGGTCATTCTCCGAATGGATCACAGAATCGGGCAGATCATGCAGGCCGTCGAAGAAGCAGGCATTCAGCAGGATACTGTGATAGCCGTCCTTGGTGATCATGGACAATTTAATGTCAGATACAAGGTGCATCTAAACAATCTTTTGCAGGAGCGAGGCCTGATCTACGAGCAGAATGGGAAAATGATGTGGAGAGCTTATTTCCAGTGCGGCGGCGGATCCGCCTACCTGCATATTCAGCCGGGAGATGAAGAGGCCGCAGCCTTGGCTCTGGACACGGTCAGGGTGGTTATGCGGAACCCCTCCTTCGGAATTGAGCACCTCTATACGGGGGAGGAATTAACCCGGATGCATGCAAGTCGAGCAGCAAGCGCAATATTGGAGGCCAAGCGCAATTATACCTTCGACGAGGCTCTGGATCGGCCAACGATTGTCGACCTGCAGCAGCACGGCGTCAAGTACGCAACGCACGGCTACGCTCCGGACAAGGAAGGATACCGCTGTAATGCGGTCTTCTCGGGCAATTCGGTGAAATCCGGCTACAGGCTCGGAGATATCCATATGGTGGACATCGCTCCTACGCTGGCCAGAATATTGGGAATTCCGTTTGGCCCTTGTGACGGAAGAGCCTTGGACGAAATTTTCACCAGTCATTCCGACTAACCGGACATCTCTCTTGTGACCGTTTTCACATAAGGTGAATTTGTGGAAGATTATAATCTTTAATGAACAATAAGTTGTTAGTAACGACTTATGTGATTTTTTTCACTTAAGTGTGAAAAAAATATACCTCAAGAAAAGGGAGACTTTCACATGAAGAGCTTTGGGTTCAAGGGAGTAAGGACTGGGTTTTTAGTTGCAATGGTAATCATTCTGGTCATGGGAGTTATCGGTTGCAGCGGAGGCAAGAATAAAAATGAAGCTTCGAATGCTCCTGAAACAGCTGCAGAAGGACTGTTTACGCCAGGAACGTATACCGGTGAAGCCGAGGGCCTGCATAGTAAGATCAAAGTCGAGGTTACGGTCGACGCCAATACAATTCAGTCGGTAAAGGTACTGGAGCAGCAAGACACTGAGGGAGTCAGTGATGCAGTATTCGAGACAATTCCTCAAAAAGTAATAGAAGGACAGAGCTTGAAGATAGATGTTGTATCCGGAGCATCTGTATCCAGTAACGGCCTGATTGACGCCATCGCGGATGCACTGGCCAAGGCAGGCGCTGACGTGGAGGCGCTGAGAAATAAGGAGCCGCTTGCCGTGGCTGCAAAAGAAGCGATCACGAAGGAAACGGACGTTGTAGTCGTTGGGGGAGGCGGAGCAGGTCTTGCCGCAGCAGTATCAGCTGCCGAGAACGGCGCAAAGGTTATTCTCATTGAAAAATCACCTTCGCTCGGTGGTAATACGATCCGCTCGGGAGGAGAGTTCAACTCCTATGATCCGGTAAGACAGCCTAATATAGAAATGACAAAGGCGCTGATCGATGAGCTGAATGAGATTTTGAAATACAATGAGGCAGAGTTTGGCGATTATGCTGAAACGCTGAAGACACTTAAGGCACAAATCAAGGAGTATTTGAGCAATGGGAATACTACGAAGCTGTTTGATTCCCCGGAGCTGCATGCTATTCATACTTATATTGGCGGGAAGAGAACGGATCTGGACGGCAAGGAGATTTCGGGTAAATTCGAGCTGGTGAACACACTCACTCAAAACAGCTACGGTACGATTGAATGGCTGGAAGGCCATGGAGCCGAGTTTCAGGACGGGATCGGGACTGTGCTTGGCGCTCTGTGGCCTAGAACACATCACAATGTCGAGCCGCTGGGGACGGGCTATATCAATGCGATGAAAAAAAGCGCAACAGATCTTGGGGCGGAGATCATGCTGAACACCAAGGCAACCAAGCTGATCGTTGAGGATGGAAAGATAACGGGTGTAACGGCTGAGCAAGCGGATGGCACGCCTGTTACGCTGAAGGCTTCCAAGGGCGTAGTTATGGCAACCGGCGGCTTCGGGGCAAATTCGGAAATGGTTGTGAAATACAACAACTACTGGCCTTATATGAACAAAAATATCAAGACGACCAATACTTCCAATGCCACTGGTGAAGGGATTACTATGGGTGAGGAGGTAGGAGCAAATCTGTGGGGCATGGGCTTCATTCAGTTGATGCCGAGCGGCCAGCCTGGAACAGGTGCATTATCCGGCGGCGTATGGGGCAGCGCGGAAACACAAATCTTTGTTAATAAGGAAGGCAAGCGGTATGTGAACGAATACGCAGAGCGGGATGTGTTGGCTGCCGCTGCCCTGGAGCAAACAGACGAGACCTTCTTTATTATCAGTGACATGACTTCGCTCGGCAACCCGGACTTGAACGGCAAGAGCGTCTGGGGCGACAACTACCAGGATCTGATCAAGAACAAGAATATCTTTATGGCCGATACGCTTGAAGATCTGGCGAAGCAAATGGGTGTACCTGCGGACACCTTTGTAGCCGAGATGGAAAAGTATAATACTTACGTAGAGAAGCAATTTGATCCGGAGTTCGGTAAGAAAAACTTTGGAGCAAAGCTGGAGACGGCCCCCTTCTTTGCTACGCCAAGAACGCCTTCGGTTCACCACACCATGGGCGGACTTGAGATCAACGAGAAGGCACAAGTGCTGGATACAGCAGGCAACCCGATTGACGGATTGTTTGCAGCTGGTGAGGTTGCCGGAGGACTACATGCCGGCAATCGTCTTGGCGGCAATGCGATTACAGATATCTTTACCTTCGGACGGATTGCCGGAGCAAGTGCGGCAGGCAAGTAATTCCTCCTACTAAACTCAAGACGCTCTCTGCTATTGTCATCGTGCAATAGCAGAGAGCGTCCTTTTATTCTATCATAATCCCAAGTTCTGATAATCCGGCTCATTATTGGCATAACAGATGCTGCCCGGATGGGATTTGCAAATTCTCTTCATTCGGGTAGCTTCATCAACGATCTGATCCATGCTTTGAAAATCGCCCTTCTGATTCGTCACTACAGCGATGGAAATGGAGACAAGCGGAATCGCACCATACCCACCGGAACGACTCTCCCCCTTCACAAAATTGTTCTTGAGATCCTCGGTGTTGTAAAAGGATTGCTTGATTTGTTCAAAGCCCTCAATCACTTTGCTGCAAGGGCCTTGATAATCATGATGATTCAGGATCGCGATAAAGTCATCCCCTCCGATATGTCCCAGGAACGAGCCTTGCCCCGAGAACTGCTCCCGAAGCAGGGCGGCGGTTGCCTGAATCAGGGAATCCCCCATTTTGAAGCCATAGCTGTCATTATAGGACTTGAAGTGATCCAGATCGATGTAGAGTACACTGAAGTGCTTCTGGTTTGCGGATTGCTGAAGCCGGTCATCGATAATCCGGTTCCCGGGCAAGCCGGTCAGGGCGTTCATGAAGACTGCCATCTCCGCCCGAATGTCGGCTACCTCCAGCAGCAGACGGCGAATGCTGACAAAGCCGTACAGCATTTCTTTCTGGGCTACCAGCACCCCGTCATATAGCTCCTCTTCGGCCCGATTCATCGCCTGGATGCTTACTTCTGTAATAGGCTCCTCATATTGGACAACAAGCGGATGACTATTCATGACCAGGCTGACCGGCCTGCCCATGTACAGATTGTATCCATATTGTGTGCCCAGCAGCTGATAGAATCGGGAGCGCATCACAAGTGCAGGAGGAATGCCTGCCCCGGCTACAGCTATACCTTCCAGTTTAGGGTTATGTACGAACAGGTTATTTACAACCCGGCATTTCGCATCCGGCTCGACGATAGGAATCATCTCGGCCATTTCACCAATTTTCGTGAACAAGTTATCCCCTCCGTGAACACTTCGCGCATTTTCCTTTCCTGCCTTCGCAGCGTCTTTCGTTCAACCGATGGTTAGAAGGGCTGCAGATAAGGGTATGTTAGCTCTCTGGCTGGCCTGCCCAATGCATAGCCTTGTCCGTATTGAATGCCTTCCTGACGCAAAAATGAGATTTCTTCCGAGGCTTCAATACCTTCGGCGATAATGTGGGTGCCCGAATCAGCAGCAAATTCTTGAAGCAAGGTCACAATGCGCTGTTGATTCGGGCAAAGGTGAATGTTGTGAACTAGCGACTTGTCCAGCTTAATAAACTCCGGCTTCAGGCTCACAATGGCTTTCAAGCTGTTATAGCCGGAACCCGCGTCATCAATGGCAATACGAAACCCCTGGGCGCGGTAATGCGAAAGAATGCGCTCAAACTCTACATAGTCCTGAACCGCCTGCTTCTCCGTCAATTCAAACACTACCTGCTGTGGAGAGAGGTTATAACGGGATAGAAGTTGAATCGTCTGTCCGCTCCGATAGCCTGGATCAGAAAGCACCTGCGGATGGATATTGATGAACAAAATCGTATTCCTGGGATGGCCTGCCCGCTCCAGTGCCGAGCTAAAACGGTTCAAAGACAAATCCCGGCAAAACAATTCAAAAGAAAAGACTTGATCGGTATGCCCGATAAAATCATAAAAAAAATCAGTGCTCGGAAACTGCGCCGATACCGGAGGGCGATTCAGCACCTCGTAGCCCAGATGCCCTTTATCCTGCAAATTATAAATAGGCTGAAAAAAGGTGGTCAGGGCCTGTCCTTTCATAATTTTTTGCAGCTCGGCATATCTTCTGCAGGATTGATAGTACGTTCGGGTTGCTTGATAGAAGTAGGTCATGTGGTTTAACAGACCGCTTCTATCTCCAGAGGGAGCGAGCGGTGGTTTCATTTTCCCATCTCATCCTTTGTGCCTATAAAATCGAGACTGGAAAAATGAAATGCCCGTCTCTATAGTGCTATTGTACGCCTCCGATCCCCAGAGAGCATCAACTTAGTGTTAACGAGAGGTAAAATGCACCCCTCCGACCGCCGAATTCTGTCGAAAATTCCTGCAAGTCCTGCTATTTCCTGCCTGTCCTCCTGCTTTTCCCCACTAAAATATCCAACTCCACGGTCACCCATGCCGACTCCTGGCGAACATAGTCCCACAGACGCTCAGGATCTGCAGACCAGGCCAGCGGTGTCATGCTCGCCAGAAGCTGCAGCTCCGCACCGCTCAGACGTTGTCTGTAGTTCAGCTGAATCGTGTCCAATCGATCAAAATGCCGGCAAAATAGGTCTATTGTATGTTCGTTGCTATAGTTTCTTTTTTCGTTATCCCCATGGAGTGCCTGTCTCAATTCCTTCAGGTAGCCAGGACCAGGTACGACCTTCACGATGCTGCCGTCCTGCTTCAATATCCGCGTGAATTCCTTATAGTTAGCCGGTGAAAGTATGTTCAGCAGCACCCGGCAAGACTGATCCGCAAGCGGCAAGCCGGCCAGGTCGCCCACCAGCCAAATGGAGCCCTCGTATCTTTTCGCGGCCAGGGTGATGCCTTCCTTTGAGATATCGAGGCCAAGCCCGGTCACCTGGGGCAAACCGCATGCCTTCAGCACGCTCTGCAGGTGGGAGCCTTCACCACAGCCCAGGTCGGCCATCATCCATGGGCTTGCCGGTTCGGGAGCATCCTTGAGGATGACATCTCGAAGAGCCTTGTGCAAGGGCCTATACAGAGAGCTTTCCGTAATCAGATGGTGCCTTGCTTCAAATAAGGATTTGCCGTATTTGCCGACCACAGGCCGGGTTAACAGGTTCAGATAGCCGTGCTTGGAAAAGTCAAACGCGTGATGCTTCGAGCAGACCAGGCTGGCGTGCCCATCAACCCTCACCGGACTTCCGCAGAGCGGACATTTGAAGCAGGATGACCATGTATCTACCAGATTTGCGCTATGCATTTTTCTGCTCATAAAAATATCCCTTCCTTTGCCATAGAAAATCACAGGCATTCGGCCTGCACGGCAAGGTAACGGGATCTCACGATTCACGACCAAAAGGCAATGGCCGGGAAGACAACAAAAAAGAAAGGCGCGACAAATCCGCCTCTCTTCACGATTTAAACAACCTCTATATGAAGATGAGATGACCCCAAAAGGGCAGACTGATCCCGTGTACCCTGCCTAATGCAAGCAGAGCCTTTGAACGTATTTAATTACGGGTTCAAAGTCAGGGAGCGCAATCTGATATAGTGGATCATCGTCTATCCTCCTGTCTCAACAATTGTGTCCAGTATAAAACATGCGTCGGGGGATGTAAAGCAGACGCAGCTACTCTGTTTTCTTCTTGTTCACATAGTGTTCACTTATGTGTCCCAACGGCAGGCCGCTATAATAAGCCGAGTCTGCCTTTGCAGATGATCGTGATGGGACCCCTTGTAAGATTTATTTTTGGTAACTACGTAAAACGTTAATGTTCTTTGTGTATGTGCTCCCTGTAAGCCTCGATGTAGACCATCAGATGCCTGACGCCTTCGAGTTGGGCCTGCAGCCGTTCACTTAACTTCGCAAGAGCAAGCTGGAATGACCTGTCAATCCGTTCAAATTGATGGGCCTCCAGTTCTCTTAGAAGCTCCCTCAAATGATCTACATAATACACTGTCCGCCGCAGACTGCTAATGACCATTATCTTACGCAGCTCGGTCAAATCGTACAGCCGATATCCATTCTCCTTATCCCGGATCGAAGTGATCAGTCCCTCCTTCTCCCAATGCCTGATAGCAGACGTATTCACCCCTGCTAATTCTGCGGTCTTGCCAATCGGCAGCGGCCCGCCGGGTGTCTTCATCTTCTGATAAGAACCGAGCTGTGCCTGCTGGATCATTCCGAGCACATTTCCGACGCGGATTTTTTCCTCCTGGGTCCGGTGGAGCTGCTGGTTAATCTGCCAAAGCGCCCCGGTCACTTCTCCATCCTTTATGCTGCGCATGACCTCATAGACAACAGGAATATCAAAGCCGGCCAGCATGGATCGGATTGCGGCAAAGGCCAGACGGTGTATGGAAGTATACTGGCGGTGTCCCCCTGTCGATCTAGCTACATGAGGAAGCAGCCCCTGCTCTTCATACCGCCTCAGGGTCGTTGTACTCACGTTGAATTCCAAGGCTAACTCTGCCGGTGTATAAAAGCGTACCATTTGCCCACTCCTATATTAAAGTAATACCTTAAAGTGCTGCGTTAAGTATTGATCGAGGAGATTGCCGATCTATCCATGCTTTATGTACACAAACCTGAAGATTGCATCTATGTTGTATGTTTGTAGTATATCAGGTTTGGAGGGATGAACATGAAGAGAACGATCACTTTGAACGATGGCTCTGCGCTGGAGGTGAGACTTGAGGGTAACCGTAATGGCAGGTTTATTATGCTCCCGGGGACAAAAGAAAGTGTGACGGGAAAAGAGGCGGAAGCACTAAAGCTATGGGGCGTAGATCCGGAGCTGGGAAGGAAACTGGTGGACGGACTTGCCGATGAGTTCGGGGTCATCCATTTTGACTATGAAGGTCATTTGTTTCAGCATCCACGCCCGAATTCGCTTACGCCGGAAGCCATCGCCAGAGATTTCCTACAGATCGCCGATGAGATGGGTGTCAGCACCTTCTGCTATTATGGATACTCCTGGCTGGCACTCGCCGGCTTACAGCTCGCTATAAGGACCGATCGTTTGGAGGCGCTTCTCATGGGCGGATTCCCTCCTTATGAGGGGCCTTATGCTGAAATGAGAACCGTCACTGCCAAAACGCATGAGCAGGCTATCCAAAATACCGAGAAACCAAAAGTTGCTTCTAAAGATCCGGTTCCTGTGGACGAGGTAGATTGGGATCATCTTGAGGTCACGATCGATCCGGATCGAACCAAGCAATTTCTCACCCTATATAACCACTTAACAGACTTTGAGGATACAGCGATTCAGGGTAAGCTCTGCTTTCCCAAGCTGGCCTTTGCCGGGGAGAAGGATACGATTGTGTACGGCGAGAACTTCGGCGGGGTCACCGTCGATATCTCCGGGCGGTTGAGCAGACACGAGGAAACTTTACGGCAGCTCGGTTGGGACGTGCAGCTCGTGCAAGGTGAGCATATGGATCACACCCGAGCCATGCAACCGGATGTTGTGCTGCCTTTAATTAAGCCTTGGCTGACGGCCAAGCTTTCGGGTTGACCCATTTGGCCGTATAAAACAAGGCGCCTCCACAGCGTGTTTTGGCTGCGGAAGTGCCTTGTTCGCGTTGTAGATCCATGCATAAGTGTACAGCTAACTTAAAAGTTATTATTTTATCAATGATTGAATTGCCATTAAATCAATTTCATTCTCATTAGTTATCTTATATGAAGATGTTGAGTTTGATTGGTTGTCGGTATATTTATAAATACTTATATAGCTATTATCGTAGAGGGTGATTCCAAATCGTCGTCTTTACATTTAGATTCTTGAGAACAGCTTCATTAAATGTGGTTTTCTTTGAATCTTCATAAACGATGAATAATGAAATACCTAATAAAATGATAACTACCGCCGCAATCATGTATTTTGTGTTCTTCATAAAAAACCTCCTAAACAAATTTACGCTCCGTCTCCTTTCTATCTACTATATATTACCTTCAACATTCAGTCCCAACAGTTTTAAATGAGGGTCCAACGGACATTATATCTCCTTACGGTCCGCCTTTGGATGAGCCAGAATTGTAACGGACATTTTGGCTGCTAAGAGAGTAGAATCGAGTGAACCAGAGTTGTTTGAGCGTCCTAAGCGCCCGAAATGTCCATTACCCCTTCGAATCATGAGAACAAGTCCGCTAAGAGTCTAGAATATCCGTTAGAGATTAAAATGTCCGGCAGCGGGCAGCAGATGGCTAATCAGAGAATCGGTTGCACCCAAAGAGGAGTCTGATAAGAGGAGTCAAGCATCACAATGGATTTAGAAGAAGACATTCCCGCAAATCACCTCGTTCGCGTAGTAGACACTGCCGTCAATCGTCTCGACGACGCCATCTTTGACGTAGCTTCCCCTGGAGGTGGACGAGACATTATGTTCATGTGGATTGCAGGCAGACAAAGACCCGATTTCCGCACCACCAACCGTTTTCGCTCTGAGCGAATGAAAACCGTATTGGAGACGGTGTTTACCGTTGTTCATCAGTTTCTGCCTTGAAGAGAAATACATCCAGCTCGAGCATTACTTTGTGGATGGCACGAAGATTAAAGCGAATGCCAACCGATATACATTTGTTTGGAGGAAGGGGGTCGAGTGTTCCGCAAGGATCTGTTTCCCCTTGCTCACAATCTGCTTAAGAAAGCAGCCATAGACGATAAAAATCAAAGAGATAAGCGAAGATAGACCGCTTAACCTCTTGGTTTCTTTTTGAATATCATCCTATTTTGTTGGTAGGAATGTTCCAAAGTGTACTTTTGGGACACCCTCACTAATGAGAAGGCGTGATACTATTGAATTATAAAAACAGTAAGGGAATGGTTGAGGTGACGGTAGCTACTGAGCCTATTGCAAAGAGTACAGTCAGAAGCTGGGGGAATAGTCTTGCACTTCGCATTCCTTCGGAGGTTATCAAGATGGCAAAGTTCACGGAAGGTGTAGAGATAGGCTTTCATATTTCCGATGATGGAGAGGTTGTCTTACGTCCAGTAGCAGCTTATCCGGAAGCGAATGATCAAGATTCTTTAAGAAAGCTGTTTCTTTCTTTGCGTGGATCGTCTAAATCGGGAGTACGCAGTCATGAGGAACTTTATGAACCGATGGGAGATGAAAGCATTTAATGACTGTTACGGGCAAGGTTGTTCGCGGGAGCATTATTTGGCTTAATCTCTATCCCAAAGCAGGACACGAACAAGCCGGATACCGCCCCGCACTCGTTATATCAGATGGATTCATCGATCCATTAATATCAGACTTGGCCTTTATTGTTCCGATCACCAGTCAGGTAAAAGGATATGCATTCGAGGTGCCTGTCCCAGTTGGAATTGATATTGATGGATCAAAAGTACACAATAGTTATACCATGTTAGAGGGTGTAGCTTTAACCGATCATGCGAAGCCATTGGATCTAAACGCACGAAACGCTAGTGTAATAGGTCAAGTTGATCCGGATTCAGACTTTTACAGGACGGTAGTAACCTACGTCAGAGCTATTTTAGCCTAGTGATGAAGGCAATACATAGCCATGTAAACAAGGCACCTCTACAGCGTAAAGACTGTAGAGGCCTTTTTCTTGTTGCAGATCATGCAGGGTTGCCCTGCACAAACTGATTCTGGTACATTCCAGCGTAAACTCCGTTCTACTGCAAAAGCTCCTCATGCAATCCTCTCATGTCTATATACGGTTGGACAAATGCTGAAAATCGATTTCATCGCTTCTTCAAGAGATCGTCATAAGTAAAAAGTATCCTCGCCGGTCACCGTTCTGGTCGGCGCCGGTCTATGCTATGCCTTATTCGCCATACTGGTTAGCGGTATCGTATCTCCTCTGCTCGACGGAAAACTGCAAGGTCCCCTGACGAATCCGCTCGCCTTGGTCAGCGTCTTCACCACCAATGCGGTATGGGGGCTGCTGATTGGCGGCATTGCCAAGCTGCTGCAGCCCAAACATTAAGCCGATGACAAGGGATAAAGCTGCACGGGGACCGGACGGCCGAATATAAAATGCTCGCCTTCCATATACGAGTCGTAAGCTAGAATTTGCACTCCTTTAAGTGCTGCCTGCTCCAGCGCCTCGGAAAAGGCTGGATCCATTTCCCGATACGGGGCAAATCCGCGGCAGCCCTTCATCTGTACCACAAACAGAATTGTGCCAAGATATCCCGCCTGTACAGCCTGAATCATCTCCAGTACATGCTTCGTTCCCCGCGCGGTTGGCGCGTCCGGGAATAGGGCCACCCCATCCTTCTCCAACGTGACCCCCTTCACTTCGATGAACCCCGCTTGCCCATCAGCCTCCACATAGAGATCAAACCGCGAGCCGCCAAAGGTAACCTCTCGCTTCAGGGCAGAGACCGCCCCGAACTCTTTCAGCCGTCCTGCGGCAATTGCCTCATAAGCAAGCTTATTCGGTGCCTGGGAGTCGATATTCACCCATTCCCCGCTCTTGGCTGCCGCTACAAGCGAGAAGCGGGTCTTCCTTCCCGGCTGATCACCGGGCTCCAACAGAACCTCCGCACCTGGCTGCAGCAGCTCGGTCAGTCTGCCGGTATTTTTAATATGCACCTGTTCCTTGACCCCATGGACAAAGACCTCTGCGATGAAGCGGTTCACTTTTCGCTCCAAAAGGCCTTGCACCAAATTCCTGTACTTCAACGGATTCCCTCCCAATTTCTCCGATACAGCCGAGACGGACGGTGTCCCGCACTTTCCGTATAGTGATCGGTTTCCTATTGTTACTAACAAGAGCAAATAAGAAATGCTGCCCCTCAGGTAGTGACAGCATTTTGCATGGTTAACCTATCGAACCCTGTACTATAAATTGCTTTTCCTTTCGCAATGCGTTCATTAGTTCTGGTCCTGCATTTAGGTTCTGTTGTACAAGTTGGTGAGGTGTGAGCGCCATCCACTGATTCAGTGAAATGTCCTCAAAACGGTCACTCGCAAACATCTCCAAAGCCCACACGCTTTGCTTCCCGGTGTTTTGGATGTAGTGTCCGAAGGCCCGCGGCACATATCCTACATCCCCAGCACGATAATCGAAGGTACGAGCCGTACCATTAGGTGCCATAACCGTCATGCGCGCTGTACCGGAGATATAATATTGCCATTCGTCCTGATTAGGATGCCAATGCATCTCTCTCATTGCGCCAGGTTTAATTTCCAACAACGATGCGGCAATTTGAGTGGAAATAGGAAAGTTGGCAGAATCGACTATACGCACCGTACTCCCTCCCGGAGTTACAATCGGCTCTTGGGCGAGCAGTCGATGTGTGAAGGTTTTCGGTACGAAGCCGTATGGATCAGGCACCTGCTGACTTTCAAGCGGACCGGGAACATGGGATTGAAAAATATATAACTGATGGTTCGGGATATGGGCAAAGGCGCTTGTTGGGACACCAAAGTTCACCGCCAGTACGTCCTTTGGCGTATGTGCGAACCAATCAGAGATAGCTAAAGTATTGAGGTCAGAGAAGCTGCCGTCAGGAAAGACAAGCAAAAACTCGCAGCCTCCTTCCAGCCCTTGAATGGAATGTGGAATTCCCGGCGGGAAGTACCACAAGTCGCCTACGCCTACGTCTGCAATGAAGTTCCTCCCGTTCTGATCAACTGATGTAATGCGCGCTCGCCCCACAAGCATAATCGCCCATTCCGCTTGCTGATGCCAATGTAACTCTCGTACGCCGCCTGGAGTCAGAGCCATATTCACCCCGGCAATCGTGGTCGCGATCGGAAGCTGTCTAACTGTCACTTCCCGTGACCAACCACCGTGATTCAACTGCATATGGGTATCGGAGAAAGAAAACTTCAGGTTCGGAAGTGATCCTGCATCGGTGACAGGCGGAACCAGCATATCAGGGTTCTCAAGGTCTCGCATGACATCCCGCGGTCCTAGATCCCACCAACCGGCACCATCATTTCTAATCGGTTGTGGTATATCTCCATTCCGGGTTTCGTTTTTCAAATTATATACACCCCTCGTTCTATCCACTTTGTACTCGTCACTAGGTAAATGCCTAATATAAGTTATGAACAGACTCAGGATTTGGAACTTTGTCCCTCTTAGAGCAGTATCCGGTTGGCGGACCAGATTGATCAGCCCAATGCTGCGCAGTGTCAGAAATTCGCGCGCGGTTTTTTAGGACGTTCCGAGCAGCGTCTTTTCCAGACATGTTGGTATCTTTACTGTAATCCTTCCCGCTCAGGCTGAGGCGATGTTACATGAATTTGCAGCAAAAAATCGCCTTGTTCAGTCGTTAACAGGTTCAAACGCAGGCTGCTGCGGTCCGAACCTTCCCAGATAATATGTTCTTCCTGCCGTGAGGAGGCATCAGCTTGATCCAATACCGCTAAGTTCATTGTTAGAGGCTCAGAAAACCCCTCAGTAAAAAGAGCTTTCAGTTCTTTGCCCATTTCAGCAAAATATTGATCGTCAGAGGTAATAAACAGATACTCACCTGACACTAATTGATCGTCTTGAAAATTATAAATGACCGTTTGCTTTACCTTGGTATCCAAGGAGAGGCCCCCTTCAACAAGAATTCTATCCGTCTCCTCAGACTGAATAGCATCCTCTTTCTGTTGGCCGATGATTTCCTGCTTGGCTACTAACCAAGGCAGTCCTTCGAAAATGAAGGCTCCATCCTTACTCGTCTTTTCTAAAAGTTGGCCCAGGTCTCCTTCAAAGGAGGAACTTTCTTGAGCAGGCTGCTTATTAGAACTACAACCGCTCGAAATAAGCAGTACGCTAAGAAGCGAAATCATGAAGAAAACGAGCGCTTTAGATTTAATCATACTTACTCAACCTCCCGAGCATTCGCCCCAAATATGCAATCGTCACATCGCCCTATGTAAGAAATCCCCTATCGTCTCATCCATCTTCGATGTCTACGATAAGGGATCTGCCCCAGCCGGCAGGGCATTAGGGATTTCATCACTGCATTTCGTTCTCGATACGCTGCATGAACTCTTCCGCCGCGCTATAGCCCAATTGCTTGAGGTACCAGTTGTTGGCGGCGGCCTCGATCAGTCCCGCCACATCTCGCCCCGGCTGAAGCTGGACTTCAATGTGCGGGATCTTCACGCCAAGATATTCCGTGAACTGTGGAACGACTTCCAGTTCATTGTTCAGGGAGTTCTCCTGCCAAGGAGCCAGTTCAATGTCGAGCACGATGCGCGTCTCGTCCTGAAAGGCCTTGCGCCCGTATTGGCGGACCACATTGATCAGCCCGATGCTGCGCAGCGCCAGAAATTCGCGCGTGGTCTCGTTATGGGTTCCAAGCAGCGTCGCTGGACCCAGCTTCTTCAGGACTACGATATCATCGGCCACGAACCGGTGCCCCCGCCGGATCAGCGTATGGGCCGTCTCGCTCTTGCCGATGCCTGACTTGCCCCGAAGCAGGACGCCGATGCCCGATACATTCACGCATACGCCGTGAATTGAAATTTCCGGAGCCAGCGTCTTCAGCAAGAAGCGATCCAGCTTGGCGATGAATTCGTTGGTCGTCTCCTGCGTTCTAAGCAGCGGGATTCCCTCTTGATCGCAGAACAGGGTCAAGTACGGAATCTCCTGTTGGCCTGACGTCACGATGAAGCACGGCGGATGGTACTTGACGATGTTGCCGATATGCAGCTTGCGTTCTTCCACGCTTAATGTCAGTAAGTAGTTAATTTCCTTGCGACCGAGAATCTGGATGCGTTCCATCGGGAAGAAATCAAAATACCCGACGAACTCCAAGCCCGGTCTATGCGTCCGAGGACGGGTAATCATGCGGTCCATGCGGTCCGCTCCCGCCAGCACTTCCAATTGAAAAGTATCCTTAAGTTTTTGAACCGTAATCGACTTCATTGGGCTCCCCTCCTGAAACTAAGCGTACTTTAAATACGCTCCGATATGCAAATCGGCAGTTTTCGATATATTCCACGAACGATAGGGATTTTCCTTCATTCCATAGTCCTGCGCATCATTTCGATAGAATCACTCCTTTATTTGTAAATCGATCCTAATTTATGATCTTCTTGTAATCTCCTTATTATATTAATAGCGGAAGGAGGCAATTATTTCTTTTTTTGGTACCGCTTACATTGTAACCAAATGCACAGGATGGCAGAATCTCGAAGGAATTTTACTCTGAAGGGAGAATCGAATTCGTGAACAGCCAAAAACGATTTGTCGCTTGGGTGTGCATTGTAGCCTTATTCGCCGGAACATTCCTGACCTCTGTTGGCTGGACGGACTCCGCCCGTGCGGCGGAAGGACCCAATCTGGCCGCAGGCAAAGCTGTATCCGCATCCGGGCATGCCGATGTGTATGTCGCAACGAATGCAGCGGACGGAAATGCAGGCACGTATTGGGAGAGCACCAACAACGCCTTCCCGCAATGGGTACAGGTTGACCTCGGCAACACAGCTTCTGTCGATCAGGTTGTCCTGAAGCTGCCTGAAGGATGGGAGAGCCGTACACAAACCCTATCCGTGCAGGGAAGCACAACGGGAACCGGCTTCTCTGAGCTCAAGGCTTCAGCCAACTATACCTTTGATCCAAGCCTTGGAAACACAGTGACGGTTGACTTCCCGGCAACCGCCGCACGTTATGTGCGAATCCATGTCACCGCCAATACCGGCTGGCCGGCAGCTCAGCTGTCCGAAGTCGAAATCTACGGCGCTGCCGCTCAACCCGGGCCTTCTCCGATTCCGGGGAAAATTGAAGCGGAGAGCTACAGCGGGATGAACGGGATTCAAACTGAACCTGCATCGGACACCGGAGGCGGTCTGAACGTAGGGTGGATTCACGCCGGCGACTGGCTGGACTATAGTGTGAACGTGCAAAGCGCCGGTACCTATACCGTAGAATACCGGGTAGCCAGCAACTCTGCCACCGGTGAAATCCAGCTTCAGTCCGGTGGAACCACATTGGCTACCACAGAGGTACCGAACACCGGCGGATGGCAGAATTGGCAGACCGTATCTGCAACCGTAACGCTCAACGCAGGAGCGCAGACGCTACGCGTCTTCGCCAGCGGATATGATTTCAATTTGAACTGGCTCCAATTTGCACCGGGCAACGCATCCGATACCCAAGCCCCTACAGCGCCGGCCAATTTGGCCCTTACGCAACCTAGCTCGGGTACGATCCGGCTCACCTGGAATGCCTCCACCGACAATGTTGGCGTGAGCGGGTACGACATTTATGCCAACAACCAGCTTCGGGGCAGTGTCAACGGATCGACTCTGACCTATACAGACAGCCAGCCCGCAAGCTTGACCGTGACATATCACGTCATTGCCAAGGATGCCGCGGGCAACGCATCCGCCCCAAGCAATTCCGTGACGCGGAACGGCTCGAGCGGCGGCAATGAGACAAACCTGGCCATCGGCAAGGCGATCTCGGCCTCCTCTTCCGCCTTCACCTTTGTAGCCGCCAATGCTAACGATAACGATGTGAATACGTATTGGGAGGGCGGCGCCCACCCGAGTACGCTCACTGTAGACCTTGGCGCCAACGCCAACGTCACATCTGTCGTACTCAAGCTGAACCCTGCCAGCGCATGGGCAACGCGTACGCAGACGATTCAAGTGCTGGGACACGACCAGAATTCCGCAACCTTCACCAACCTGGTCTCCGCAGCTTCTTATACGTTTAACCCGGCTTCGCAAAATACGGTAACGATTCCCGTTAACGCGATCGCAAGCAGCTTGCAGTTGCGCATTACAGCGAACTCAGGAGCGCCGGGCGGACAAATCGCCGAGTTCCAAATCCTTGGTACGGCGGCCCCGAATCCGGACCTGACGGTAACAGGCATGACCTGGTCGCCCGGATCTCCGAACGAGAGTCAGGACATTACGCTTAGCGCAACCGTACAAAATATCGGAGATGCAGCTTCTCCCGCAACGAGCGTAAACTTCTACCTCGGCAGCACGTTGGCCGGAACAGCCCCTGTCGGTGCGCTTGCGCCCGGTGCCTCAGCCAATGTCTCCGCGAATATTGGGGTTAAGGAGGCTGGCTCTTACAGCGTCACCGCCAAGGTGGACGAGAGCAATACGGTCATTGAAACGAATAATGCAAACAACAACTACACGCATCCTACCCAGTTGGTAGTAGGTCAGGTGCAAAGCTCCGACCTGATTGGCACGGTATCCTGGACGCCAAGCAATCCTAGCGCAGGCAACACGGTAACCTTCACCGTCAATCTCAAGAACCAGGGAACGATTGCCTCGGCAGACGGCGCTCATGGGGTTACATTAGTGTTGAAAAATGCTGCAGGCTCCACCGTCCAGACCTTCAACGGTTCATACAACGGTTCACTCGCTGCAGGAGCATCGGCGAACTTAACAGTAGGAACATGGACAGCTGTCAACGGCAGCTACACGGTGACGGTCACCGTCGCAACAGATGCGAATGAGGTGCCTGCCAAGCAATCCAACAATGTCGGCACATCCAGCCTGTATTCCGGCCGGGGAGCAAATATGCCGTTTACGATCCTGGAGGCCGAAGCCCCGGGGAACAGTACCAATGGGACAAAGCTGGCTCCGAACTTTACGCCGGGCGATTTTGCCGGTGAAGCCTCCGGTCGTTCTGCTGTCTACCTGGATGCGACGGGAGAATATGTGGAATTCACATTAACCTCGCCAGCGAATGCCTTCGTCCTGCGGAATGCGGTCGATGAAAATACGACAGGAACGATCAGTATTTATGCCGATGGCGTGGATAAGGGCAATTTCACCGTGACCTCCAAGTTCTCCTACGTATATGCTACCCCTTCGACCTTAGGGCGTCTGGGTTACGACAATTCCGGCTCTAAGGCATACTGGCTCTATGAAGATGCCCAGCTTATGCTGGACCAGGTTTACCCAGCCGGAACCAAAATTAAAATTCAAAAGGATGCCGGAGATGCGCCTTGGATCTATGTGGACATGATTGAGACGGAGAACGTGGCTCCTCCTGCCTCTAACCCTGATCCGAGCAAGTATGTTGAGGTTTCCAGTACCAAATCGATTGAACAGGCTCTTAATGAGTTCCGGCAGGATCCTTCCAAGAAGGGGATCTTCATTCCTGCCGGAGAGTGGACTTTGACGTCCAAAATCTATCTGTACGGGCGGGCAACCGAGATCATTGGAGCTGGCCCATGGCATACCAAGCTGGTCGCTCCCCAGAATCAGACCAACACGGATATCGGCTTCAATATCAGCTCTCAGGCTAATGGCTCCACGATTAAAGACTTGTCCGCCTGGGGCAATTACGTATATCGCCAGGATGGCCCCGGAAAATTCATAGATGGCAACGGAATGCAAAACGTCACCATCGAGAATATTTGGGCGGAGCACTTCATCTGTCTGTATTGGGGTGTGAACTCCTCCCACAATACATTCAAGAATAACCGGATCAAGAACGTATTTGCCGACGGAATCAATATGACTAACGGTTCTTCCTATAATATTATCGATAATAACTATGCCCGCGGGACAGGCGACGATGCCTTTGCCCTGTTCAGTGCAATTGACGCAGGCGGATCCTACAACGTAGGTAACAAATACACCAACTTGACCGCTGTGAATGTTCGTCGGGCTGCCGCCTTCGCCATCTATGGCGGGAAGGACAATCTGTTTCAGAATCTATATGGCGCCGATACCCTCACCTATCCGGGCTTGACGGTCAGCAGCTTGAGCTTCGGCTATAACACACTGGGCTTCGGCGATCAGGATACGGTTATCGACGGCGTAACCTTGGACAGAACCGGAGGAGACTTCTGGACCAGTGTGGGGGCCGATGACAAAATCAATGAATATCAAAACTTCGGCGCTATCTGGCTGCATGGTGGAGACCGGGATTTCAAAAATATCCTGATCAAAAACGTAGATATTAATCAGCCGGTCTACTTCGGAATTATGTTCCAATCCAAATCTCCGGAAAATGTACAGATGCAGAACATTCGCCTGGAGAACATCACGATCAATAATCCTCCCCGTTACGGCATCAAGCTGGTTGCCAAGGCAGAGGACGGACAAGGTCCGGTTGTCGGATCGGCAAGCTTTTCGAATGTAATCATTCATAATCCTGGCGTAGCCGCCATCTACGGGGAGAACAAAAGCCCCGGCTTCACCGTAATTCGAGGATCGGGCAATAACTGGTGACGGCTGAATAAGAGTGATGCAATCCCGGCATCTCCTTCCATTTACAGTGAATTGGGAGAGAGAAAAACACCAAGGAGACCTTGCTGATACCAGGGTCTCCTTGGTGCTTCTTCTATTTGTTCCAAACTGATGATCCTGTTCAGTTAATACAAGCTTTTACTACTTCTGCTTTATCCGCACACTGATAATCTGATTCGGCGCATAGGCTAGCTCAAGGGTATCCAGTGCGAAAGGCACCGCTTCTCCCGGGCTCTCCATCAAATCACACGCCGTGGCCGATTTAATTGCAAATGGCAGTTGAATCTTGGCGGTTCCGTGCGAGCCGTAAACTTCGGTCAAGCGAAGAACCACATCATTGCTGCCATCCTCTGCGAGCTTGAAGGCTTGTACCTTTAGGGCGGAGGAGGAGTTCTTCAGCACCGCCCGTTCCTCCACAGCCAACTTCCGTCCGACATATACCGGTGCAGGCTGGTTCAGTTGGTATGCACTTTCTACCAAGCCTTCCGCGATACCGCTTGGTCCGTGCGGATAGATGGAGTACGTGAAGTAGTGCGTTCCCTGATCGCTTGTCCGGTCAGGACGGATCGGGGCCTTCAGCAAGCTAAGCCGAATCACGTTCTCCTCGACGTCGCAGCCGTATTTGCAATCATTCAGAATGGACACCCCGAACATGCCCTCGGACAGATCAACCCACTTATGACAAGGCACTTCAAAGCGAGCCTGCTCCCAGGTGGTGTTCTTATTATTCATGCGCTCCATGACCCCTGCCGAAGTATCGGTGGTGTACGTTCTGGCTTTGACATTAACCGGGAAGGCTACCTTCAGCAGTCTCTCCTTCTCATGCCAGTCGACCCAGGTCTCGAAATCGACGCGAGGGCTGTTGGCATGCAGGCGGACAACCTGAACCGCACGGCTGTTGCTGAAGGATTTCTCCATGCGAATCGCTACGGAAATCGGGCCATCCTCCACGACGGTAATATTGGTCCATCCGTCAAAGTTAAGCTGATGATTTTTGTAGGTTTTTACGATGTCCCAAGCGTTGTAAATCCCTGGGCAATCCTCGAACAATTGCCACTGGTTAAGCAGCTCTCCAGGAGCATTGACCTGCTGTCTGCGAACCTTATCGATCATCTGCACGATGTTGCCTTCCGCATCCAGATGAACGGATACGAATGCATTCTCCAGGCTCGAGGTCGACACTCGAAGGCCTGCCGGCTTCTCCATAACAACATTGGAGGCTCTGAACTCGCCCAGACTGAATCCATCCAGCTCCAGCTCGGTGCAATATCTTTCATCGCCGTCAGGCGTCACTTGCTTCTGAACCGGATAGATCCGGTTGTTCTTGTCCACGATGGACGGTGCGGTTACCGGCTCGTCGAAGACAGACAAGGTTTGCTTGCCGGAGAAGGCATTTACCGCAACGAAGCTGCCTTCCTGGGCTGCCGTAAAGGTATCCATTGCTTTGACATTCAGATTATGGAACTCGGCATTCATCTCTTCATAAGTACGAACGGCATCGATGCCTACCGGATGGGTATGGCTGCCTGGAAGAATGTCGTGGAACTGGTTGAACAACAGCTTCTTCCAAGGTACCGAGATTTCTTCTTGGGTCACGATGACGCGGTTAGCCAACAGCGCCGCAATCGCCGCGGTCGCCTCTGTCTGCTGGGCCAGGAACTCACCCTTGCGGTTGAAGCGTTTCAGTTCCCCCTTGGTCGTAAAGGTTCCGCGGTGCATCTCCAGATATAAATCGCCGTCCCATTCCGGGAACTCGGAGGTATCCGCGAACACGCCATGCAGATATTCCTTGCCGGTGGTCAGGCGCATTTGCGGAATGCCGCCCATTTGCTGCTCACGATAGTAGTATTCCATCATTTCATTGGTGATCCCGCTGCCGCCGTCACCGTAGCCGAACATTTGCAAGGACTCATCGCAGTACGACTTGTCCTGGAACGCTTCCCAGCTGCCGATCAGCTGATTGGGGTCCATCCAGCTATTGAAATGCACGGGAGGTACGCAAGCATTGACGATGGAACCGTCCAGCCCCTTCCAGAGGAAGTTGTTATGCGGGAAGGTATTCGTATCGTTCCAGGTAGACATTTTGTTGGAGACAAAGTAATCAACGCCGCCCTGCTTCAAAATTTGCGGCATAATGGGGCTGTTGCCGAATACATCCGGAAGCCAGGCGATATCGACATCCACGCCGAACTCCTTCAAGAAGTACTGCTTGCCATACATGATTTGCCGTGCCAGGCTCTCCGCGTTGACCAAGTTGCAATCCGGCTCCACATACATGGCGCCGACGATCTCCCAGCGTCCTTCCGCTACACGGCGTTTCACCTCTTCAAATAGCGGCGGATAATACTTTTGCAGCATCTCATAGGCCCAGGCCTGAGTATGGGAGTATTTGAACTCCGGATAACGGTCCATCAGGCGAAGCTGAATCAGAACCGTCCGGGCGTTCTTCTGAATCGTCTGTCCCATCGTCCAATGGTAAGCCAGATCCAGGTGGGAATGGGCCACACAAGCCAGCTTGCCGTTCTTGCCGAAGCGGCCGCTCGGTTCAAATACATTTCGTTGAATGTATTCCCGAATCGCTGGAGCTGCTTGTCTGAACTCCTCATCATCGTCGCTTTCGAAGAACGGGAACAGCTTGAGGATCTTTTCTACATGGCTCGTATAGTACGCTTTTGCGCCCTCTTCCATATAATCGGCATAAGCACTTTGATACAGCATATCCAGGTCATATTTCAAGCCAAGCATGACATCGTCAATGACAACCAGGCAGGGACGCTTGAATGTCTGAATACAGCCCTTCAGGTTGCGGGCGGTACCTCGGTCATCATCCGGTTTGGAGCGGGTGTAGCATTCCAGAATCATCTGATGCTGCTCCCCGGCCTTGGCATTGTCTATAAAGGCACACCAGCTGCGGTTCGGGTCCAATCCATCTACATAGCGGCCGTTATCAGAGATAATCACCTCTGTTGCTGTGTACATATAGAGGTAGACCTTCTTACCTTCCAGCTCCTTGGGAATCGTGAAATCACACTTGAACATACAAGTGATATCCGGTCCGCCCCACTTATCCCCTTCCTGAATCGGATGGAAGTCATCCTCCCATACATAAGCATCCGGTTCATAACGGCCGTTGCGCACCAGCCAGTTGTCCAAAGGGTACATTTCTTTAAAAATACGTTGGTCGATCTGCTCAAATACAAGCTTGGACCATTTTTGCATGCTGACGCTTCTGCGTTCTACCGCGATGTGTGCCACTCTCGTATCCTCCGTTCTATCTTGCGTAGTAAGGAATATGTTTGTTGATCTTTACTTTGAATTCTGTGCCAAAACGCTTGGATACCCGTTCCTTGATCCAATGGTTCAACTCAGGATCACAGCATTGACATGCTGCGCAATCCCCGTGAGCACCCAGAATAATCGTGTTATCTTCGAATCCTTCAAATACAATATCTCCGCCGTCCACACGGGTCATAGGACGGATTTCATTCATAATAATGTCTTCTATCTGTCTAGCAAGCTCCATATCCAACCCTCCTCATGATGTTGAAACCTGTATTCGTTAACCCTTGACCGCACCTGCCGTCATAGCGGACACGATGAATCTTTGCAGAATGACGAAAATAAGCAAGGTCGGGAAAATACCGATGACAGCAGCGGCCGCCAAGTAGTGCGTAGTAATGGAATCCGCTGTGGATTGAAGGTTAACCAGACCTACCGAAATCGGGTACAATGTAGAGTCGTTCAACAAGATGAACGGCACGATAAATTGGGCCCAGCTCTTGACTACCACCAGAATGACGACCGAGACGATCCCTGGAACGACCAGAGGAAGAACGGCCATACACATCGTCTGGAACTTGTTACAGCCATCGATTGCCGCGGCTTCATCCAGTTCTTTAGGTACCGTGTCGATGTATCCTTTGATGGACCATACCGCAAAAGGAAGCACAACAGCAATGTAGACGAAGATCAAGCTGCCGTAATTGTTCAGCATACCGAGACGACTCAAGTATTTGTAGAGCGGAATTACGACGATCAGAGGTGAGATCATCTGGAAGAACAAGATGGCCAGCATCGTCATTTTTTTGCCTTTAAAGTTAAATCTGGAGAAGGCATAGGCTGCAGGCAGACAGAAGATCAAGCTGCCGATGACCGTTACCAGAACAATAATTAGCGAGTTTTTCAAGTAACCGAAAATATCTGTCTTCCATAGAACGTATCTGTAGTTGTCGAAATTGAATTGATTCGGCAACAGCTTCGGCGGCGACTGGAATAGCTCCGGCACCGTCTTGAAGGACAGGGATACCAGCCACAAAAAGGGCAGTAGAAAGAACAAAGAAATCAAAATATACACCAGGTATAAGCCAATGGAGGCTCTTATTTTTGCGCTTTTGCTTATCATTATGCAGTCTCCTAACATAGACCGCATGTATCCGGGAGGACCTCCCGGATACATGCGTCACGGATAATTATTATGCGTCCTCGCCGCTGCGTCTCAGGAACCAGAAGTAGAGAGCCGCCATCAATCCGTTGATCAACAGAAGAATCGTAGCGTATGCCGAGCCCGAGCCCAAATTCATATGAACGAAAATTTGGTTGTAGGCAGTGAGCGCCAGAACCTCTGTAGAGTTGCCGGGACCGCCGGAAGTCAGCGACATCACCATATCAAAGGTATTGAAGGTGTTGATGATGTTGAGAATGACATTGATGGAAAGGACCGAACTGATCGATGGAAGCGTAACATGTATCAGACGCTGCCAGGAAGAGGCCCCATCGATATCCGCTGCTTCCAGAACATCTCTGGAGATCGTCTTTAAACCGGAGTAAGACAAAATCATACTCTGGGCAGTACCTCTCCAGATGTTGGCGATGATCGTGCAGACCAGCGCCGAACCAGCAGAGGTCAAGAAAGTTACATTGGTGATGCCAACGGCATGCAGCATCGAGGTCAGAATACCTGATTCGGATTCATTCAAGAAGATCTTCCAGATGACCCCGATAATAACGCCCGGGATGGCCCAAGCAAGCAGCGTAACTACCCGTACGAAGACAGTTCCGCGAAGCTTGAGCTCCTCCCCCTTCACGATAGCAAGTGCAATCGCAAGCCCCAAAACCGTCTGACCGACGACGCTGAAGAAGACGAAGACAAAGGTTGTCCACAACGTTTGATAGACTTGGCTGTCACTGAGAATATTGATAAATGAGCTGAACGTATAGGAATAATCCTTTCCTGTCAGCGATGCATCGGTGAAGCTGTAGCGTATGACTTCAAAGGTCGGATACACGAAGGTGACCAACAGGACAAGGATCAGTGGAGCAATCCAGTAGACCGGCCCCTGAGCCAGACGGCTTACAACTCCCTTTTTAGGATTCGGTGCGGTTTGAAGCATGCGTTTCACTCCCTGAAAATTACTTGCCTACTTTTTTTATAATGTTCTCTAAAGCTTTCTCGGCAGTTGAAGTACCCGTAACAATTTCTCCGATAGCGACTTGCAGCTCACTGGAGAGCGCAGTATATTCAGATACCGGCGGACGACTTTGCGCCTGATCCAGGTAGGATGCAAATTGCTTGGCATAGGCATCTTCTGCAAACGCAGGAGTGTTGTCATAAACAGAACGTCTGGTCGGGAGGAAGCCTCCGATCTCACACCATTCGCCTGCAGCCGCATCATCGGAATACAGACTAAGTACGAAGTCTGCAGCCAGTTCAGCCTTTTGCTTGTCCGTTGCGAACACGACGTTTGTCCATCCGCCTGCGGAAGAGCTGGCGGTATCTCCGGCATGAATGACTGGCAATTCAGCAATGCCCCACTTCTTTTCAAAGGTATCCGCACCGACAATTTCCTTGATTTGAGGAACTGCGGAGCTGGAAGCAATAAACATGCCATACTTGTCGGTAGTCAAATCACCGAACATATTGGATTCCTTGTCGAACTCTACTACGCGTTGCGGTGTTACGCCTTCCTTCACGGTGTTCTCGAAGAAAGAGAGGAAATTCAGCATTGCCGTCTTGGCTTCTCCATCCTGGAATGCAATGCTGTTATCATCATTCAACAACGGGAAGCCTTGGCTCCAGTAAATGCCGAGGTGATTGTTGACAGCGCCCTCGTTGCGCCCAGCGACATAAATAAGTCCGGTCATCCCAGGATTATCTTCTTGCAGTTTCTTCGCAGTGCTGATCAATTCGTCCACCGTTGCTGGAGGCGCAGAAATCAGGTCTTTTCTGTAATAAAGAGCCCGGACATCAGTTGTGTACCAGTCACTTAGGATGTCTCCGCCTTCTCCGTCAGGCTGCATGGTGCTGAGCATGAACGGGAAGTAGTCGTCGATCGAGATGCCTTTAGCAGCCATCGCATCGTTCAAAGGCTGTGCATATTCGGCAACGGACGGCATCATGAAGGAGTCGACTGCAGCCACATCCGGAGCGGTCCCTTCTGCAAGCTTGAGCTGCAGCTTCGCCATGTTATCTGTCGAATTATTGCTTGTGCTGATCGGCTTGATTTTTACATTTGGATGCTCTTCGATCCAAGCCTTCATTTTCTTCGTCAAGTAGTCTACCCGTGCCGGTGAAGTCGCTTCCAAGGATTGGCTCGGGTTCGGCTGCCAGGTTATTTCGATTTCGGCCTCCTGATAACCGATCAATTGCGGGCTGATGATCATTTGTCCGCCAGGATGCTTCTTGATAATGTCTTCGTTGCTTGCATTCGCTCCGCTGCCCGAAGTATTGGCCGGCGAATTGTTTTGAGCCGCGTTGTCCTTGTTGCTGGACCCGCATCCGCTCAGCAGCAAGGTTAGTGTCATCACTGCTGCAAGTGCGTATGAGAATGTCTTTTTCAAAGTAGTCCCTCCGTTTTCGTTGTAATAATATGGGACGCTAGCATAACCCCCGCCGGAGTGAAAGCACTTTCAAGCTTATCTATAAGCACTGGCAAAAAGGAGGCTCAAGTTGGCTGTGTCCTGGTGCGCATTCTCCTTAACGCCTTCATGTGCCTTGGTGAGAGTGCCATCGAGTGCCTCGGTTGATAAGCGTGCCCCCCGATAGTTCAAATATATCACCGGGCTCTTGCCCCCACATCGTTTGCCCATCCAAAATCAAGGGCATTTTTAGCGGGAAAATTGTACTGCAGCACAAGCCTGATTTTTGTTTCTATTTCTGTAATTGCTCGAAGGTCAGCAGCAGTTTGATTTTGATCAGATCATTAAATTTCCGGTAATCCATTTGCAGCAGCTGAGAAATCTTGTCCAGCCTGTAAAATAGCGTGTTTCGATGCACATGAAGGATCGCTGCCGTCTCCTTCACGTCGAGATCGCAATCCATGAAGGTTCGCAGTGTCTGCTTGTAGTCCTCGTTCAGTTGGCCCGACCATTTGTACTGCTGCATAAATTCCTTCTGCATGTGCTGCGGGATTGTATCCAGATAAGGGACGATTCCCCACTCCTCAATACTGCTAGCCCGAGGCTCCCGTTCGAACCGTTTGCTCAAGCGGATACAGTTGCGCGCTTCATTGTAGGAGGCCTTATACCCAGCAAGCCCTGAGCGTGCTTGTCCAACGCCGATGTAGTAATGGTAGCCATACTTCTTCAGGTATTGCTCCACCTTGGCATAGACTGGCTTATGCAGCTGCTCCTCCGCAGGTAATGCGATGAAAAATGAACCGTCCTCAATATAGGCATAGAAGGAATGAAAGCTTATAAGCGTTTTCAACCCATTTGAAAATTGCTCTTTCCGATCATTGATTCGCTGCAGCGAATCTCCTCCTGACAGCTCCTCCGACCACTTCATCTCCTCGATCTCCACGACCATGATGATCCGTTCTACGCTAAGATCAATTTGAAGCGAACGCGCCGTCATCTTCAGCTTCTTCTCCCTCAGCTCATGCGGAGCGATCAGCTCCATAATGAAGCCTTCCAACGCCATTTTGCGAAAATGAAGCTGCTTGTTCATATGAATTTGCTCCAGCAAAATTTCTACGTTCATTTTGATGATGGTGCCGAATTTGTAAACCTCCGCCGGATCCCCTGTGATCCCTACTACACCCACGATATTGTCCTGAAATTCAATGGGTAGGTTGACCCCAGGCTTGGAGCCCGGCAAGTTGTGGCTGTCCTCTTCACGAATAATCTGCTGCGTCCGTGATGCAAGCACCTGCAGTGCGCCTTCATGCTGTTGTCCTATCCGTCCTGCTTGACCACTGGCAACAATGATTCCCTGCTCATCCATGATGTTAATGTTGAAATCCATAACAGACATCAGTTGACTTGCAATCGGCAATGCCAGCTCGGCAGTAATTTTCATCGAGCATTCCCCCTGACAAAATAACCGGCTACAGATCACATAGCCGGTCGCCTTCGCTTATCATAGCGCAGAATTTTATACAAGGATACCAGATTTTCAGTTTACAATTCAGCTTAAATTTCTCCCATATCCTGAAGTATTTTCTTGAGCTTTTCCAGGTTTTCTTCGGAGCAACAGGTATTGGGAAGAATGGGCTTTCCAGCCTGCAGGCCAATGAGGTTCACAGCATCCTTCGTCGCTACCGGGAAGCTTCCCAAATTCCATGCCGTTCGCAGCGGAGCCAGCTTGTACTGTGCCTCCAACGCGCCCGGAATATCTCCGGCCATGAATTTATCGTAAATTTCTACAACCAGCCGCGGCACGACATTGGCCGTAGAAGCTACACAGCCTGCTCCACCGTAGACCAGTGTGCTCAGGATCATAATATCTCTACCCGCAAGCACCTTGAAATCCTGGTGTCTCGTACGCCGGATGAACTCAGCCGTTAAGGTCTGATCGCCGCTGCTATCCTTCATACCGACGATATTCGGGATTTCAGTCAGTCGCTCAAGCAGCCCTGCCGAGATGTTATTGCCGACCTTGTCGGGATTGTTATAGAGCAGAACCGGCAGACGGGTTGATTCCGCAATTTTCTTGAAATGGTGATACAGCTCATTCTCAGTAGGTGTCAGAAACATCGGCGGCAGGATAGAAATGGCTTGTGCCCCCAGTTCCTCATAAAGACGGGCTTGCTTGATCCCTTCTCTGGTCGTAATGGAGGCGATGCCTGCATAGACCGGCACTCTCCCCGCACTTTGCTCTACCGCGACGGCAACGACCCGCCCGAGATCCTCCGGATCCAGTCCGAAGAATTCTCCGTTACTGCCCAACGCCAGGATGCCATGAACCCCGCCATCAATGACATGATCCACAATGCGACGGAAGCTTTGTTCGTCCAGCCGTTCGTTCTCATCAACCGGGGTTACAATCGGGGGAACGACGCCTCGAATAAATGTAGTATCCATCAGGTCACTCCTTACCGATTAACGTTGGACTTCTGTCTGTGCCAGCTTCTCATAATAGCGAATAAGCGCGCTGTGGTCCGCGGTTCCCAAGCCATCCACTTTTAGGGCATGCATCATTTCCAGGACAGCCGCAGTAAGCGGAAGCGGTACGCCAATGCCGTGTGAAGTATCCAGCGCATTGGTCAAATCCTTGATATGCAAGTCAATACGGAAGCCCGGATCAATCTTACGGTCCAGCATCATAGGCGCTTTAGCTTCCATTACCGTACTACCCGCCAGACCGCCGCGGATGGCTTCAAATACCAGTTCAGGCTGTACACCCGCTTTGTTAGCCAACACCAGAGCTTCGGACAAGGCCGCAATATTCAAGGCTACGACGACCTGATTCGCCAACTTGGTAATGTTCCCTGCGCCAACGTCTCCGGTATGAACAACCGAGCCCGCCATAGCTTTCAGAAGATGATAATGCTCGTCGAACAGCTGCTTGTCTCCACCGACCATGACGGACATAGTGCCGTCAATCGCCTTTGGCTCTCCGCCGCTGACCGGGGCGTCAAGGAAAGCAATCCCGCGTTGTTCCAGCGCGACAGCGATCTCCCGGCTCACTAGCGGAGCGATCGAGCTCATATCAATAACTACCGTTCCGGCTTTTGCGCCTTCCGCTACCCCGTTCTCACCGAGCACAACCTCTTGCACATGAGGGGAGTTCGGCAGCATCGTAATAATAACCTCTGCCTGTCTTGCCACCTCTGCAGGTGTGTTAGCGACAGCGGCTCCCGCTTTTTGAAGCTCCTCCAGAACCACCGGATTCCGATCCATCACCACCAAGCTGTAGCCCGCTTTGATCAAGTTCAAGCTCATCGGCTTTCCCATAATTCCAAGACCAATAAATCCAACCTTTTTCATGTATATTTCCTCCTCTATTTTTGTTTGAAGCAGCTTAGAGTACGAAGACATTCTCTTAACGTGCGTGTCCAAAAAGCCGGCTTTCTTCAGCCTCTTAACGCACCATGCAAGGGCGCTTGTTATCGAATGCCCAGCCCGGAATCAGATATTGCATTCCCACCGCATCGTCACGGGAACCCAGTCCCATGTTCAGATACAGTTGGTGGGCTTTCATCACCTGTTCCATATCCAGCTCAATCCCCAACCCCGGCTTTTCAGGAACCTCTACCATGCCTTCGACAATTTGCAGCGGTTCTTTCGTTAGCCGGTCTTCACCTTCCTGCCAGATCCAGTGAGTATCGATCGCTGTAATATTACCGGGCGCCGCCGCAGCAACATGCGTAAACATCGCCAACGAAATATCAAAATGGTTATTGGAATGGGACCCCCAGGTTAATCCCCACTCATGACAGAGCTGCGCTACACGAACAGAGCCTTGCATCGTCCAGAAGTGCGGGTCTGCCAGCGGAATATCCACCGATTGCAACGCGATTGTATGCCCCATTTGCCGCCAATCGGTAGCGATCATGTTCGTAGCTGTCGGCAAGCCTGTTTGTTTCTTGAACTCCGCCATAATCTCGCGCCCGGAAAATCCGTCCTCCGCTCCGCAAGGGTCTTCGGCATAGGCCAGAACATGATGCTTGTCCCGGCACAGACGTACTGCATCCTTCAAGAGCCATCCCCCGTTAGGATCCAGCGTGATTCGTGCTTGCGGGAAGCGCTCGGCAAGCGCGGTTACGGCCTCGATCTCCTCTTCTCCGCGAAGCACGCCGCCTTTAAGCTTGAAGTCATTGAAGCCGTATTTCTCATAGGCCGCTTCCGCCAGACGCACAATAGCTTCCGGGGTCATCGCTTCCTCACGGCGGATGCGGTACCAGGCATCGTCTGAATCCGGCGCAGGGGCATACGGGAGATCCGTCTTGTTGCGATCCCCGATATAGAACAGATAGCCTAGCATTTCTACTTTTTTACGCTGCTGGCCTTCGCCCAGCAATGCGGCTACAGGAACGCCCAGATATTGTCCGAGCAGATCCAGCAACGCTGCTTCCACCGCGGTGACAGCATGAATGGCAATACGCAGATCAAAGGTTTGCAGTCCGCGTCCACCCGAATCACGATCCGCAAAGGCAATGCGCATCCGGTTCAGAATGCCGTTGTACATCCCGATGGATTGTCCGATCACCAAGGTGCGGGCATCCTCAAGCGTCTTGCGGATATTCTCTCCGCCCGGCACCTCGCCAACGCCGGTTCTGCCTGAGCTGTCCTCCAGAATCACGATATTGCGTGTGAAATAGGGACCATGCGCACCGCTGAGATTCAGAAGCATGCTATCCCGTCCGGCTACCGGGATCACCTTCATATTCGTAATAACAGGTGTCCCGGTGTATGCCGACGGGTCCTGTAATGTTGTCTGATTCATCATGGTTAGAGCCTCCGTAATTTATGTTCGTAAAATAAATGGACCTTAGCCGTTCGCTTCGACATTGTGCAGCTTCGAATGACTTCCGAATCCATACTTCTCAGGAATCAGAATAGACCGCAATACGGACGAGGCGGCGTGACGGATGTTGGCCGGTGCCTTCCCGATCGCTTCCTCCAGTGACATCGGCACCTGTGTCGCGCCGACAATGACATCAATGCCAATGCTGTAAATCTCGAAAGCATCTGCGGTAACCCCCCCGGAGATACAGACGACCGGCTTGTTGTATTTCTTCGAAATCTTCGCCACTCCGGCCGGTGTCTTGCCGAATACGGTCTGGGCATCTGTCCGCCCTTCTCCCGTAAAGACCAGGTCCGCATCGCGAACCTCTTCATCAAAGTGTGCCGCTTCCAGCACAATATCGATCCCTCGGGCCATCTTGGCATTCAAGAAAGCCATCAAGCCTGCCCCGAGCCCCCCGGCAGCCCCGGCGCCTGCCGCATTTGCAATGTCGATGCCAAGCTGCTCCTGAATCACCGCTGCAAGATGCTTGAGTCCCTCATCCAGCTTAAGGATCATCTCGGGTGTCGCCCCTTTTTGCGGGCCAAAAATATGGGAAGCCCCGTCAGGTCCGCACAGTGGATTTGTGACATCACTGGCAATCGTGATTTCACATTCTGCAATGGCAGGATGAAGCCTGCTTGTGTCAATCGTGCAAATCCGATGGAGTTCTCTGCCGCCATAGCCGATCTCTTCTCCCGAAGCATCGAGGAACCGTACGCCCAATGCTTGAGCCATGCCCACACCGCCATCGTTCGTAGCACTTCCACCTATACCGACCACAAGCTTTCGAACGCCTGACTCCAGCACCTCCTTAATCACCTGTCCCGTTCCATAAGTCGTGGCAGTCATCGGATTCAGCTGATCCGGCGGCACCAGCATTAGGCCCGAGGCCGAGGCCATTTCGATCACAGCGGAGCGTCCTTCATCAAAAATGCCGTATACAGCGGTCACGGTCCCGCCCTGCGGACCAACCACCTCTAATTGTCTTGCCTCCCCGCGAGTTACGCTAAGGATGGCATCGACAGTTCCTTCCCCACCATCGGCGATTGGAATTTTGCACACCTGCGCTTCGGGCAGCACCTCCAATATGCCTTGCTCCATGCACTCAGCCACTTCTTTGGAGCTGAGACTCCCTTTATAAGAGTCGGGCACGACTAAAATCTTCAATTCTATCACTCCCACCGATGCTCTTTACCTGAAAAACAGCCTGCACTATTTTCTTGACGTGAAATTTTCTGATTGCGCTTTCATATATAGTGCAGACATAACGGCCTCTTCTTGTTAGGCACTGAAGCTAATGGTAACCGCCGGAACCCGACAAGAAGAACGTCGAATTCTCACTCCTGCACAAGCTTCGTAATCAAAAGATGACGATTTGAATAACCTCTATGGCTTAACTATACACTTCCGGCTGCTGCCGGACATTGTTACCCATCCACAATGTTGGGAGCATTTTACGTTCAAAAATTGGACGGTGGCACAACGTCCAGTTCCAGGCGCCGGTCAAACTCTTGGCACGCAAAAAAAGAGAAAAGAGCGCGTATGCGCCCCTTTCTCAAATCGTGATTTATTCCTTTCTTTTCACGGAAATCGGGAATTTCTCCACAAAGATGCGATTCGCCGCTTGCAGCTTGTCAGCATAATCCCGGTAAGCAGGACTCAAGATTTTCAAATTGGCAATGAAGATATCGGTGTAGCCACTGTCCCGCTGAAATTCCAACAGAGCTTGCTGCAGCTTATAGGCGGATGTCGTCTTGTAATGCTCCGAGTTGCGATACTCGTTATAGGCCTGAATCTTCTCCCGATGCTCCTCTATGTAAGCCTCCGGATCATGCAGGATGGTCTGTTGCAGCGTACCGCTGACTTCGGCCATGTCTTCCATTCGCATGAGTGGAACATGCTGTTCCAGCAATGCATCCATCTCTTCCGGGATCTCTAGGTGGTCTAGAAAATGGATGATGTTCATGCAGGCTTGCTCTTTGTCATCACTGTCTACAGCTATATCTAAAAAGGGACCAAAATGAATCGACAAATACATCCCGAAGGCGCCGGGAAAAGATAGGACTAATCTCTCCCTGAGGGAAAATATCCGGTTCCGATGATCATGCATCTCTTGCAGCTCCCGATCAATATCATAGTCTTCCGCCAATCGTTCAAGACGCTTCTCTTGTTCGAGCTGTTGCTGATGCTTGAGATGAGCCAAATAGCTGTATTTGGATACCGCTGCGGACTTATTCTTGCTTGCAAGCACATTTCTGATCTCCGAAATGCCCAGGCCCAAGCCTCTTAGCACCGCTATCTCCTTTAAACGGGATAGATCCTGCCCGCTAAAGTTCCTATACCCGTTAGCGTCAATCTCCGGATGGACCAGACCTTGCCTTATATAGTACTCAACCGCCTTTTTAGTGATGAAGCATCTCTCGCATACCTCATGGATCAACATGAAGATCACCTCATGACCATCATAAGCCAGCCCCTTGGAGGGCGGTCAAATCAATTTCGCCGTCAACTCTAAGATGCCCCAAAAAAAGTGCCCCCAAAGATGGTTACGGAAAACCATATAAAAAATGGTTATTTGCCCACAATCAAGATAAGATATAATTGAGTTAGAAAATACTTAGGGAGGATTAAATCAGTCAATGAAAAATCGGAATAAAGCGGTATGGATCACCATGGCAATTATACTGTTGTGCGCTATCGGATTCCTAGCAATTCTGAACTTCACAGATCAGGATAATACAGCTAAAGACAATATGAATATTAGAAAAGCTACGCCAGAGGAGATAGAGAATGCCCGAACAGCAAAATATGTTGACGGAATAACAACAAAGTTCGGGAGCTTTGAGTATACACCCGATGCCTCCATACCATCAGAAGGTGTCGTCTACGACTTAGGCGATATCAGAAAGGATACCAAGATGGTCATTATAGGAGAGAAGAAGTTTTTGAAAGTCGAAGAATGAATTTTTTCAGTTATTTAACCCTTTAACTATCTCATAGAAAGCTAGTATTCTATTTTCATGAGTTATCTTTTCAAAGCTTCAGTTTTTGAAGTAACAACTAGCTTACTGTATAGCTTCTTCAAATAATTTTCAACAGAACTTTCACTACTATTCAATTTGTTGGCAATTTTTACATTCGCATATTTTTGAGAAATTTTTACATAATAGGAAGTTTAATTAGTACCTTTCAGATTGCAGACAAATTTCTAGGTCCATCTAGAGCCAAGGAGTTTGTCTTATTTTTAAACGATAAAAAAGCTAAAGTACCTTTTCTTTTAATCATGCTTCTACTCCCTAGAAGTGCTTACGTGTGCTTCATTTAAAGCTAGAACTTTCTCTCAAGAGGTATCTTTACAAATCCAATCCTCGATCAGTAGTTGATGGTGCTATGAGAGAAAACTGCACATACTGGTTGGCGGAGGAGTATAAAACACCCTTGTATATAATTAGAAAAATAACCATGGAATTATTTTGAATAAAATGAGATTATATTTAATAAAGGGAGTAGGAGGGGGATTTGTGGTTAAAGAACTTATTAAACAAAGTGCAATTATTTTATCCATGTTATTATTAATATTTGTCATAGGCTGTACCGAGAGAAATGGGTCTGAGTTCCTTCGTAGTAGTGAAATAGAAAAAAAAACATCTGATTTTCCGCCAATTATCGAAATCAAAATTAGGGAGGCTTTAGCTGATACAGAAAGTCCATTAAGTGATGAAGATCTAAAAAAAATTGAAAGTATTAACTTAGAAGGAATTAGTGATCCGATAGATCTATCTTCATTAACCAGGCTGGAAAATCTAGAAAGTATTCATCTATCTCATGTAAAAGTTATGAGCTACGACTTTATTTATAATATGCAACACCTGAGCTCACTACACTTAGAGGGAGTTTCTCTAAAAGAACTACCTGATTTTAGTAAAATTCATCTCCAATCGTTAACCATAACTGATAGTGATATTGAGACTCTAGATTTTATTAGCAATTGGGACTCCCTTGTTACCTTAGAACTGTCTTCTAGTCAACTAACAACTCTAGAAGGTATTCAAAATGCTAAAAAGTTAAAAAATTTGCTTATTTCCTATAATCCTGTTAGTGACATTAGTCAGATTAAAGAACTTATCAATTTAGAGCGAATTGAACTAAAAAGTACTCAAGTACAAGATATTACTATACTACAAGAACAGCAGAACTTGAAACTTTTGGATATTCGCGATACATCGGTCGATACTGTTTCTTTTTTAGCCAATTTACCAGAACTAAAAATCCTGCTTGTAACTAAGGATAACATTAAAGACTTGGACCATATTGGGGACTCTGTACAAGTATCGGAGACCAATATTCTAGCATATTAGTAGAAGCATACAAACTCCTAAGTTCATTTGAGAACCAAGGAGTTTGTTGTTTTAGTTGGACTATAATATCGATAATTTTACTTACCTGTCTCGAGCTACTGGGTTTCATGCATAAGAAGATGAAGTATCTCCTACATCGCATGGATACCTTCTATAGCCTCCGTAACTGGTCTATCATCGCATATTACAAGCTTAGGCGACCTCATGCTTCCGGAAGCCCCGCCATGCAAAGGGAAGAAGCACGATGGTGATAAGAAAAGCGGTCCACCCAACTGCATAGGGCAGCGGTACGTTCAAGCCGACGACCTCGATCAATTCATAGCCGCGGAACCTGCTGTAAACTTCAGTCTGTCGGCCAGGCAGGAGAGCCAGCAGATGATTGAACAGACGATTCTCTCCGCTCTCCGGAATGAAAAGAGGGACAAAGAGAAGCACGATGCTCCAGATCATAACCGAAAATGGAGTGCGCATTCGGGAGGAGAGCAGCAAAGTAAAGCTTACAATAGCAAGACATGCGAGCCAGCCGATCAACGTGGTCAGAAGGAAGGCTCCGAGCACCGTAACAGGATAAGGCGAGAATAAATATCGCGTGTCTATCGTTTGAAGAGGCGAGTTCCACCCCGAAGCTCCATAGACGATCATAGACAAAGCGAGTGCCATAAGCCAGGCCAGCAGGAACATGCCGCTTGTGAACAGGAGTGATGCATTGATTTTTGCCCGGATCAGCTTGCTTCTTCCATATCGGGTCGCCAGGATGATGGCGTCCGCTCCACTCTGGTATTCACCGGAGAAGACCGGGGCTGTGCAGACACTGAGAATAAAGCAGACCGTGAGAAAAAAGAATCCTGAATTTTGGAGAAGCAAGCTCCAACCTCTTGCATAATCGAATTTCATAGGAATGGTAATTTGATCGTTCATCCGCAGGAAGGTTGCCTTTGCGTCCTCCGAATACGAAACGCCGTCAGGGGGATGATTCAGAACCTGTTGAATAGTCCCCGTTCGCTGATCATAGAAAGTGGCCGCTTTCTCGGGAGTAAGCGTATCAACTACATCATAATTATATTCTCCCGCAGGTGAAAAGCCTTTGCGGAGGTAGTTCAGGACCGGAGAGAGGGAATAGACCTTATAGAAGTCTTCATTCGAAATCCCGGAGCCGGCTCCCATCCCAGTCTCTTCGTTCGGATGAACCAATTCATTCAATATCTTCTGATATGTTGACGCGGTTTGGGAAAAGACAGCCGGTGTCAGTTCGCCCTGAAAGCTGCGGGCATAGCTCTTCTCGAGGGCAATCGCTGCGAACCCTTTTACGGTTCCGCTTGCTTCATAAGAGTCCTCCTGAAATGCAGGTACTACCGTACTTAGCAGCGATACAACGAGAAAGCCGATCAACCCGATGAGAGTGGATTTGCGGCTAATGAGCTTGCGCAGCTCGAAACCGGTTAAGGTGTTCAAAGTACTCTCTCCTTTCTGTCTGAGGCCTTGGGATCGGATTCATCATGGAAGTGATACAGATACAGATCCTCCAGAGTCGGCGCCGTCTGTACGGCACCAGGTAACGGCGGAGAAGCCGAGATGACGCGCAGCTCCACTTGATCCGAGCCGTGCTTCAGATTGCTGATTAGGAACAGTTGACTGAAGGCCTCCACCTCCCGTTCAGCAATTCGGCACATCCAGACCCGCCCCTCCATACTCCGGGTAAGGTCCTGAGCGGTTCCGCTCATAATGATTTGACCTTTCTTCATGATGAGGATTTGATGGGCGATATGCTCCACATCAGGCACAATATGAGTGGACAGCAAGACGATTTTATTCTTGGCAAGCGCCGCAATCATATTGCGGAACCGGACTCGTTCCTTCGGGTCCAGTCCGGCAGTAGGCTCGTCGAGGACAAGAATAGCGGGATCATTCAGCAGTGCCTGGGCAATACCAAGCCGCTGCTTCATGCCGCCGGAAAAAGTGCGTATTTTTTTTCGCGCAGCTTCTTTAAGCGAGACTAGTTCCAGCAATTCTTCTGAACGTTGATTTGCGGCGCTTGTACTCAGGCCTTTTAACGCAGCGGTATAGTGCATAAATTGACGGGCTGTGAAATCCGGATAATAGCCAAAATCCTGCGGCAAATAGCCGAGCAGATTCCGGTATGCTTCCCCCATGGACACTATGGGTTGCGCATCCAATGCAATATGTCCGGAGCTGGGCGAAAGAATGCCGCAGATCATGCGCATCAACGTCGTTTTGCCAGCTCCATTTGCGCCAAGCAGACCATAAACGCCCGGCTGAAGACGTACGTTTACATTGTCCACGGCAACCGATCTCCCATAACGCTTGCTAATCGATTCGATAGTCAGTTCCATCGTAATGACACTTCCTTCCTGTATTTCATGTTACAAAGTCTCACTACTCCCCAGATGGCGGAAAGTACGGAGCAGGCGTCGCAATTGGACTGCGGCAGCGATCAGGGACAATGCAAGTATGAGCATCAGTACCGCAAACGCCGTCCCTTCATCCTGAATTTCATAAAGGTGGCTCCCTCCTGTCGGAGTACGGAACACACCTGCCATTTGAACTGCAAGCAGAAGCAGGGTAAAGATGGAGCAGGCAGACGATTTGTCACGAACACGGGGCTGGTTAAACAGCCATAAGCAGCCTGCTGCCGAGACGGTAAACGGGGTGAAGAGATAAAGCAGCACGTAGCCCAGTTGTTCTCCCCATGCCAGACTCAGACATCCTGCCAAGCCTGCAAGGCCCATAAAATCCGTGATCGCGAAAAGGCACAGCCGGGAAAGCAAAAGATGCTCCAGGGAATAATAAGTACTCATTTCCAGCTCAACCATTCGATAAGCATAAGAACGGGCAAGCAGCCGCATACCGATTAGCACAAGCAGCGGGGAGACCGTGGAAATGACCGCAAGCACCTGCCCATTCCCCAAGAACGAATCCGTCGGAATTTGCAGGGCAAACATTAGTGCCGTAAGAAGAAGTCCTGCATGGCAGAGCCATACCTTCCAGCCGATGTACATCATCTGCCGAAAGAAGAAATTAAGCATCGGGGAGCGTTTGACCATCTCCTCCTTCCGTGTTCTTTCGAGAATAAGAAGTGCGTGTTCGAAGGTCTGCTGCTGCTTCTGCCCGTCAGACATCGGAACAGGGGGAAGCTCCAGCATGGTTATGAGCTCGTCCAGTTTCCTTTTCATTTAGGTCCTCCTCTCTCATTCTCTTCTTCATGGCGGCAAGTCCCCGTTCAACCCGGATGCGGGCTTTGTACAGAGGAACGGAAGTGATCGCGGCAATCTCCCGATACCGGAACCCGTAGCTGTAGCGGAGAATGATGGCCTCCTGCAGCTCTGACGGCAGCTCTTGGAGCACCTCAAGCAGTTCCTTCGATTGGAGATGCGCCCCGGCTTCATCCTCTGCCGAGAGAGCGGAGCCAAGCTTGGCCTCCGGAACCTGTTCAATCGGTTCGGGAGGCCTTTCACGGAAGGCATCCGCACACAATCTGCGGGCAATTGTATATAAGTAGGCCCTGCATTTCCCCTTGTCCTTATAACTGGAAAGTGAACGGCAGAAGCGGTAAAACGTATCTTGAGTGAGATCCTCGGCCAATTCGGCTTGTCCGGTCTTCCAATAACAGTAGCGCTTGATGAAGTCATAATGGCGCTCTATCAATCGGTTCAATGCTTCTGCATCCCCGCGAGCGATTCGTTCAAACAGTTCTGCGTCGTCCACGGCTCCCTCTCCTTTCATATGGATTAACAGGGTAAATGCTGATATTTTGCAGACCTAATGTGGCGAATTTGTGAAAAAATAAGCAAGTGAGTGCTGCTTTGAAGAACATACCTGTTATGTGACCACTATGGCTTTTGTTGATCCGGATTAGCTATACTAAAAGTAACATTCTCAATAGGATAGGAGGATTCATCATGGACTATAAACGATTGGGACGCAGCGGACTCGAGGTATCGGCACTGGGGCTCGGGACAAATTCCTTCGGCTCGCGTGCGGATGCTAGAACTTCGGAGCAAATTATCCATGCAGCACTGGATCGAGGTATTAATTTTTTGGACACGGCCAACATTTACTCCGACACGGCCAGCGAGAGCATTATCGGACAAGCCATCCAGAACCGGCGCGATCAAGTTATTCTGGCTACCAAAGCCGGCCTGCCCACAGGAAAAGGGCCTAACGAGCAGGGCTCGTCCCGCCGCCACTTGATGCTTGAGCTGGAGAAGAGCTTGAAGCGTCTCAGAACAGACTATGTGGACCTGTACCAGATCCACACCTTTGATCCAAATACACCATTGGAAGAAACGCTGCGTGTGCTGGATGATATGATTCGTTCGGGAAAAGTAAGATATATCGGGGCATCGAATTATGCAGCCTGGGAGCTGATGAAGGCGCTCGGGATCAGTGATCACCTGGGGCTGAACCGCTTTGTCTCGATGCAGACCAGCTACTCCTTGGCGGATCGGACGCCGGAGCGCGAGGTGATCCCGTTGTGTATCGATCAGGGCCTCGGGATCATTCCTTACTTCCCACTGGCCGGCGGGATTTTGACAGGAAAATACACCTCGGCAAAGGAGGGGCCCTCCGGTTCCAGACTGGAGAAGAACCCCTCCTTCGCCCAGCGCATCAGCGAAGACAGCTTGGCCTTAGGCAGAGAAGTCGGGCGGATTGCCGCCGAAGCCGGTTGCTCAGCCAGCTCCTTATCCTTGGCCTGGCTAATGGAGCAGCCCGTTGTGTCCAGTGTGATCGTGGGCGCTACCCGCGTGGAGCAGGTGGAGGATAATCTCAAGAGCGTGGAGCTTGCGCTGGATAGTACAACAATGGCGCAGCTGGATGGAGCCAGCCGCGCCTTCCGAAATGGGGAGCCGTTCGGTTATTTTCGCTTGAGCTAAGGACAATCGAAAACGTTCATCCCGCCCCTGATGGTACATTTTTCGCATTTAACAAGAAGGGACTGCCAGAAGTCTGTTTTTTGCTGACTTTCTGGACAGTCCCTTGATGAAATATTTATTTTTAATCCTGAATCTTAATACGCTTCGACTTTGTCGACTGCCGCTTCGGTACCTCCAGCTTCAGTAATCCATCCTTCAGGGATGCGCGAATGCTATCTTCATCGATGTCCTGCACGTAGAATCTGCGAACATACTCGACATAGCGCCGTTCCTTATGGACCAATTGTTGATGGTTATCCTCTACGCTGCCATCTTCCTGGTGAACCGCTCGAATTGTCAAGTAAGGAGCTGCATAGTCGATATCGATATCCTCTTTCCGAAAACCGGGCAGCTCGGCCTCCAGCAGATAGGCCTGATCCGTCTCGCGCACATCCGTCTTGAAGGACAGCATCTGAGGTCTCATCGAGGTGAAGAAATCATCGTTAAAGACATCGTTAAATGCCTTCGCCAACGGACCCCATGCATCCTCTCTGCGTCTTCCGAATGGAACCAAATCAAACATCACACATTCCCCTTTCTTTGACTTTATTTGACCTTACGCTTTTATTATAGGACTCTGCCATTAATCTTGACAAAAAGCATCTAGGACCACATAAAGCCATTATCTGCCGTCTTTGGTGGTTTTCCTTCATCGGGAACGGTTTTTCTGTTTGTTTGACCTTTTCTGACCTTTTATCGAGAACGCGAGAATATTCAATAGGTGAGCACCCCATATTATGACCTTTCTAATAGACATTGTGACAATTCTTATAATGCCTATCCAATAAATCATGCTAACATAAGTCAGCACAACATTGTGAAATAAAACACAAATGGGGGCGTTATATAGTGAAGAAGAGTTTATTCACGATTCTAATGGTTGGACTTATCATGCTGCTCGTCGTTGGTTGCAACCAAGAGAAGCCGGCCACAGAAGGGGCTGCCGCAGCAGGCAAATTTACACCTGGTACTTACGAGGGCGTCTCAAAGGGACACGGCGGGGAAATTAAAGCCATGGTAACCGTATCCGCAGACAAGATCGAATCCATTGAAATTACAGCCGATGGCGAAACCGGCAGCATTGGAGACGGAGCCGTTGCACAGCTGACGGCTGACATTATCAACACCCAAAGCTTGGCCGTCGATGCAGTATCGGGCGCCAGCGAATCCAGTGCCGGTATTATTGAGGCAGTCTCCCTTGCCTTGGAAAAAGCCGGCGCAAATATTGCCGACCTGAAGGATCCGGCTAATAAGCTGATCGTTGAGCAAACGAAGCAAGAGGATCTTAATGTCGATATCGTCATTGTTGGCTCGGGAGGAGCAGGTCTCTCCGCTGCCATTGAAGCCAAGGAAGCAGGCAAATCGGTCGTTATCCTTGAACAAATGCCGATCATCGGAGGCAATACCAACCGTGCTACCGGCGGTCTTAACGCAGCCGAAACAACGATCCAGGAAGAGAACGGCATTAAGGATTCTAAACAGACATTCTATGAAGACACATTGAAAGGCGGGCATGACATTAATGATCCGGAATTGCTTCGCACCCTGGTCGATCATGCGCCTGATGCAATTTATTGGCTGAATGATATGGGCGCAGGCATTTCCAGAGTTTCCTTATCAGGCGGGGCAACGAATCCAAGAATTCATACTCCGGCTGACGGATCTGCGATTGGTCCGGTCGTGGTTAATGTTCTGTCACAGAAATTAAAAGAGCTTGAGGTTGATATTCTGCTCAACTCGAAAGCTGTGAAGCTTATTGAACAAGACGGCGCTGTCGTAGGCGTTGAGGCTATCGATAAAAATGAAAATCCCTTCAAGGTAAATGCCAAAGCGGTTATTCTTGCTACGGGCGGCTTTGGAGCCAACAGCGAAATGGTAGTGCAATATCGTCCTGAGTTGGAAGGCTTCTCTACAACGAACCATGCCGGAGCAACCGGCTCAGGGATCGTCATGGCTCAAGAGGTTGGCGCAGATTTGATGCAAATCGAGCAAATTCAAATTCACCCGACCACCGATCCTGAATCAGGCTATATGTTTACAGAAGGTCTTCGCGGTGATGGCGCTATCCTCGTGAATAAAGAAGGCAAGCGGTTTACAAATGAACTGCTTACGCGTGACGTTGTATCGCAAAATATTCTGAAGCAAACAGATAAAATGGCCTACCTGATCACAAACCAGGAGATGGTTGACGAAAATGCTTCCTTGGCCAAATATATCAAAGAAGGCTACGCAACCAAGGGAGATGACCTTTCCCTGCTGGCAAGCGAGTTGGGAATCGATGCAGCTTCCCTGGAAGCCACATTGAAGACCTACACCCAATATGTTAAAGACGGGAAGGATACCGAATTCGAGCGTGTCCACTTGACTCAATCCCTTGAAGCAGGCCCTTACTACGCCATCCCTGTCACCCCAGGCATTCACCATACGATGGGTGGCGTGAAGATCGATACGAAAACTCACGTCCTGAAACCGGATGGACACGCGATTGCCGGTCTGTATGCAGCCGGTGAAATCACTGGCGGCGTACATGGCGGCAACCGCATCGGCGGTAATGCCGTAGCCGACATCATCGTCTTCGGACGTATCGCAGGTCAAACTGCAGCGGCAGAATTGAAATAGCACAGAGGATATAACAGAGGCCCGCTTCACAAAATGGTTGCTTCCATTTTGTGGGGCGGGCCTCTCCGCCCCTCATTTATAGTTTCCTAGCCTTAATCACAAATGTAACGGGAAGCATCTTCGCCTTTTTTGAGAACTCGTTCTCGCCTTGCGCCTGTATGATTTCCTCATCCGATTCCTCGATCATTTCCTCAATAGCAAAGCCTGCTTTCGCCAATGCATTTACATAGGTTGATAGTTTTCGGTCTGATAATGACAGTGAGCCTCCATCCAGCGATACCGAATACCAGGATTCATCGAAATAACATTTTTTAAAGACAAGGATGTCATCCTCCGCCGTAACGCATTTGTGTATGGGATGAGACCAGCTGAAGATGAAAGCTCCTCCCTCCTTAAGGTAGGAAGCGATCCGTCGAAAAGTTCCCTCAAGGTCGGTGGTCCAGCCTATGCCGTATACGGAATACACCACATCGAAATAATCGGTCGGTATGCCGCATTCTTCTTCCATAGCCGCACAGAACAATGCCGCTGAGTGACCTGATGCCTCCAGATGCTGCCTAGCTTTTTGCAGCTGCTGTTCCGAGATGTCAATCCCCCACAGCTCCGCCGCCTTCCGATCACCGAGATACTGCAAGGAATGGCCTGTCCCGCAGCCGATCTCCAGCACCCGCTTTCCTGATATATCACCGAATAGCTGACATTTTTCTTCCGAAATATAAGCTCCATATAGCGGTAGCGCTGTTGTTCCTATAACCTCATTTCCTTTAGTGTCCCAAAAGAAGCTGTTGACTTTATGAATTTCTTTCTGGTCCAAATCCACCGAAATGGCGAAGCCGACCTCCCCGCCGCCGATAATGCTTGTGCGATTCCCTAGTTTTTTGTCCATGCCTAAGCCCTCCATTAATATAAGCTTGAAGGTTAGACGCGGAAACGACTTAAGAATCAGCTTCTTGTCACGAGCCAAGGATGGCGAGATTCCGTGAAATTGTCTAAAGGCCCTGGAAAAAGCAGCTTGCGATTCATAACCGTAACGCAGAGCAATATCCATGATTTTGTCGCCGTTTCGAACATCAGCCGCTGCCATGGTTAATCTCCTGCGACGAATATATTCGGATAAAGGGATCTGGGCTATAAAAGAAAAAACTCTCCGAAACTCCCAGTCAGAGCAGTTCATAATTTGTGCAGCAGTAGAATAATCAATCTCGGAGGACAGGTTGTTCTCTATATATTCAACGGCCTGGTTCATGCACTTCTGCCAATCCATAACGTCACCTCCTACGGTTACCTTCGCTGTAATTATATCTGCTCGTTCGAGGACAAGCTTTGCATTCGGTGCATTTAAATGCAAAATGAAGCTCAATATCCCCTTCTTCATTCGCCCATCTACTTTGACGGTGACTAAAATCAGACCGCTTAGGAAAGCTTAATTGCAAGACTTTAATTCCATTATGGGGTGAATATTCCTTGATGTCATCACTGAAGTCGTTTATACCCAGCTGGCATATCTGGGTTCTTGCGGTTGTGGCCTTCCTGGTCCCATTTCTTCTTAGTAAAATACTCGCCCGCATACATGCCTATGTTAAAAGCGGCGGTACTTTCAAGTCTGCTTCAGCCCGCGCTTCCGTTCCATCTCCTGACTCGTCTTCCGTCGCAACAACACCTTTTGCCGGGGATTATGCCGCAGATGTACGTTCCGTTATGGATGTCATAGGCAAGAATAGCGACTTAACTGTCAGGGAATTTCCGTTGTCCAGGTTTGACGCCAAGGGCACCCTGTTCTATGTAAACGGGATGCAGCGGGAAAGGGAGCTCAATATGCGCACCCTTGAGTTCTTCATGTTTGAAGCCACGCGCGAAATGCTCGCCAGTCCGCCCAATGTCAAGGGACTTCTCCCTTTCTACAACCTTAAAGAATCAGCGGATGTAAGAGAGTTCAGCCGGCTCGTCCTGTTCGGATATGCCGGACTCATCATTGAAGGGGTCCCCTGCGGCTTATTGATTCAGAGCCCCAACACGAGTAATCGCGCTATCGTCGAGCCTTTGTCCGAGGCCCTGCTGCGCGGCCCGCGTATTGGTTTTACGGAGGTGCTCAGCGAAAACACTTCGATGCTTCGCCGCCAAGGCTTTAGCGATCAGCTGGAGATGAAGAGCTACATCATCGGCAATACGCTGCCCAAAGAGGTGGTTATCGCCTACTTTAAAGACATTGTAAACGCTGATCTTCTGAAGGAGGTCGAAGCACGTATAAGCAATATCAATATCGATTTTCTCGCAGATTCAGGATACATTGAGCAGCTTATTGAGGATAACTACTTAAGCCCTTTTCAACAGCTCCAAAATACCGAACGGCCTGACCGTGTTATCAATGGGCTTTTGGAGGGAAGGGTAGCGATTCTGCAGGACGGAAGCCCCTTTGCGCTGATTGCTCCGGCCACCTTCAGCATGCTGCTTCAATCCCCGGAGGACTATTATGAGCGTTGGATTCCCAGTTCGTTTCTGCGGATACTCCGCTTTTTCGCTGCTTTTTTATCCTTATTGGCACCTTCCATCTATATTTCATTTATCTCCTTCCACCCCGGACTAATTCCGACAGAACTGGTGCTATCCATTATCGAGACAAGGCAGGGAGTGCCTTTTCCGTCATTAATTGAAGTGCTGGTCCTGGAACTGTCTATCGAAATCCTGCGCGAAGCAGGGATTCGACTGCCGAAGCCGATCGGACCGGCGATGGGGATCGTAGGAGGTATTATTGTTGGAGACGCAGCCGTCCAAGCTGGCATTGTCAGTCCGATCCTTGTCATCGTGGTGGCAGTGACCGCAATCTCCTCCTTCTCGATGCCGTCTTACAGCGCCGGGATTACCTTGCGGCTATTACGCTTTTTCGGGATGGTCTTCGCCGCCATCCTGGGCATGTTCGGAACCATCTTGTTCTTTCTGCTGTTGTGCAGTCATCTCTCCCGGCTCAAGAGCTTCGGTGTCTCCTATCTGACTCCAGTCTCTCCTTACCGGCTGCAGGATTGGAAGGATCTGTTTATTCGTGCTCCGATCTCTTTAATGAAGAAACGACCCGCTATGATGAAAACGCGGCAGGAGCGTCGCCAAACCTAATTGTGTCAGGAGGCCATTAACGTGTTCAATCGCACAGACGATAAAATAACGTCTTCCCAAGCTGCTGTATTCCTGACCAATACGCTCCTGGGGGCAGGGATTCTCACCCTTCCCCGAAATGTCACCCAGGCGATGCAAACCCCGGATGCCTGGATAACCATTCTGCTGGGGGGAGCTGCAATGCTGGGCATTGTTCTTCTTATGGTGAAGCTATGCCTGCAATTCCCCGGGCAGACGGTCTTTCAATATGCTGGCAAAATCATTGGCAAGTTCCCCGGCAAGCTGGTGGGGATGCTCCTGATTCTGTATTTCATCGTCGTTGCCGGGTTTGAGATCCGGACGCTGGCAGAGGTGACGACGTTCTTCCTCCTTGAGGGAACCCCCTCTGAGGCCATTGTGCTTCCCTTTATTTGGGCTGGGGTTTACCTCGTATTGGGAGGGATCAATTCCATTGCAAGAGTGTTCCAGATTGTTCTTCCGATCTCGATTCTCGTCTTGCTCGTGTCATTTGGTGTGAGTCTTCGTCTGTTTGACATTAACCATCTTCGCCCGGTTCTCGGTTCGGGATTTCTGCCTATTCTGCGCGGAATGAAGACGGCCATTCTCATCTATGCCGGATGTGAAGTCATTTTGACACTGACAGCTTTTCTTCAGGAGCCTAAGCAGGCGGTCAAGGCTATGCTGGGGGGCATCGCTATTCCCATCTTCCTGTATCTGCTGACTGTGGTGTTTGTCATCGGCTGCCTCAGCGTGGATAGCGTGGTAACCAGCACTTGGCCCACCATTGATCTTGTCCGCAGCTTTGAGATCACCGGTTTTTTCATCGAGCGGCTGGAATTCCCTTTCATGGTTATCTGGCTGATGCAGATGTTCTGTAATTTTAGCAGTTTTTTCTTTCAAGCCTCGCTCGGAATATCCCAGATTTTTAATGTTCGGTTGAAGCCTGTCATTTTCTTACTGGCCCCTGCTATCTTTATTGCTACTATGCTCCCGAGAAGCTTGCAGGATGTATTTACACTTGGAGATAGCATCGGCTATATCGGACTGGGAATGTTCTTCCTGTTGCCGCTGCTGCTCACTTTAATCTGGATGATACGCAAGAAAGGAACGAAAGGTCATGCTTAAAAGTCTCCGCAAGCTTACAGGTATTCTCTGTGTGCTCTTGTTGCTGTCAGGCTGCTGGAGCAGCACGGAGATTGAGGACCTGGCTCTTTATCTTGGATTATCACTGGATGCGGGTAAGCCGGCGCCTAAGGAAAAAGATTTGGAACGTAAAGGAGCCAGGTACCCCAAGCAGGATAAACTCTTGGTAACGATTCAAGTTGTTCCTGCTGTGGGCGTAGCTTCTAATGAGGACAAGTCTCTGGAGAAGAGTTCCCCCTTCTTCAACATCTCCGGGAGCGGGGATTCGATTCTGCAAATATTCCGCCAGTTCTCAATTCGTCTGGACCGCCCTATTATTGGGCATCACCTCAAAGTAATCGTTATATCGGCGGATCTTTTGAAGAAGCAAAGTGCCGAGCAATTGACCGATTTCCTTCTTCGGGACAACGATATTCGTCCCAGCTGCATTGTACTTGTCAGTGAAGGAGAGGCCATGGATGTATTGGTCGGCACTCCAAACAAAGAGATTCCTGCAGTCTCTCTTATCGGCATGTCGCGCAACCGTTCCCGAACGAGTAAAGTCATGCGCCCTGTTACGCTGGCCAGGCTGGATGCGATGATTCATTCGAGAAAGAGCTTTGTTCTGCAAAGGCTGATCACAGCCGGCAAGGAGACACTCTTCTCGGGTGCGGAAATCATTAAAGGCTCCATAGGACAATCCATTGGGTCATTGGGAGAAGATGATACCATGTGCCTGACTTGGCTCCGAGGCGAAGGGGATAGAGGAGTCATTAAAGTGAACGACTCAAAAGGCGAGCCGCTGGTCTTTGAAATGAAATCATTAAAGAGCAAAATTACACCCCATGTAGAAGGGGAAGAAATATCCTTTGATGTAAAAATTACAACGACAGGAAGAATCATTGAGACGTGGAGCAAAGGGGATACCTCAACCACCCAGGAGTACGCAGACGAGGCAAGCAAAATTTTTGAGGAAGAGCTTATTCGAATGATGACACAGCTGATCCACAAGCTGCAGGATACTTACGCTGCGGATGTTGCGGGCTTTGGAGATCAGCTAGCCATCAAGTACCCCTCGGTCTGGAAAAAGGTAAAGGACGACTGGGATGAAAGATTCAGCCAGTCCAAAATTTCGATATCCTACAAACTGAGCATTACAGACTTTGGGTCTTTTTCCGAGAAAAAGTAACCTGTGTTATTCTTTAAGCTAATGGCTCGTTGTCGGAGAACAAATCCGGGTTATCCAGAAGCATCTCAGTAATTACCTTGGTCACAGCTTCAGCATCGCAGATTCGCGTGACTGCATCACCAAGCTGTCCTATCTTCATGGCCCCGCGCTCCAACAGAACATCCTCCACCTTCAAGAAATGCTCGGACCAGGACAGTCCGGAATGTCTGCGGGAAGGCACCGAGATTTCTGTTCCGTCAGGCAAGACCGTGATCAGCATTTCATGATCATCCGTCATTCTGCCGGGAATGTCGACCCATTCCTCCACGCCATGAATAAAGGTGTTACGCCTAAGATCAACCCCGACAAGCATAATGGCAGCCTTGCGGTCCAACAGCTTGCCCCATGCAGATCCCCGGGCACAAGGGGTATCGAACCGGTGGTCTCCGCTGGTAAATTCCTCGGCATCCCGTCCTAAAGCTGCCACAGAATGCGTCGGATGCCATGAGCGAATTACGCCCGGGCGCTGTCGGAACAGCTCTGGCAAGATCCCGACACAGCATGGCGAACGATCCACATAAAACCGCGGATTGTCTGCATTAATCGTAGACCAGGTGTGGGTCGGCAGCACAAGCAGGCCGTCCGCCATATGGGAAGCAAGCGCATCTAGTACGGTATCTGCGCCGCCGGCTACCTCACCGATACTCTTCATAGAAGAATGAACCAGCAACGTTCCATTGGACTGGATACCTGACTGCTCTAATTGCTTCATCAAGCTTTCTTGGGTGTGCAATTCCTTCTCTCCTTTTTAAGAGGTTGTTCAAAAAGTCACCTTTTGATCACGAAACGCCTGCTTAACACCCTCCGCCCATCGAAGGACCTCCCTCGTGAAACGGACGAAAGTGTCCAAAGCTAGGGGATTAGGAGTTTGAAACGGTTGCTGGCAGGTCTCAGCGGCTTACCTCGACTTTCGGTACTCTAACGGACATTTTGGATTGTTAGCAAGCCATTTCAGACTATTTTGATCGCTAACGGACATTTTCGCCACTTAGAACGCTCAATCCACTCTTTCCCCTTCAAATCTACTAGCTAAGTATACAAAATGTCCGTTACATTTCCATTCTCCTCAAATATTAGTTCTAAGAAGACGTAATGTCCGTAAAATCGCCTGCATTCTGTTCCTCCTTCTTGGGCTTCTCGCAACCTTCTCGCTGCTGAAAAGTTGACTTTCTGACCTCGCATTTTAAGTGCATTCATATAGTAAATAGGCGGAGAGAAGTCCGTCACCTTCTCCCTCGCCTATATTGATCTTAGTCTATTGCCGGAAGGAATGCCACCCTCGGCCCTTTATTCCGCAGGAACCCCCTGGGTAACCCCGTGAATATAGGTCTGCCAAGGCGTGTCCAACGCCCCTTGACCCGGATTGTAGGTGAAGAAATACTCCACCGTATCCCCGGCTTGCAGGTTGTTGACCGGATACGTATAATTCCCGTTGCCATCTGAAATCATAGCCACATTCATCTGGCCCCCGTTATTGATCTTGTAATGCAAATCAGCGAAGGTCGCCCCATTTACATAGAACAACAGGTTGTCATCCGTCTTCTTCAGACCGCGCACCGCATCGCCGATAATCACCGTACCTTGGCCCGGACCGGGGTTTTCTCCGCCGCCTCCCGTGCTGCCCGCATTATATACACGAACATAATCCACCTGCATAGTAGCTGGAATATCCGATGGGCTTGGCGCCAGTCCGCCGTCAAAGTGTCCTCCGATCGCCAGATTCATAATGATATAGAAAGGCTGATCAAACGGCGCATTCGGATTGTTCGGAGCCGCTACCGAATACCATTGATCCCGAGTCACCTTGAAGAAGAACTTGCCGTCCACGTACCATTTGAAATTATCCTCTTCCCAAATCAGCGTGTATACATGGTAATCATTCGCAAACGTCTGTCCTTCCGGGAAGTAGTATTCTCCCGCCAGATAACGGTTCACCGGCCATTGGCCGCCAAAATGAACGGCGCCGCTGGTCGTTCCCGGCAATCTGCCCTTCGCTTCCATGACGTCGATCTCACCGGAAGCCGCCCATGCGCCATAGACCGAATCCTCCGGCAGCATCCACAGTGCCGGCCAAATGCCATTGCCCGTTGGCAGCTTGGCCCGGAAGTCTACCCGGCCGTATTGGAAGGTAAAGTGATCCTTCGTGTTGATTTTACCTGAAGAGTATTGTGCATACCGGCTTGGGTCCTGCGGGAAGGACTTCGGCTCATTGAGTGCACGGATGTTTAATACCCCGTTCTGGACAAATACGTTCTGCTCGCTGTTCGTGTAGTGCTCCAGCTCCGCATTCCCCCAGCCCCAGCTATTCGGATCATCACTGATATAATAGCCGGTTTCATAGCTCCATTTGCTCGTATCAAGCTGAGTTCCATTGAACTCATCCTGCCAGACGAGCGTCATGCCGTCAATAGCCGGGTTGCTTGGCGTACCAATTTCAATGTCCTCCTGATCCGTCACATCCGGACGAGGCGCATTCGGATTGCCAATGAACGTATAGTAGACAAAGTTATTGCCAACACTTCCTCCGGCTTGTCCATTTTGAGGGTAGCCGATCCGAATTTGCATATCCACTTGAATCGGCTGGAACCACAGCCCGTATACATAATCCGCCCAATATCCCCACTGGTTGGCATCCGACATGTTGTTGTAGCCGTTGCCTGAGTAGATGAATCCGCTTAGGGCAGAATTGCTCAGCTCCACCCATTGACCATTGATATTTATTTCATAGACGAATTTCCCCAGCTCAGAGGCAATCGGCGCACTGCCGTCTATCTTGGGCAGCGGCAACCCGATGGATCCGCTTTCGTTGGCCGTGAAGGTGGTTCCTTCATATGGGGTAAGGGTATAAGAATTTCTGACCGGCTCGTTAAATGTAATTGTATAGATGAGATCTGCAGAAGATGTCTTGGACTCCAGCTTGACATGAATCGATTCGGTTACCGTAAACCAGTAGCCTCCTCCGCCTTCGGTGAATTGACCAAAATTACTGTCATAAATCCAGCCGCTGGCGGCATTATTGTCGATATCAATCCATGTATTGCTGTTGACCGGCTTCACATACACCTTTAAATCGTCAGCCACAGCCTCGTAAGTGATAGCGGGATCGTTATTGAAAATCGGATAAGTGAATCCTGCGCCGCCGGTGAAGCCTGCGGTAATTCCAGGCCCTTGGGTCGGTGTCATGGAGGTGATCGTCGTGGTATTCATGTTCTGGAACACCAGTGTATAATCAAGCGTTACTCCATTTGCTTTGGAATACAACTGAATCTCGGTCGTAGCGGAAAGGGTAAACCAGAAGCCGTTGAAACCGCCGTCGCTCCAGTGTCCCCAGTTTTGGTTATACACGTAGCCCGCAGCACTATCAATATCCACCCAGTTGCCCGCAACCTTCACCTTCACGCCCAGATCGCCGGACACCTGATTCCAGGTTGCCGCTCCGCCGTTGAACACCGGCATGACAAATCCGTAACTGGCCTGTCCAACGCCTGACTTGGAGATCACAGGGCCGTCTGCCGCCGAAAAGTAAGCCATTGACGTGATGGTCCCCGCGTCTGCTGCTTGTGCCTTTCCACCCGGTAGCAGGCCTATCCCGGCTACCATGACAACTGCCAGAATCAAACTCAGCATCCTTTGTTGATAACGTCTCATAATTACCCTCCCTTAGTTAATCTCAAATGAAATATCGCAACGCGCTTGCATTTGATAACGCTTACAAATTTCACCTCCTCTTTTTCTCTATTACTCCAATTTATTCCTAAATTGTAGTCACCTTCATTCTAACCAACCCCCAGATGCAGATAAAGGGACAATGTTTTTTATAACAGCCCATTTTTTTGGGTTTTGCAGAAGATTAAGCTGAAATATGATAAAAGACTGCCTCGGAGGGGCAGCCTTTTACTCTCAAAGTTCTATTTATACCTGTGATTCCTTTGAATACGAAACCTTGTACCGGGCTGCGTCAATCCATTTTCCGCTTGTGAAGTCTCTTCCTCGCACCTGCACATAGTCCGGATAGACCTCTACATAATAGCCCTGACTCCCCGCCTTCGCCTCATCCTCATCAGTCCACAGATAGGCAATAGAAGCCGCATTGAACATGGCTGGAAGCCGCTTCTCGCCGTCAAAATAATTGCGCGGCGCTTCCATCTCCCAATGGGTATGACCGGTGAACAGGACGGCCTGCGGATGTCGTGCTAATATTGCCTTCAGCTCCGTATCCTGGACTACACCATACCATTTTTGCTCCTCCAACGAACCGGCAACTGTGTCCTTTAAGGGTTGATGCAGGAATAGAAAGACAGGACGGTCAGGAGAAGCATCTTCCCCCAGCTTGACATCCAGCCAATTCAGCTGTTCATCCGACAGCGAGCAGAAGATTTCCATGCCTTCCTCGGTACCCATGAAGATAAAATGATAGCCATCGATCCAATGGTCATGATAGGGCGATGCTGTCCCGGTCTCCTCGAAATAGCGCCCCAGATTCGCTTCCCATTCACCAAAGCCGACATCATGGTTCCCCATGGTCAGATACAGCGGCGGCAGCGTACCCGAAGCAGAGTTCCAGATTCGCTTCCACTCCGCATATTCCTCAGGAAGGCCATGATCCGTAATGTCGCCGATATGCATAATGCCGGCACTTCCTCGGCCATTCGCAGCAATATCCTCCAAAGCTCGCACCAGATTCAGGTTATAGATATGCGAGGCATCCGCTCTGATATGCGTATCTGTAATCACTTGAAAGGAAAGTAAAGGCTTCCGCAGCACCCTTCCCTGCTCCTCCTGATCTGTCCAATCCTCTTGAACCATTCCGCTCACCCTTCCTTGCCGCTTATATTCAGACCGACCACACCAATCACAATAATACCGATCCACAGAATGGAGGTCAGGGTCAACTTCTCCTGAAAGATCAATCCGCCTGCCAATGAGATCAGAACAATGCCGACCCCCGACCAGATTGCGTATACCGTACTTACCTTCATATATCCTAAAGTATAATTCAAACACGTAAAGCTTGCCGCGTAAAATACAAACATCAAAATTGACGGACCCAATCGGGAAAAGCTATCCGACAGCTTCATCGACACCGTGCCGGACAGCTCCAGCACGATCGCCAGTACCAGGAGTAACCATCCCATCTATTTCACCTTCCATGCGAATTCGCTAGCTAATCCGCAGCTCAAGATAACCCGCAATGACCGCGTCTGCCGCCGGATATCCCCTCCTGCCGGTCATGCCGCCCTCATCTATTCCTATCGCCGCTGCTGTCCCTGCCGCCCGGGCCATTTGCATATCTCCATTGGTATCTCCGATCACGGCGGTTCTCTCAGCCATTACCCCTAATTGCAAGCAGGCCAGCTCAACCATATCCGGATACGGCTTGCCCTGATTTACAAGGTCAGCCCCTACACATGCGTCAAAATAGGCTTGAATCCCCAGCCACTCCAGATGTTTAAGAGCCGCATCGGTCTCGTCAGAAGTAACAATGCCCAGACGGATTCCGCAGAGACGGCATTGCTCCAGAAAGGCTCGAGCACCAGGCAATAGACGCGCCGTGCGGGAGGCTTCCAATTGCTCGTCCGCCGATCGACGGCACTGCTCCGCCAGCACCTTGGCCTCGGCCCAAGACAATCCGGCCTGATAACCCTCTTGGGCAAGAAGACTCATTAAATCGCTGATGGTTCCCATCGATATCGGGCTGTTCCGGTCATAGCCGGAGACCTCGCCGTTCTCGTTGTAAATCATCCCCCAAGTGCTCAGCAGCTCCGGCCTTAGCACCGGGAGACCCTTCTTTGCTAATTCGTCGGAGAAGGAAGCGAGCAGCTGCTCGCCCCAGCTTCCCCAGGTGTAAGTAAAGTCCAGCAATGTGCCGTCCTTATCGAACAAGATTGCCTGCACAGCATAGGCTTGGTCCTGTACACATAGTTTCGCGACAGGCAATGAGGATAGATTACTTCTGGATGCGATCGAGTTCACGTTGAGCTGTCTCCTTCGCTTCTTTCAATGCCTCCGCAGCAGATACATTACTGATCTGAACCTTATCCGCAGCGATCTTCAACGCATCACTGATCTTCCCGCCCGTAGGATCCTGGAACGGCTTGGAGCCGTGTGTGGCCTGCTTCAGCGGAACTGTAGCCTGCGGATTCTGCTCGCTGAACGCGATAAACTCCGGATTCTCCAACGCGGACTGACGCACGGCGATATAACCGGTATTCATCGACCAGAAGGCTGTGTTTTCCGCGCTCATAAAGAAGGCATACCATTTCATCGCAGCCTGCTGCTGCTCAGGACTTGCTGCTGCCGGAATTCCCGCCATAATCGCTTCAGCGGCCGGCTTGCCTTCGCCATAGCCCTCCCAGCCCGGTTGCTCCATCGCGCCGACGATGCCGAAATCCAGATCTCCCTGATCTCCGCTGGAGCCCGTGTACCCTGCCGCTTGTCCCTTCATGACATCATCAATCGTCTTGTACCAATACTCCCAGCCCTGCCCGCCGGAATGAATACGCATGATCTTGTCTTCATGAATCCATTTGCGGAACAGATCCCAGGTTTCCACCCATTCCGGCGAATCGATCAGCACCGTCTTGCCGTCCTCACTCAGGATTTTGCCGCCCTTCCCATAGACCGCATCTATCATGTTGCCGGAGCCCCACATCGGCTCCCAGCCATAGAATACCGTCTTATCGCCTTCCTTGACCGTCATTTTCTCCGCTGCAGCAGCTAATGCTTCCCAAGTGTTCAGATCCTCTGCCTTGAGACCATGCTGTTCAAGCGCATCCTTGCGGTAATACATGACTTGTGTCGTGCCATACATCGGGAGGAAGTATTGCTTGCCATCCACCTGGCCTTGCTCCAGGAAGGTTTGTACCACATCCTCCGGATTAAAATCCGGGGTGGCTGCAATCAGCTCATCCAGGGATGCGTAATATCCCTTGCGGGCCCAGTCCACATTAGAGGACAGAACGGCACCCGGCACCGTACCGGCTGCGATAGCCGCCTGAAGCTTCTTCTCGGTCTCACTGTAATCGGCTTGCACAATCGGCTTCACAATAACCTCGCTCTGGGAGCTATTGAACTTGTCGATCAACGCCTGCATATTCTCCCCAAGCTTCCCGCCCAGGCCATACCAGAATTCAATCGTCACCGGCTCTGTTGACTGCGTGTTATTCTTTGAGCCTCCATCCCCTGCGGCCGCAGCCGAATCGGATGTATTCACTCCAGCGGTATTCGCCCCGCCGCAGCCGCTCAGAAGCAGGAATATGCAAGTCATCAGCATGGCAACAAATCTCTTTTTAACTTTAGGCATTGAATTTCCCTCCATCGTCTTTATATTGGTGTACTTCAGCTTCCTATCCTTTACTTGCCCCTGCATACATATTGAAGCTTCTCATGATGGTCTTCTGTGTCAGTCCGAATAAAATCAGCAGCGGCGCAATCGTAAATGCACTGGCAGCCATGATCAGCGGCCATTTCAAGCCATAAGCCCCTCCTTCCACAAAGAAACTGCGCAGCCCGGCAGAGACCAGCTGCAAGTGCTGGCTCTTCGTGATCAGCATCGGCCAGAAGTAGTTATTGTAGTGATCAATAAAGGTGATCAATCCTAATACCGCGAATGAGGATCGCGTCAGCGGCAGCAAAATCGTCCACAGAATCCGGAAGTGGGATGCTCCGTCGATCTGTCCGGCCTCCACCATCTCATGGGACACCTGCAGAAAGGCCTGCCTGACGAGGAAAATCGAAAACACGCTAACACAGTTGGATATGATTAGTCCCGCATAGGAATCGAGCAGCCCTAACCGGCTTAACACAATGTACCCCGGCAAATAGACGGCTGTACTGGGCACCATGTATCCCAGCAGAATCAGTCCTGTGAATGCCCCCTTCAAACGAAACTTCATATGGGTAAGGGCATAGGCCATCATGCCGGAATTAATACATTGAAGCAGCACAATGAACGCAGCCACGAAGATACTATTGAACATGTAGCGTCCGAACGGAGCTGCCATCCAGGCCTCTGCAAACTGTCCCCAATTCGGGCTCTGAGCCCATAAGGTGGGCGGTGTTTGCCAAATCTCGTCATTGCTTTTCAGGGCGTTAGTCACCATCCAGTAGAAGGGAAACGCCATCGTCAGCGCCGCAGCCGCGAGCAGTACATGACGGCATACAGCAGCCAGACCATTCATCCTGCGCATCATTTATCCTCCTGTCTAAAAGCATCAATGATAATGGACCGTCTTGCGTCCTAACCCGAAGGAGAGCAGCGATAGCGCCATGCAAGAGATCACAAGGGTAATAGCTACGGCTGAAGCCTCCCCGATCTGAAACGAGTCAAATGCCGCTTGATAATACAGGTACAGCAAGGTTCGCGTAGAGCCAGCCGGGCCTCCTTGCGTCAGCACATTGATTTGATCGTAAGCCTGCAGTGCCGAAATCACCTGAACAATGACCAGGAAGAACGTTGTCGGTGATATCAACGGCAGTGTGACACTCGTGAATTTACGCCAGGAGCCGGCACCATCCAGCTCGGCAGCCTCCAGCAGCTCGGAGGGCACGTTCCGCAAAGCCACCAGATAGAAGACCATCCCCCAGCCGGCCGACTTCCAGACCGTCACGATCAGGATAGCGACAAGCGCCCATGCCGGATCCTCCAGCCATCGGACTCCTTCCAGACCGAAGGTTCTCAGCAGCGTGTTAGCCAAACCTACCTCCGGCTCGTAAATCCAGGACCAGACAATGGACACCGCTACAGTTGGCGTGACCCATGGCGAGAACATGAGCAGGCGGTAAATCGCTCCGCCCTTCATGTTCCGGTTCAGCAATAAGGCGAAGGCCAAGCCGATAACGATCACAGGGATGACACTCCCGAGACAAAACAGAAGCGACACCCGAAGAGATTGATAGAATGCCGGATTATCCAAAAGAGCGCGATAGTTGCTCAGTCCGACAAACAGCTTGTCCGGGCTCATAAAGTCCCACTCCACAAAGCTGAGGTAAATAATGTAGCCCAGCGGATAGAACCAGAATAATGACAACGGGAGCATCGCAGGGAGCGTAAATAGCAGAGCCCGCAGATCTTCCCCCCATTTCAGACGCTTCATAAATCCTCCTTATATTCCATTCAACAATATTTGAATGTTTGGTATAATCTACTTAATATCAATGCCTTTCTGTGCTTCGTTCAATTTTTATTGTACGTTCAAGTTTGATATAAAGGGTTATCTCTGCGTGAAACTACGATTAAATCTGTGTAAAATTTTCAAGGCAGGTGTAAAAGGATGAAGCATCCAACTTCGGGTAAAATGAATGCTCCTCTTAATTTCCGGGAGGAAATGCGGGCGCGGGTGATCGATGCGATTGCGCAGACCATGGATTTGTACGGTGTGAACTATTCCTACGGGCAGCTGTACGGGATTATGTTCTTTGAGGATCGGCCGATGACGCTGGAGGAAATGCAGCAGAAGATGAATATGAGCAAGAGCAACATGAGCTACGCCGTCCGTTCCCTGATCGGCTCCCGGATGGTCACGAAGCTGGAGGAGAAGGATGCCCGCAAGGATCTGTATCTCGCCGAGGTTGATTTCTTCAAAGCCTTTCAGGCATTCTTCGCCACCAAGCTGCAGCGGGAGATTGATGTCATGTGCAGTGCGCTGGATGTCGCTATCCCGATGCTGTCGGAGATGATTCTGGATAAGGATACGGCGGAGGAAGAGCGGCTACTATGCCTGGAGGATCTGCATAAGCTGAAGCATGCGGCCAGCTACTATGAATGGCTCCAGCAATTCGTCCATCGGATGGAGGAGCATGATTTTTTTGAGGTAAGTGAGGGAGGAGCTTCGAAGGAGGTGGCCTCGGGGGAGGGTGATTCGAAGCAGGGTGCCTCTCGGTAAGTCTTGAATTAGCCTGGTAATGAGATTGATGGTTGGATAAGAACTTGTATTTTTGAAGGTTTTTGGATACGCTCATGATAAGGTGTCACTGAGAAGAGCCGTATCGAAAGGGAGTGGATGGTGTGCTATGCCTAATCCTAGACTGAAACCACAGCAAAAATCAGCCCTCTGTGATTATTTAATTGAGCGGTTCCAGGCTCATACAGTGATCTTATTTGGATCGGCTGCGAAGGAAGAAATGCGTCCAGATAGCGATGTAGATATTGCATTCATATCACAAGTCTCTGCTCTTTCTGCTTACGAGCTTTTTATGGCTTCATCCGAATTGGCTGATCTTGTTCATCGAGAAGTAGATCTGATTTATTTTCCTCAAGCCAGCCCCGTATTCAAAGCTCAGATCATTGCCACAGGAGAGGTATTACTTGATTCAGAACCTTTGATCCGCCAAACTGCATTTATGTACGCTTTGAAGGAGTATGCTCTGCTTAATGAAGAACGGTTTGAGATTATGGAGAGCTACCGGAGAGGGTGAGAACATGAACCAAGATATCCTGGCAAACAAGTCAGAAACCATTAACCGTTGTATAAAACGAATAGAAGAGGAATATGAGGGAAATTTGGAGAATCTCTTGAACTTTACCAAGCAGGACTCCATTATTCTAAATCTGCAACGTGCCTGCGAGGCGTGCATCGATTTGGCAATGCATCTTGTATCGGAAAATAAATGGGGAATTCCGCAAAGCAGTCGTGATGCTTTCGATCTACTCTTTAAGAATGGAGTTATTGACGAAGCCCTCTCCCACAATCTGAAGGCTATGGTCGGTTTCCGCAATATTGCAGTAAATGATTATCAAAGTATACAAGTTGAGATTATCCGGACAATCATTGAGAAGCATTTGGTGGATTTCATTTCCTTTGCAGAAAGAATCAAACATTCGGACGATCGCTCCTCTGAAACAAGTATTTGAAAAGGGTGTTCCAAAAGTCATCATAAGATGACTGAGGGGCACCTTTTTTCATTACGTCAAACAAAAAGAAACCTCTCTGGAAAATGGAGGCACCACCCAACCATAAACCAAGGAGACGGTTTCTTTGTACATTCGATATCGCAGGGATCAACTCTGTTTACCAATATAGGCAATGCGGTGCATTTGATCTAAGGGAAGGAAGTCCTTGGTCTAACGGACATTTTGGCTGCTTACGGTCCGCCTTTGGATGAGCCAGAATTGTAACGGACATTTGGGCTGCTTAGAGAGTAGAATCGAGTGAACCAGAGTCGTTTGAGCGCCCTAAGCGTCCGAAATGAGACTGTCTATTAACTGTTTACAACTCACTAACTTCAGCAATTCATATTCCGTTTTTTAGTACTAGAATGATTGGTTTTCTCCCGAATTCGTCCATTATCTACGTATTCCGTGGTATAATGGTCGT
>NZ_BORS01000016.1:0-96264 GCF_018333295.1 Paenibacillus apis
GCATGTATTAGGCACGCCGCCAGCGTTCGTCCTGAGCCAGGATCAAACTCTCCAATAAAGTGTTTGACTTGCTCATTTCAAAACTGACGAGAAAATTAATTCTCTCAAGATAGAATCTCAAACGACATATGGTCGATTGGAATTCATCTATTTAATACTCACTCGTTGTTCAGTTTTCAAAGATCAACTTCGGTTCATATTTCGTTACCACCTCATCAGCGGCAACTTTTATAATATAGCATCCTTATCAAATAAATGCAAGGGTATTTCGAAAATAAATATTTACGATACATCATACGATATCTTTAAATGAGTAGCGCGTAGCAACCGTTCAGAATACTCGCCGTTATTCACTCTACTTTCGCAGCTTGATTTTGATAGTTCAGTTGGCTAGCCTCAGCGCCAAGCAGATAAAATTGAGTAATCCGCGTTCAGCTAGAGGATACTCTGTGACAGCTAAAAAAAATCGAACGATATTCTTAAAACTTGCGAATATAGAATATAGCATGTAAGGCCACAGGGGGAGGCGGAAATGATTCATGAACAAGATTAAGCAATTAATTGAGCAGACACAGGCCGGTAGCATGGAGGCTTATGGTGAACTTTACGAAATAACCGTTGAGGATGTGTACAAAACGGTTCGATTGCTTATGGGCAATGCATCAGAGACGGACGATATCGTACAAGATACCTACCTCCAAGCACATCGCTCTTTAGACAAATACAATCCTACTCGTCCTTTTCATGCCTGGCTTATGGGAATCGCAATGAAGCAGGTTCAGACATGCCGCAGAAAAAAATGGAAATATTGGAGGCTGATCGAGCGAGCACAGACTTTAAAAGCAATACAAGCAGACTTCTCCATTGAGCTGACAGACAAAATGTCCCATCAGCCCTTGATTCATAAAGTAGACCGGCTTCCTTTCAAATTGAGACAAGTGATTATTTTGCATTATTTCAACCAATATTCTCAGGAAGAAATTTCCGTACTGCTCAACCTTCCACTCGGAACCGTGAAATCCCGCATTCATGCTGGACTAACAAAGCTCAGAAAAAAACATCTGCTGTTCAATTCAACGTTACGAAAGGTGGAGGATTAATCATGAACCTGGAGGAAAAAGTGCAGGCAGTCTTGCATGAGCATACGAAGGATTGGACAGCTCCGCAGCATATTCGTCCTCACTTGCTGCAAAAGCTTGCGACAGAACCGAGGGGATACAGAATGAAGAAGTGGGGAATGATCGCAATCATTACGGCTCTATTAGCGATTCCTACAGGAGTCTATGCAGGCTATAGCTATTTGGCCGATTACATTTACGGCTCTCAAGACAATATGCTCAAGCTCGGGGGTACCCAGCAGCAATATGAGGCCTTAGAAGAAAAACTGCTTCACAGCAAACAGTATTTCAGTGAGGCTGAATTCTCATCTTTTATGGATATTTTAAAAGAGCTGGGAAAGTTCTATCTGACCTATGCCGACGAAAATGGAATCGTCCATCCAGAGCAATGGAATGAGCAGGATCAGGCGCGTTATAAAGCCTTGGCTGCTGAAGTGGAGCCTCTCCTAAAGCGGCTTGACGAGTTAGAGAAGCAAGCTTCAGCCTCTTCGATGGATGATGTCCTCTTTTGGGAAGAAGCGCTGAAAGTAGCCGAGGCACAATTGAGTCAGGACGAATTCCGGGAGTTTAACGAATTGTACCAAGCCATGTGGACTTACAAGTCGCTCGTTACAGATGCAGATCAAAGCCTGCACTGGGATCGAATTTCTAAGGAGGAACAAGCCGAGGTCAAGCTTAAAACACAAAAATTAATGCGCTATCTGGAGCGATTGGGATATAAGGTGGAATGACCTGCTGTCAACTGCTCCTGAGCTATAAAACAGCACCCCCATCTATCCTGAATGGAGGTGCTGTGCTCATTCCTAGTCATAAAGCTGTAATGTTACTCATGGCTCGGCAGGACCTTTTTATCAAATTCCACGGCATACAGATATTCATCCAGATCCACCTTCAGGGCTGAATTAAATGTATTGGACGCGATCATTTTGCAGCCTACGGTCGTAATCAGCACAATCTGCTCATTACTGAAGTGCTTCTTCAAGCCTTCGTACACCTCATCAGGAATATGGTTCGGGTCGTTCACGAGTCCTCTTCCGTAAGCAATCAGAATATTTTCAACCTCTGTAAACTCAAATTCGTCAAAGGCGATATTCAAATCCTTCAGCAGCTTGGCATGGTAGGTCGAGCAGACAAGACAGTCATTTTCAGTAGAAATTGCATAGCAATAAAAGTAAACAGCCCGGCTGCCGATGATCTTCTCCAACTCGTCCCGCACCGGATAGAATTCCATTGCACGGAAAGACGGCATTGAATATAGAAGCGTCTTTACCATATTTGTAACTCTCTTATTCTCTTCCAGCCGCTTCGTGACAAACTCTCTGGCTTCTTGCGGCATTTCCTCCAGATTAGGCAACGGTACGATACTCATTTTGCATTCCTCCTGTTGTTTAATATTCGAAGTAAGGCAGCTCGATCTTGGGGATCGACTGAATCAAGGTTTGGGTATAGGGATGCTCAGGTGAATGGAACACTTGCGCTGTAGCGCCCGTCTCCACGACCTCCCCCTGCTTCATGACAAGCACACGATTGGAGATCGTATAGATAACTTCAAGGCCATGTGCGATAAAAATATAGGAAAACCCGCGGCTCCGCTGCAATTCCTGCAACAGCTCCAGAATTTGAGACTGAATCGTCATATCCAGCGCAGAGGTAGGCTCGTCACACACCATAATCGAAGGCTCTGCAGCTAACGCCCGCGCAATTCCGATCCGTTGACATTGCCCCCCGGACAGTTCTTTCGGATACCTGTCACGATAGGATTGCGGAATCCCGACATCATCCAACAGTTCATTGATGCGTGAATTCAGAGCTTCTCCGCGCAGATTGAAATACAGCTTGAGCGGTTCTGCCAGGATATCCTTGATTTTAAGACGCGGATTTAGCGAGGACACAGGGTCCTGGAAAATATACTGGATATTCCGTTTCATATCCTTGCTCCGGCGACTCTCCATGGCCTGCCCGTTCAGCACGAGCGAACCGGAGGTTGCGGGCAGCATCCCGGCTACCATCTTGGCGACGGTTGTCTTGCCGCTTCCCGACTCCCCGACGATGCCCAGCGTCTCCCCTTGGGCCAGGGTGAATGATACATCTTTAACGGCGCTGAAATCCGGTCCGCCCTTCCTCTTATAGATCTTATTTAAATGTGATACTTCCAATAAGGTCTGCTCCATGCTGTCTCCCCCCTTTCCGTGTCCATTTTCATCTCAGGTGCTCACCGGAAGCTAAGGCTTAGCCCCGGGGGTCTGCCCCTGATAATAAATACGAGGCATGCTGTTCAGCAACTGCTTGGTATAGGCATGGCTTGGCCGGGTAAAGATGTCATCCCGAGTACCGGCTTCAACCAGCTCGCCTTGTCTCAGTACGAGCACGCGATCCGCCATTTCGTACACTACGCCAAGGTCATGGGTAATGAACATGATGGTCATATCGTACTGCTGCTTCAGCTGGCGGATCAGCTTCAGAATATTGGATTGTACGGTTACATCCAATGCCGTGGTCGGTTCATCTGCAATCAAAAGACGCGGACGGGTAGAGAGCGCCATCGCAATCATCACCCGTTGCCTCATTCCGCCCGAGAGCTGGAAGGGGTACTGCTTCACGACCTCGTCCGCATGCCGGATATCCACTTGCTCCAGCAACTGCTGGGCCTGCTCCAGAGCCTGCCGCTTGCTCACCTTCTCCTTCGAATGAAGCCGAATCAGATCTACCATCTGCGTTCCTATTGTATATACAGGATTCAAGGCGCTCAGGGCATCCTGGAATACCATGGCTATCTGATCGCCGCGAATTCGCTCCATTTCCTGTTCATGAAGAGTCAGCAAATTCCGTCCGTTGAACCAAATTTCTCCCTCGGGATAGCTGGCTGTTTCGGTTGGAAGCAGCTGCATGATCGCTTTAGCTGTCACACTTTTACCGCTGCCCGACTCCCCGACCAGACAGACGGTCTCCCCTTGGTAAATATCGAAGGACAAGCTGGAGAATATCGGCGTTGTCACTTGGTTTTTGGTAAATGCGACGCTCAAATTCTGTATTTCAAGCAACTTCTCCTTGCTCATATTGACGTCACCTCTTCCCCATACAAGTCAAACCGGGACAGATGAGCCTCTCCCGATTGCTGAAGCCGCCGCAGCACCTCGGCAGCCAGGGCCAGGTCGAAGATCGGCAGTCCAAAGCCGTTGAACATCAGCTTTTGCTGTTTATTCTGCTTGATCGGGCTCATCGCAACTGCGCGCTCCCCCTTATCCTGCGGAAGCAATGTTTCCAGCAGCGTCACCTTTTCCTCGATCGAAGCATCCGTCCGGGCCAGCCGGAACAGCGATTGGCTGCTCGTCTTCACTCCTACCCGAAAATCATCGCACACGATGTGATCGAAGGATTGAATGGCTGCAGCCTCAATATCATTCATGCCAATGTGTACATAGAAATGGCCGGGACAAAAATGCTCCGCCTTCAAATACGGCTCGGCAGCAGAGGTTACCCCCATGACGATTTGCGCAAAATCCAATCGGTCGGGCAGCGTTGGATGTAGTATCCCTGCAATGCTGCGCTGCTTCAATTGCTCGGCAAACCGCTCGTGCATGGCTTGAGCATGCTCCTGATGTCGGCTCCAGAAATGGACCTCCCTCAATTGAGGAAGAAACGGAAGCAGGCCCGCCAATTGATGTGCAGCCTGAAACCCAGAGCCGCAGATCAAGACAGACCGAACCTCAGCGTCTGCCAGATACTTCAGGGCCGTCGAGGATACCCCCGCCGTTCGCAGGCCGCTGATCAACTGCCCTTCCACCAAAGCCGTAGGCACCCCCGATTGCAAATCATTAAGGACAATGACCGGATTGGTATATGAACCCTGTCTGGATGCCTTCGGGACATGGGTTGTCCACTTGATCCCCGCTACCTGTTCACCAGCTAAGTAGCCGGGCAAGGAATAGAAGGCTCCCGACTCCAACTGCCGTGGGATCATGGACACTTCCTGCGCGAATGCTGCCCGGGCCGCTCTTTTTTCAATAAAAGTACGTTCCACCAATTCCTGTGCCACCGACGCATCGGCGATTCCGCTTGCCCTCACCTGCGCTCTTGTAACAAGATACATGCCGCATCCTCCTTATCCTTCCGACTTCTCCCGCAGCCAGTCACTAAACAAATTAATGGTTAAAATCACAAAGGCAATGACCAGACCGGGAATCGTAGACAGCCACCAGGCCGAGCCAATGTAGCTCTTCCCGTCGTTGATCATACCGCCCCAGGTCGGTGTCGACACATCCACACCCAAACCGAGGAAGCTGAGCGATGCAGCCAGCAGGATCATCCGCGACATTTGCAGCGAGGCCTGCGTCAGAATGGTAAACCACGTATTCGGCAGAATATGCCGCCACATAATCACGATGCTGGGAACTCCCATCGCTTTGGCCGCTTCAACAAATTCCATTTCCTTCAAGGAGAGCACCTGGCTTCGAACCACACGGGCAAAGGTGACCCATCCCGTAATGGATAATACGATTACGATGTTCGTAAGCCCTGAACCCAGCACCGCCACCATAACGATCGCCAGCAGCATACTCGGAATCGAGAGCTGGATATCTGCCAGCCGCATCATGACCGCATCCACTTTGCCTCCGAAATATCCGGCAATAATACCGATCGCACTGCCCGTGATTCCGGCGAACAGCACCGATACAATACTCATCCACAGGGAAAGCTGTCCTCCATACAGCAAGCGGCTTAACACATCTCTCCCCAACTGGTCTGTTCCCAGCAGGCTGATCCCGGAATGAGAGGTGTAGTGACTTAATGGTGAAATCAGAATATCCTGCAAGGACTGCTGATACGGGTCATAAGGTGAGAACCAGGGGGCAAATATGGTCACGATGAAAATGATGCCCAGCAGCCCGCTGCTAATGATCCCCTTCCAATTCCCGCGCAGTACGAGTCTCTTCTTCATGAGTCATTCCTCTCTTTACTTATTGCACTTTAATTCTTGGATCAATCCAGAGATAAATCATATCCGTAATAAAGCTAATCAAAATGTACAAGATGCTGATGATCAAAATACTTGCCTGAACAAGCGGAAAATCCCGATTGCTGACCGCCTGCATGATCAATTGTCCGACACCAGGCCAGGAGAAGATCGTCTCCGTCACTACCGCTCCGGCAATCATCACTCCGAACTCAAGACTGATCACGGTAACTACCGGCAGCAGCGCATTTTTCAACCCGCGCTTCAGCACCATCCGGCGTTTGGAGAAGCCTTGCGCCTTGTTCGTAACCATGTAGCTTTGCTGGAGCACATCCATCAAGGAGGAGCGCATCGTTCGGGCGATCGGAGCGATCGGATAAGCGGCCAGAGTCAGTGCGGGCAGCACCAGTGAGATCAGGCCATTGTTCCCCGAGGTAGGAAAGAGATGCAGCTGATTCGCAAAAATCATAATAAACACAATCCCTACCCAAAAAACAGGCAGAGATTGTGTGATAAATATCCATATATTGATTAGGTAATCAATAAAGGTGTTCTTTTTATATGCAGAAATTACACCGGCCGTCATGCCAACCACAACTGCAATGATAATGGCGGATACAGCCAAATCCATCGTTGCCGGCATACGCTCCAGCACAAGCTGAAGCGCCGATTCCTTGAAATACAGCGAATTCCCGAAGTTCCCGGTCACCATATCCTTTAGATAATCAAAATACTGCACGAGCAAAGGGCGATTGAACCCCAGGCTTTCCCTTAGAGCAGCAACCTGATCCTCGCTGGCCTCCGGAGGCAGCATCAGACGGGCAGGATCACCGGATAAACGGATAATGAAAAATACGACCGTCGCCGCGCCCAGTATGGCAAGAAGGGATTGCAGAAACCGCTTGACTATATATTGTTTCAATCCATACACACTCCCATCCCGCAGTCAGGCTGTTAATCGGGCATGCCGCCCTTATTGACTATCGGCTGCCTTGATGGTGACAACCGGAATCGAACCATCGATACGCCCTTCCCAGTTCAGCTTGTTCGATACACCATAGTACTGGTTCTCTTGATAAAGGAAAATTCTTGGCGCGTCTTCAAGCACAATTTCTTCAATTTCCTTGTACAGTGTTTTGCGGCGTTCTTCATCCGTAGTCCCTCTGGCTTCCTCCAGCTTGGCATCCACTTCAGGATTGTTGTAGGTGGAGTATGACTCACTCGAATGCAGAATGGCATAGATGGCCGCATCGGCATCCAGCGTATTCGTGCTGCTCCAGCCAAGAACATACATACTGTTTTGTTCGCCAGATGGAACCAGGGTACGGTACACCGAGCTTTCCACATTGTTAACGGTAATGTTGACGCCAATGGCTTTCAACTGCTCGGCAATAACCTGAGCCACGTCCGTGTTCTTGATGTACCAGTTTACCGTATCAAGCGTCGCAGAGAATCCGTCGGGATATCCTGCTTCGGCCAGAAGCTGCTTGGCTTTCTCAGGATCATAACCATAAGTATCGAACTCGCCTGCATAGCCAAAGTCCTTCGGTCCGATCAGGCTTTCGGTTTGTACAGCGGCACCGCGCAGCACATTATCTACGATAGATTGAGTATCGATCGCATAGTTCAAGGCTTGTCTTACCTTCTGATTATTAAATGGCTCCACATCGGTCTTAAATCCGACATACACGGTGTTCCCTGCTCTTTCTACTGAAGAAAGCTTGGCACTGGAGGAGCCTTCAATCTTCTCGCGGTCTTCTGGAGATACGGCGGTGATCAGGTCAACTTCACCATTCAGCAGGGCGCTCACTCTTGTGGAGGCTTCCGGGATCGAACGGAAGGTAACCTTCTTCACTTCCGGCTCTCCGTTCCAATAGTCCGCATTTGCTTCCAGGACTACACTGCTGCCTTTATTCCATTCTACGAATTTGTAGGGACCGGTGCCGATCGGCTTCTGGGCAAATTGCTCCTGACCCACCTCTTCAACATACTTAGGAGGCACGATCTCGGTCGGGTAACGGTTGAAACGAGTAGGCACCAATGGATCCGGGTTCTTCGTGATCACATGTACGGTATGCTCATCCACAACTTGCACTTCCTGAATGGTAGAAATGTATCCGGAAGTCGGCGCATTATTGTCCGGATTCAACACCCGGTCAATCGAGTATTTTACCGCTTCAGCATTGAATGGCTCTCCATTTGTGAACTTCACATTTTCACGCAGCTTGAATTCCCATGTGTTCTCATCCACTTGGCTCCAGCTGGTTGCCAATCCGGGCACCAGTTGTTCATTTTCATCGCGCTTCACCAAGGTATCAAAAATATTGTCAACGACCTGGGCATTTTCCGTCAGGAAGCCCGGGTCCAGTCCGTTTACGTCAAAGGCTCTGGCAATCGTAATCTCCAGAGATCCGTCTTGTGCAGCCTCCTTTGGGGTTGTTCCGGTAGAGCATCCCGCCGCAACAATCGTCAAAATAAGCAGTAAAGCTAACAATCTGGTTCTCTTCATCTCCGTCATTCCTTCCAGGTGTAATTTTTCTCTATTTTTCCTAACATGACTGCATATTCGCCTTTTTTCAGAGAAGCCGCAGTATGAATGGATAATACCAATGCCCGATCAAGCGGGTTTGCAATCACCTTGCGCTGAAATTCAGGGTAGCTTACCAGTTCCAGCAAAAGCTCTCCCTTATCCAGGATGCGGCCGGCAGAAGCACGCTCAAGCTGCAAGCCGTCGACCTCGAACCGAAGCTCGGTGATTTCTCTCACACAATAGGGGGTTGCCTCAGAAGGATGATCCGCGGGGGCCATTGGAAGCATCGACGCTCGCCCCAGCATAGCCAGCACAGATTTCACATGCTGTGCCACGGCCTCTTCCTCCCAGCTTAAGCCGCCGCCGCTTTCCAGAAGCACGGCCGGAATCCCGTGACGGCATACCTCATTGATGAACATGCCTTTGCTTTGCTCGCTGCATTCATAGATTGCCGTCAATTCCACATCCCGAAGCAGCTGCATCGCCCGCTCGAAGGCTTCGGGACGATTGCTTGCAACCATCGCGAACGGACAAACCTCCAAATAATGGCCGCCGCCATGCAAATCGATAAAGTAATCCGCCTGGCTCAAAATATGTCCCAGGAGCCACCGTCCATAGCGATAAGAGTAACTATCCTGTGAAGGATTCCCAAAAATCCGGTTCATATTAACCCCATCCGCCGGATTTCCGTTCGCCTTGGCCAAGAAAGCCTCGGGATTCGCTACAGGACACATGACAATTGTGCCGCTGAGCAGTCCGGTATCTACCTTCTCCAACAAATGCATGCATGCCAGGATCCCGTCGTATTCATCGCCATGAAGTGCGGCCTGCAGCCACACGGTCGGACCTTCCTTCAAGCCTTGCAGACGTAAGAAAGTGACTTCCCGATCCTCGAACCGCTCATGGATCACAGCAATCGAATCGAGAGATTGGCCGGCTTGCGCCTCAGCCAAAGTCCTGAAATGCAGATTGATTTCCTTGAACATAGCCCCGCCTTCTTTAATTCAAAATCTGAGATTTCTGTGGTGCAATATCCTATCATTTAAGTAGGAATTAATATTTATTATTAAACTTTGAAGTAATCTTGTCAACAAATTTCTACAAAAAACGATAAAAAACGACGCATCCATATTATGCTGGATGCGCCGTAAAATGATTAGGCTGTAAATTATCCCATTAAAGTAAAGCTAACCTATTAATGTCCGCCAACGAACACATAACGGAGAATAACCAGTACGAAGAGCACCCACATCAGCCAGTGAACTTCATATTTCGAGTTTTTGCCGCCGCGAAGATTAGCTACTGTGGCAAGAATTACATAGAAGATAATCCCCATCGAAATCCCGTTCGCAATATTATAGGAGAAAGGCATCATTACGATCGTCAGGAATGCCGGAATGGCTACGACCATGTCCTGGAAGTCAATTTCCTTGATGGATTGAATCATCAATACCCCTACAATAATCAAAGCAGCAGCGGTAGCAGATCCTGGAATCAAGGCCGCAATCGGTGCCAGGAACAGCGCCAGCAAGAAGCACACGCCTGTCGTTACGGCGGTCAAGCCTGTACGTCCGCCTTCTGCAACCCCGGCCGCACTTTCAACATAGGCGGTTGTTGTGGAAGTCCCCAACATCGCGCCGCCAGTAACTGCAACCGCATCAACCAGCATCGCTTTACCTACACGTTTTTTACCTTCTACTGGATCCTTCATAATTCCTGCACGGTTAGCCGTTCCGACGAGCGTACCGAAGGTATCAAACAATTCAACAAAGGTAAAGGTGGCAACCACCGAAATAATACCTGTATGCAAGACACCGTCCCAGTCAAAGGACATAAAATTAATTTGCGAGAAGTCCGGAATCCATTTCGCCTCACTAGCCGATACCGAGTTGAAGTCAACCGCGCCCATCAGCATGGCAACGACAGTCGTTCCCAAAATCCCGAACAAAATAGCGCCGCGCACATTCAGCACCATCAAAATACCGATCAGGACGAGGCCAATCAAAGTCAATTGTACGGTGGTATCCTGGAAGCTTCCCAAGGAAATTACCGTCTCATACGAGAGCATGCTTGTAAATGTATTTGCAGGAATATCTTGTCCTGCCTCCACGCCGATGGACATCAGTCCGCTGTTCTTCAGCCCGATAATCGTGATGAACAAGCCGATACCAACGGTAATTGCATGTTTCAAGGAATCCGGAATCGCATCCAGAAGCATCTGACGAACCTTCGTCAACGTCAACAGGATAAAGATCAGACCTGAAATAAATACGGCCGTCAAGCCCATTTCCCATGTAAAGGGTTTATCAGTAGCCGCCGAGGAAAGTACAACAGAAGCAAAATAAGCGTTCAGGCCCATACCTGGAGCAAGGGCTACCGGGAAGTTAATGAAGAGACCCATAGCGATCGTAAAGATAGCAGCCGAGAGTGCTGTTGCCAGGAAAACAGAATACCAGCCCATTTCGATCTGACCAAAAGCTGTAAGCGTGTTAGGGTTGACTGTGAGAATGTAAGCCATTGCCATGAACGTAGTGATACCGGCCATAACTTCTGTACGAACGTTCGTACCATTCTGTTTCAGCTTGAAAAAACGATCCATGATTCCAATACTCCTCCTTAAATATCGAATCGGAACGAACGACAAAAAGCCCGAGGCCAAATTCTATCCCCGGGTACCGTGTCAGCCAGAAGAAGTGAATCGGGAATAACTCCAAGAATCGGTATACGCAATTCCTGATATCGCCCTGTCCAGCACTTCTTCCTTTCGTAGCCAGATCATTTACGGTGACCTCGTAGAGACTTCCGGGCCCATTCCCGGAATTATACGAAAAGCATATTAAGTTATTTGTCGAAATTTCCGATCAAGTCTGTCGTTCAGACTTATCACATGATTCATTCTAGGCCCTTTGGAGCAGATTTGTCAACGGCAAAAACGAATGATTTATTGGAATAATCATTACAATGTTCGTAATTTTTCATAAATCATTGAATGGAAGTGTTTATTCTATTTCACAGGTCAGGAGGATAACAAAAAGCGAACACCCCTTGGTTCAAGGATATCCGCTGCTTGATCGTTGAATCTCAACTTGCGTTAGGAGGCTGATTATTTGAAATCCGTTACTACTTCTGGAGCCAGACGAACGGATGAGTATCCCGCCTCTGCAGCTTTACCTACAGACACGATCATGACCGGAACATAACGTTCGGGGTCCAGACCAAAGGCCGCAGCCAGTCGATCCGCCTCAAAGCCGCCAATCGGATTTGTATCATAGCCATGAGCGCGAGCAACAAGCATAAATTGCATCGCAGCAAGGCTGGAATCAATTTTCACAATATCATTCATTTGCTGTCTGGAAAGGCTCTGATAGTAGGGAACAATCGTGGAAAGCTGTTTTTCACGAACCTCCTGCGGCATTTTCCCTTCAGCTACAGCTTGATCGTAAATTTCTTCCGCTTTTTCATAACAGCGCAAATCGCCAAAAATGAGCACCATCGCGGAGGAGGTATCATTTTGTCGAGTATTGAAACGTATTAAGGGTCTTAGCTTGGCCTTAGCATCATCGGATTCAATTACCACAAAGCGCCACGGCTGCATGTTTACAGAGGAAGGAGCCAGGGTTGCTTCCGAGATCATCTCCAGCATTTCCTTACGATCTATTTTGACGTTTTCATCATACAAGCGTACGGACTTTCTTCCAAAAGCAATTTCTTTAAAATCATTGGTTGTAAATTCTGACATGTACGGTTCCTTCTTTCATTTAATATGATTTAAGCCTTGTTCAAATTTTTCAAGCAAATGCGTTAATTGGGCGACTTCTTCACTTGAGAGATTAATAATATCCATCAGGCTCTGTCGGCTGCAGTTTGCTTCACATTCATCAATAGCTGCAACGACCTTACTGGTCGGTTCAACTATCACTTCGCGATTATTCTCAGGGTTGCGCTTCCTCGCAACATACCCCTTGTCCTCCAGGATCTGCAACTGCCTTGTAATTGCTGCTTGATCAATCTGCAGATGATTCTGCAGTTCCCCTTGCAAGCAAGGCGCCTTGTCATGCAAAATCATCAGCATCTCATAGCGAGTTAGACTAAAACCAACCTGTTCCTCGAACAGCTTATTGATTTTTTGATCCAAAATTTTGATCTGATAAAACAAGTGACTTATATCCTTCAGTAGTATTAAAATCACCCCTTCATACGCTTGACAGGTCAACAGTTGACGAATCAACAATTGACGTGTCAATTATATTGCTTTTGCCCGGTAATTGCAAGCTTCAAAAGGGAGCCGAAATATCCACTTTTGTACGATTTTTCATATAAGTTCTTTTACTTTATGGTGTAAACAAGCCACGTTGTACGAAAAAACATACAAAATCATGGAATAGACCTCCCCAAATATTTGTATGGTTTTTCGTATAAAACACTGTTCTTCACCTTGAAGAGACTACAATTTATACGGAATATCCTACAAAATCAACAACTTGTCGCACGTATTTTTTAGGGCTGTAATTAAAGGAAATGCATAATATTATTTGACTTAAATTATAAAAAAGCCCTGAAAGCTTTGGGTTACCAAGGCTTTCAAGGCTCCTGTTACTATTCCCACTCAATCGTAGCCGGCGGCTTCGAGGTTACGTCGTACACCACCCGGTTCACGTTCTCCACCTCGTTGACGATGCGCACGGAGATTTTCTCCAGCACATCCCATGGGATACGTGCCCAGTCCGCGGTCATGCCGTCGATGGAGGTTACGGCACGAATGCCTACCGTGTAGGAATACGTACGGGCATCGCCCATCACGCCGACGCTCTTCATGTTCGGCAATGCCGTAAAGTATTGCCAGATTTCGCGGTCAAGCCCGGCCTTGGCGATCTCATCGCGCAGGATAAAGTCGGAATCGCGGACAATCTTGAGCTTGTCCTCTGTGACTTCACCGAGCACGCGAATGGCCAGACCCGGTCCAGGGAACGGCTGTCTCCAGACGATTTCGCCCGGCAATCCAAGCTCTTCGCCTACTTTACGAACCTCATCCTTGAACAAGGTATTCAGCGGCTCAATCAGTGAGAACTTCATGTCCTCAGGCAATCCGCCCACATTGTGGTGGGACTTGATCGTCTGAGCGGTTGCTGTACCGCTCTCTACGATGTCCGTGTACAACGTGCCTTGTGCCAGGAATCTGAAATCATCGAACTTCGCCGATTCTTCATCAAATACATAAATGAACTCGTTGCCGATAATTTTCCGTTTTTGCTCCGGATCATCGACTCCCGCCAGCTTGGACAGGAAACGTTCGCGGGCATCAATCTTAACAACCTTCATATCGAATTTGCCGACAAAGGTCTCCATGACGCTCTCTGCTTCACCTTTGCGCAGCAAGCCATGATCGATAAACATACAAGTAAGCTGGTCGCCGATCGCTTTGTGAATGAGCATAGCAACAACCGAAGAATCTACCCCGCCGCTAAGCGCGCAGAGGACTTTTTCGCTGCCTACTTTTTCCCGGATATCACGAACCGCATCCTCGATGAAGGTCTCCATACTCCAGTTGCCTTCACAGCCGCACACTTCATAGATAAAATTCTTGATCATCTCGTTGCCATGCACCGAATGACGCACTTCCGGGTGGAACTGCACGCCATACAAGCGGCTCTCGCTATTCGAGAACCCGGCAATTGGCGCATGATCCGTAGAGGCGTCAACAATGAAGCCTGTCGGCAGCTCAACGACATGATCCCCGTGGCTCATCCAGACGGTCTGCTTCGCATCCAGCCCTCTTGTCAGAGCGGAGTGTTCGGCAAAATCAACGTCCGCTTTTCCGTACTCACGCTTGGCAGCACGTTCAACCTTCCCTCCGAGCTGATGCGCCATCAACTGCATCCCGTAGCAAATCCCGAAGATCGGCAGACCAAGCTCGTAAATCGCCGGATCAATATGCGGAGCATCCTCAGCATACACGCTTGATGGACCGCCAGAGAAGACGATCCCTTTCGGGGCAAGCTCCCGAAGCCGCTCTGCCGGCGTATTATACGGAAGCAATTCGCTGTACACACCCAAATCGCGAATCCGTCTAGCTATCAGTTGATTATATTGTCCGCCGAAATCCAGCACGACAATCAGTTCATTTGGCTTATTCATGTCCGAGCCTCCCTCAATTCATGAGACTAATTATACGAAAGTACAAAAGTGATCGTCAAGGAAATCGGGTTGGAAACTCAGGACTTGCCGAATGCCAGATAACGGCACAGATCCAGAAAATCCCTGCTTGTGCTGCGATCCAATTTTCCGTCTCCATAATAAAGCGTTTCCCACATGGCAATGAACCGTTCCAAATGAGGAGCAAGTTCTGCATCAGCCACACTGATCGACAGCAAATATTCCCTTGCGGTGGTCCCTTGGGCTTTACCTCCAAAGCGGACATACAGGCCCTTCCAGGCTCGATCCGCAGCGTTCAACAATTCTGTACGGTTCGGAAAGGAGCCTGCCCTGCTATAAAAATAGGGCCACAGCATATACATGGAACGGCGATAACCGCTTCGGCCATACAGTAGAATTATCAAGAGCAGAAAGCCCCCTGCCATCACTGCACCGCTCCATAGAAACAGATGCCCTTTTAAATGGGCAAGGAGCTTTTGAACCGCACCCTTCCCTTCTCCGCTCCATTGATAAAATTGCTCCCACAGCTTGCTCCATTGGAAATTCGTCAAATAGCTGCTGCTATCCGTGCCGGCCATTGCACCGATTGCCGCCTGACCTATGCCGTAACTCGGTGTCGGATCAAATGAAACCCAGCCCTCTTCAGGAAAATAAACCTCCACCCAGGAATGCGCATCGGCATAGCTGACAGAATAACGCTGCGGATCTGCAGGATCAGCCGTCCCCGGGGCAAAGCCCTTGACCCATCTGGCCGGAATCCCTCCGCTGCGGAGCAGCACCGTCATTGCCGTTGAGAAGTGGTCACAATATCCCTGTCTTTGCTCAAACAGAAAATTATCGGTGAAATCCTGTCCCTCTACCGGAACCTCCGAAGCCAGACTGTAAGTATAGTTCTCCTTCAAATATTGGATCACCGACTGCACCGACTCATACCGGCTGTTATGTCCGGCCGTCAATTCGACCCCTAAGCTCCTTACCCGATCCGGCAAGGTGGCGGGCAGCTGCAGCTCTCGCTCAGCAATCTCTTCCGGATCTCCCCCCCTCGCCTGGATCAGTTTTTCATCCGGTACGCTCGCAACCCTGGCCACCAGCTCATACCCATACATCTGCTGTTCTGAGGAGAGCTGTTCAAAAAACATGGCCGTCATGCCCGGATCATAACGCAGCTCCAATCCTTCGGCTGCTGTCTTCGTATGCTGCTTGCCGGTGTATACGCTTGTTACACCGATGGGAGTTCCGGCGCTGAAGATAGGCTGGGTTTCAGCTACCGGCTTCGCAAACCTGATCTGCTGGACAACTTCGGCTGCTCCGAATGACTCGGGAACCGGCTCTGGCGCAAGCAGTAAGGAGGTCCAGCCATGTCCGGTATAGACGCTCTTGCTCTCCCCTCGCCAATAGGCATTCACCGGTGATACCGCCGTAAAATAAACCTCCCGCCGCAGTTCAAGCGGAGCGCCCAGCCGTGAATCATCCCGCCCGTATCCGGAGACCGAGGCAGGAGCTGCCGCCCGGTCCATTCCGCTGTAGGATTTACTCCAGCGTTCAACCGTCTGGGCAATTCTGTCCCAGGAGACGTCCCTTACGGGCTGGGCTGGCAACAGCTGGACTATTGACCAGGCAGCGAGCACACATAACATCGAAGTAGCAATCCCTGGTCCTTTTCCCCGGATCATCCCGGCGGGCCTCTGAAGATAGCCGGTAATCAGGCCTTGAAGCAACAAGCCCCAGACTATCGTGCGAATCATTCCGGGCAGGAAATTCGTATCAAGAACCAGCTCCAACACAAGCAAATATAATACGGAAGCAGAGAAGAAAAGCAGGATGCTATGCCGCCCAAGAGCCAGCATTTGAACCGATGCGACCAGCAGCACCCAGCCAATCAGCAGCAAAAGGGTCCTGGACTCCCCGCTGACTCCATACAGCCTGCCTGTCCGCACCAGCTCTTCCAGGTCCGTTACGAGCAAGGCGCCATATTTCTGTAACCAGGCTGCCCCCGCTCCATTCCCGTACAAATAGTAGAACGATCCTCCGATAAGACTAACTGCCAGAATCCCATATAAAGACTTGTATACAGGTAAGCAGCCCAAGATCAGCAGCAGTCCCGTCAAGCCAACGAACAAGGGAAACCATCGTCCGGACTCTTCCTCCATCAGCTGTCTGATCGGATACAACCACTCGCAGAACAAAGCCATCAGCAGTGCCGACAAAAGGATTTTCTGCCCCCCTCGAAGAGGATCGGGCGCCCGTAACGCCTTCCCCTGCACTGCGCTCTCTGCGGACAGGTCCAGCCTCTGCGCACCGTTTGGAGCAACGGCAGGGAAGCTTGCGGGTGTCTCAAGCGATGACATGTCCGGCACCCCCTTTTGAGGACTGGGTATTCGCAGGCAGCGCCTTTATTAAAGGCTGCTTCTGATCCACATCCGGCACCAGCACGATCACGCGAATCCCTGCATTCCTAAGCTGCTCGATACGAGCCGTCTCCTCCATATCCATAATCAATTCTGCCGCAAGCAGGACTTCAAAGTATCCCCCTCGAGATGCCGCCAGCAGCACTGCGTCGGTTATTTCCTCCGTGCATCTTCCTGTGATCAGGGTAAGCCGGTACCCCTTCGAAGAGCGAGGAAGCGACCGTAATATAGAAGCAGCCTTGAGACCTTTCCCTCCGCTATCCAAGGATAGACCGGCTAGCCTATTCAAACCGCTTACCAAGCCTGCCCCCCCTTGGAGCGGCTCTTTCTCCAGATCCTGGCGAGTCCGATTGCCGCATATAAACCATATCGATGCAGCCTGCTTGTTCTTCAGCGAGACCTCTCGCCTTGAAGGGCCTAGCTCCCGATGCAAAATAGCTGATGCCGCAGAGATAGCCGTCTCAAATCCCTGGACTGCTTCCCTTCTTCCGCTCTTTCCAGTCTCCTCAAGATGATAAGCATTCGGGGACGTGTCCAGCAACAGATAGTGCTCCTCCGCCAGCGGCTCGCGCGATACTCGGGTAAGCAGCTCCCCCCGCTTGGCGGAATGCTTCCACTCCACCCACTTGAATGAATCGCCGGGGAGGTATTTTCTCAATCCATCAGCTTCTTCCATCGGAGCCGGCAGAAATCTGCCCATGGCCTGCTGGCTCTCCCATGCGCCCCAGGGCCTTGCCTCACTCTCCAATGAAACCGGCAATGGCGCAGGATGAATGACCAGGATATCCTGACCGTTCACCGCTACGCGCTTTTTGCGTTTGAACCACCCGAAGGGATCGCTCCACATCACGGCAAGCTCTCCCGCCTTATAATGTCCGCGAGCCGAAGGTTGAAGCATATACGTGCAGGAAAATCGCTGTTTTTGCCCGATACATCCCCGCAGCTTGCCAGTGACCTCTCCTTCCCCGGTCAGAATCACGGAAGAAGCCCCTTCTTCGTTCCCGGATACCGACCAGCGATCCTGAGCCCGCATGGATAACGGAACGATTCCTCCCGAAACCACAAGCACGATCTCTATCTCTAAGGGTTCTCCAGCCTGCGCATAATAGGGCTTCCAGCTTCGAGAAGCCTGCATATGCTTTGGACCAAGCCAGCAAAAGGCTAAGCCCTGCAGAAGAATGAAGCCGGTAAGTATAAGGAGGAACCACAGGGTCTCACCGCCGCGATAAATGTACAATGCGGTGAATATACCCAGCACAGCAAGACCAATCACCCAAGCCCGTCCGCTCTCCCTCATGAGGCACCTCCGGAAGCGCGGTGAAACAGCGGTACATCCGCCTGCTTCACCAGTTCGGCAACCATCTGGGGCGAGGTCATCCCCGCAAAGCCCGCATCCGGCTTCAGAACAATCCGATGTGCCAGTACGGCCTCGGCAACCTCCTTCACATCATCGGGAATCACATAGCTTCGTCCCCGATAATAGGCCATCGCCTGGGCAGCCCCCATCCAGCACAAGGTGCCGCGCGGACTGATCCCGAGGGCAAGCTTCGGGTGCCGCCGCGAGGCATCCGCTACGGAGACCAGATACTCCTTGATCCGTTCATCCACCAGCACCATGCGAACCTGCCGCTGCATTAGTCTGATCTCCTCCGGTAAAATAACCGGCTTCGGTTCCACGCCTGGGTTCTGCATTCTACTTAGCATTTCAACCTCTTGCTCAGGCTTGGGGTAACCGAGCGAGAGACGCATCAGAAAACGGTCCAGCTGCGCCTCAGGCAGCCGATAAGTTCCTTCATACTCCAGCGGATTCTGTGTGGCAAGCAGCAAAAAGGGCTGCGGCAGCTCTCTGGTCACACCATCCACCGTTACCTTCCGCTCCTCCATGGCTTCCAGCAAGGCCGATTGCGTCCGCGGCGCAGCGCGGTTAATCTCGTCAGCCAATACAATATGGGCATGAATCGGCCCCGGCCGGAATTCCAGGCTGCCTGTCAGCGGCTGATAGACCGTGACGCCCGTGACATCAGCCGGCTGCAGGTCGGAAGTAAACTGTATTCTTCCAAAGCTGCCCCCTACACAAGCAGCGAGTGTTCGAACGAGCAGCGTCTTGCCTACTCCCGGCACATCCTCCAACAAAATATGTCCCCCGTATAGCATCGCAATGACCGCCAGCTCGATCTCCTTCTTTTTACCGACAACAACCCGTTCTACCCGCTGAACCAACAGCTCCAGAACCTCACGGGCCTGATCTTGAATCATTCCTCATCCCTCCAACAAGACAAATCTATTAACCAGTGTGACCAACAACTAGTCTTCATAGACCTGTCAGGAGAGAGGTTTATATGAAAAGAGTCTTTCTGCTCTATAGCGATTGTACTCTTCTTTCTTCAGCCGTATTGGTAACGGAAATAATAGGATGGTCCGTCAGCTCCAGCAGAGAGCGAAGCGACATCCACAGGGCTCCTCCTTGATTTCGGAACCTGTCTGTTCCAATCTCCAGCGGGACTTCTGCGCTTTCCCGGCGCGCCGTTCCGCGTTCCGGGTCCAGCGTCAGATGAAGCTCTCCCCAGACCACAATCACATTCCGGCTGTCTGCGTTCCAGCTCACCTTCGCCCCAAGGCGTTCAAGCGTTGTCCGGAGCGGCACGATCAATTGACCTTGATCTACTTTATATTCTCCCGCCGCCAGCTTGGTCTGCACCCCTCCGGCCTCTACGTACAAAGGCTGGCCTGGCCCGAATAAAGCCGCATTGGGAAGCACATGGCTCTCGATCCACGATTGGGCAGGTGCCGCTCTGTCCGTCATTTTCTTGCTCAGACTGAATTGCACCGGCTTCTGCTCCGGCGACAGCACCTCGAAGGAATAGCCCTTCTGCTTGTAAAAATCAATAATTTCCGGGAGCGCCTTGACCGACTCTTCATGCCCGGCGCTGTCATGCATCAGGACAATCATTTCCTTCTCCAGCTTCTCTGAGGTTACGTTTTCAATGATCTCGCTTGCCGGAACGCCTTTGCGTTTAGAGTCGCCGCTATCTACATTCCAATCGAACACCTGATATCCCCCCTGCTCCATTAATTGAAAGTAGGTGGAATCAAAATGCCCATACGTTCCTCCGGGAGCTCTGACGAGCGAAGTCCGGGTACCGGTAATTTCTCTAAGTATTTCTTCCGTTCGTTTGATTTGATTCCAAAACGCGGTGAAGCTTTCATACATCTCACTGTATTTATGGTTATAGGTATGATTGCCGATGACATGTCCTGCCTCTGCCGTACGATAGATGATTTCCGGGGATTTTTGGGCATGTTCTCCCAAAACAAAGAACGTCGCCTTAATCTTCTGCTCTTCCAGGATAGCCAGGATCTCATCCGTCAGCTTGCTGGGACCGTCATCAAAGGTCAGATAGACAACCTTCTCCTTTTTTTGCTCGATAGAGGGCACAGATTCTTGGCTTGAAGAGGAGACGGCGGTAAGCATCGCCGCAGGCGCAGGCTCTGTCTTCACCTCCATGGAGGTGACTGCTGTTGCACGCTTCTCTTCCATTAGACTTACAGGCGGAGCCAGTGCCCGGGACTGTGCGGATGCAGGAGAGAAGCCCATCTCCCTGACCCCCGGTACAGAAATTAAAACGATTATAACTATAGACAGAAATGCCATCCACATTCTTCTCATGCGTTCATCCTCCACCGTTTATAGCAATAGTTTGACTTTCTGGTAGATTGTATGAATGCAGCGAAGAAAATAGAATCTTCAATTTACTTTTTAAATGCGTGTTCAAAAAGTCAGCTTTTCAGCACCGAGAAGGTTGCGAGAACCCGAAGATGGAGGAACGGAGTGTAGGCAGAACCTACATGAGTGAAATGCTTCCAAAGGAAGCATACCTCGTAAGCATCCGCTCGGACTTCGAGGGTGAACGTAAGATTCGATGTCGAATCAACCCCTTGGAACACTTCGTGATCAAAAGATGACTTTTTGAACTACCTTTTTAACCGAGCGACTTTACCGCCTCGACAACCTCATCTGCATGCCCCTTCACCCTCACCTTCCGCCATTCTTTAATCAGTCTCCCCTCTTCATCAATCAGAAAGGTCGAGCGGACAATGCCCTCATATTCCCGCCCGTACAGCTTCTTCCATTGCCATACTCCGAAGAGCTCGCTGACCCGATGATCAACGTCGGACAATAGCGGAAAGGACAGCTTCTGCTTCTCACGAAAACGGTCGTGCGAGCGCACCGGATCCGTGCTGATCCCCAGCACCACTGCCCCCAGGGCATGGAGCTCTCCGGTACGGTCCCTGAAATCACAAGCCTCTTGGGTGCAGGCTGGCGTCATATTTTTCGGATAAAAATAAATAATAACTTTCTTTCCTCTAAAATCGCTTAATGAGATCTCTTCCCCTCCGCTAGCTGGCAGACGAAAATCAGGAACCGGATCATTCAGTTGAAATCCTGCTTCAGACATGTAGCTCTCTCCTTCGACAAAATTGCTGTAAACTTCTTATAAATTGATTGTAATTATAAAAGAAATTATAATGTAATGATATGAAGAGTAACTTTTTTACTATTTAGGGCAATCGGCATGATTTCATCGTTTCCCGCTGAAAGGACGAGCAAAATGACAAAACGAACGAAAAGGGCGATTCTCTGGTCCGTAGTTGGAGTATTCGTCGCGATCGCCGCATTGGCGGCCTATTACGTTACTTCGATTTACAACCAGGTAGAGGATTTTCAAAAGACGGGTGAAGAGTCACCCTTCTATAAGGTAACACCTACAGAGACCAAAATCCCGGAGCCGCCAAAATGGGAAGGAACAGAACGAGTCAATATTCTGCTTATGGGAGTCGATGCCCGCGGGCTGGATAAAGGGGAAGTCCCCCGTTCCGATACGATGCTTGTTGCTTCCCTCGACCCTGTAGCCAAGCAAATTCACCTGTTTTCCATTATGCGCGATACCTATACCAAAATTCCGGAGCACGGCTCGGATCGGATTAATGCCGCCATTACCTATGGTCCTAATACTGCGATGTCTGCTGTATCCGAGTTGTTAGGGATTCCCATTCAATATTATGTCTATACTGATTTTCAGGGCTTTATTGAGCTTGTTGATGCCGTTGGCGGCGTGGATTTTTATGTCGAAAAGGATATGCGCTATACCAGCAAGGCAGACAATCATGAATATGATATCAACCTGAAGGAAGGCCAGCAGCATCTGGACGGCAACACAGCATTACAGTATGTTCGTTTCCGGCATGATGCGATGTCCGACTTCACACGCACCGAGCGTCAGCGCAATTTCCTGAAGGCGGTGGCTGAGAAGCTGAAGACCACCACCTCGATCATGAAGCTGCCTTCTATCTTGGAAAAAATCAATCCTTACATCGATACAAATCTGACAGTGAATGATATGTGGAAGCTGGCCACCGTCGGTTACGACAGCAGCATGGCCTCCAGTGAACAGATTCCTCCGATGGAGCTGTTGGAGGAGAAGCGTGTTGGCGGGGCGCAAGTACTAGGAGTGCGGGATGAAGATAAGCTGAAGGATTACGTGCAAGAAGTGTTCGAAAAGGCTCTCCAGCCCGCCGTCGACGAAACTGCCCCGGATGACGAGACTGACTCAGATTCGGAGTCAGATACAGCCGATACGAATCGCAGCAATGGCTCTAGCAGCAGTGCAAATTAATCTTCGGACAGCAGCGAAGACTTAAATAGGCAGCTCTACCGGCCCGTAAAGGGCCGGTTTCTTTTGGAGTATGCCTTAGCGGCATTCCAGCTGTCCGAGCCTATTATTGAAAGGAAGATTCCTATGAACCGTATACATTCTGAGCAACTATATAAAGAAGCCTTGAAGCATATTGTAGGCGGCGTCAACAGTCCCTCCCGTTCATTCAAAGCGGTGGGCGGCGGAGCACCTGTCTTTATGAAACGGGCCCAGGGAGCCCATTTCTGGGATGTGGACGATAACCGTTATGTCGATTATCTGGCGGCTTATGGCCCGATCATTACCGGCCATGCTCATCCCCACATAACCCGTGCCATTCAGGAAGCTGCGGCAAACGGCACACTATACGGAACACCTACCGAGTTGGAGATCAAGATGGCCAAAATGCTGAAGCAAGTTATTCCGTCCATGGACAAGGTTCGATTCGTCAATTCCGGTACAGAGGCCGTAATGACTACGATCCGTGTTGCCCGTGCCTATACCAAGCGCAACAAGATCATTAAATTCGCCGGCTGCTACCACGGCCATTCCGATCTGGTGCTTGTCGCCGCAGGCTCGGGACCTTCCACCCTTGGCATTCCGGACAGCGCCGGGATTCCGACCAGCATTGCCCATGAAGTCATTACGGTCCCGTTCAATGATGCTCCAGCTCTCAAGGAAGCCCTGGACAAGTGGGGCGACGATGTGGCCGCAGTCATGGTTGAGCCGATCGTCGGCAACTTCGGCATGGTTATGCCGAAGCCGGGATTTCTGGAGGACCTCTGCCGCTTAACTCGCCAATACGGGGCGCTGGTCATCTATGATGAGGTCATTACGGCCTTCCGCTTCCATTACGGCTCGGCTCAGACCTATGCCGGACTGGACAACCATGAAGTGATCGCGCCTGATCTAACCGCGCTCGGCAAGATCATCGGCGGCGGTCTGCCGATTGGCGCGTACGGCGGCAGCAAGGAGGTAATGGAGCAGGTTGCCCCGCTCGGTCCGGCTTATCAGGCTGGAACTATGGCGGGCAACCCTGCCTCCATCTCCGCGGGCATCGCCTGCCTGGAGGTGCTTCAGCAGCCGGGTATGTATGAGGAAATGGAGCGCCTGACGATCAAGCTGACGGACGGTCTTGCCGGATTTGCCCGCCAATACGGCATTCCCCTGACAATTAACCGGATCCGCGGCTCCTTCTCGACGCATTTCTGCGATCATCCGGTAACCAATTACGACGAAGCCCAGGACACGAACGGCGAGATGTTCGCCGCCTTCTTCCGGGCGATGCTGAACCGGGGCGTGAATCTCGCGCCGTCCAAGTATGAGGCCTGGTTCCTGACTACGGCCCATACGGAGGAAGATATCGACTTCACGCTTGAGGCTGCGGAAGCTTCCTTTAAGGAAATCAATGGTTCTGCGTGTCAGGGGTAACGTGTGAAGCTTGCCTTCGACCGCTGTTGTTCGCGGATTTCTTTGATTGAATAAGCCATAACAAGGAAGAAATCCGCTCACAAAGGCGACCGCTCCGAGTGTATGCTCCCGATGTAGGGCAGCTATGGCAGCATCCTCGTATCCCTCGATATGCATATACATGCTCGCATCCGGCATAAAAGGCTCCGAATGCTGAAGTATAAAAAGTAAATATGCAACAACTCGTCATCATTGGGGTACCCCAATTTTAACAAGTCCACAGAGCAGGGGCTATTCCAGTAGATTCTGCAAAATACCGACCAAATACGCATAAAGAATACCTCGCACCGAGTGCGGCTTCCAGCACGCGGTGTTTCGCAGCATGGCGGTAATCGGTCGATCGCAAGAATATGGATCTTACCCTTGCAGTGAAAAAAGTTACCTTAAATTCGGGGGATATAGTGAAAATGGGGATATAGTGAAATTTTTTCGCTTAAAGTTGGGTACATCGTAAATTTGGCTAGTTACTGGCGATCTAAGGTAAATTTTTTCACTAAAATTGGGTTCGAGCGTCAAATGAAGATTTTAAGGTAAGAAATTTCACTGGAGCGCGACTGTAATGAGGCTGATCAAGTAAGGTGAGTAAAGTTCGGAGGAAGACTGGTGTGTCGGTCAGGCAAGCGAGTTAGGCATAGGGCCCAAGCAACGTGCGACTGGACGCCAACTCCAAGTGTCCAGTGTGTCATCGGAGCCTTGCGTAAAATAAATCGCGCAGGCTTCCATTCGCGTGCTTTGCCCAGGCGAGCTTGGCGGAGGGTGAAGTTGGAAGGAGACTTGGCTTGCATGCAGTAGCCTGGTTGTGTGCCGCAAGCGGCAAGCTTATTGCAGCACAACTTGCAACACAGCCCTGTGCAAACTGCATTGTATTTGAAGTTAAACTGCAAAAGCGAAGTAGTCAGGGCATAAGTGTGAAGTGTGCTGTAGAAGCGGAGCGTTCGCCTTTGTGAGCAGATTTCTCCCTTGTGGGAACTTAGTCCAATTAAAGAAATCCGCGAACAACAGCGATCGAAGGCACACTTCACACGTTGCCCCTCCTAGCGCACCTTCTTTTGTTTAACTGCAGTACAACAAGGCTGCCCCGAGTCCATATCGGACATTCGGGGCAGCCTCGTTTGTGTTATCGCCGATTATTTTACTTCGATCTTGTCAAAGTAGTTCTCTTGCACAAATTTTGCGGCTACATCCAATTGTTGCTTGGAATCCGTGCCTTTCTTGGAGAAGGATTCTTGTACTACATTGGACATCGTAGCGTAGAAGTCCTGTGTGCCATACTGGGCTTCCGGTTTGCCTTCCAGCAGGCCAAAGAGGTCTGGATCATATTTGTACACATTGTCGTACTTATCATAAATCGCTTGTATTTTCTTGGCGTAATCCGAATCCTCGCTAAAGTATTCGAGCGGAGTAGGAATAAAGTATTTGCCTTCCGCTTTGCGCGCTTGAATCGTGTCTTCAACAGATTTCAGGGCATCATCGGTAAAGTAGTCGAACGTGATATAACGGAATGCCATTTCTTGTTCATCTTTAGTGGCGTTCGGGTTGATGACAAGATAATTGCCGCCTAAAATCCCGTAATGCTTGCCGCCTGCTTCGGCAGCCGGCATCGGATAAGCCACTACATCCTCAGGCTTCATGCCGCCCTCGTTCAGAGCTGCTTGAATGACGTCGAACGCTCCGGCAATAACCATTGCTGTCCGCCCTTGCTGGAATGAACTAATCGCATCTCCCCAGCCAAGCGCCCAGTCTTGAGGGATCGCATTCGCTTCCCATCTCAGCTTCTTGTAGAAGTCCAGAGCCTTCACACCAGCTTCGGAGTTGAACACAGCTGTTACTTTACCATCGACAGTTGTCTCAATTTCACCACCGGCCTCGAACAGGAAGTTCGTCCAGTTCCAGCCTGCTTCATTCCCTTTACCCATTGGTGCGATACCGGAAATGCCCTTCTTCGGATCCGCTACATCCTTGGCAACATTGTACATATCATCCCAAGTCCAGTCCAGCGATGGCATAGTCAAGCCCTTGCCTTCCAGCAGCTTCTTGTTCACAACCGTGGAAGTAATGTAGCCGTTCTGGGTAACCCCGAACACTTTGCCGTCTACAATGAATTGATTTTGCAGAACCGGGTTGATCTGATCCTTGTACTCCCAGTTGTTCCACAGGTCTGTAATATCGGCAACCCAACCGCGTTCAACGAGGAAGTTCGCTTCAGTAGCCCAAGTGTTATAGAAGGTAGGTGCTTCATTGGAAGCCATCTTCACGCCGATTTCATTGACACTGTATTGCCAATCATCCTTTACGATCGTTACGTTCGGGTACTTGGCTTGGAAACGTGCGATCTTATCGTCTTCCTGATCACGAAGCGTGGTCTCATCCGGCAGAGGATAGTGAACCTTGATCGTAATCTTCTTCTGAGTAATGTCCTCCTCAGCGGATTGCTCCGGAGCCGAATTGTTGCTGTTTCCGCCTGAATTTACCGCCGGATCATTCGCCGGGCTGTTGGCCGCATTGTTTTTGTTGCCGCCACAGCCGGCGAGCAGCGTACCGAACAGCATTAGACACATCAGTAAAGTAGTAAACTTGCGCATGGATACTCCCCTTTTCATCAAATAGGATGTTCTTGATTACATCTTTATCTTAAGGATGATTGCTTCGCTAGACGATGTGTATTCATATGGCGATCATGTGCAAGGCTACGATCTATGAATACGCTTATCCCTTCACCGCTGATAGACTGACACTTCGCATGATGAACTTCTGGAACACCAGGAAGACAAAGATCGGCGGAATCATGACCATGAATAACAGTGCGAATTTAACGCTGCTATCCAGGCTTCTTGCATTGATGACATATTTATAGACGGCCGTAGCTAACGTATATTTGTCCTCGGTATGCATGACCAACGATGGCCAGAACCAGTCATTCCATGCGGAGGAAAAGATGAATATCGATAGTGTCGCAAAAATCGGAATCGACAGCGGAACCGCAATCCGCAGGTAGCTGGTCACTTCTGATGCCCCGTCAATCCGCGCCGCTTCGAATATTTCCGGATGGATCCCATCGAAGAAATTTTTCATCAGCAAAAAGTAGAACGCATTCGCACCCGCAGGGAGCCAGAACGCCCAATACGAGTTCAACAGGCCTAGGTCCTTAAGGTTAACGAAGTTTGGAATCATATAGCTGGAAGCCGGAATGAACAGCGTCATCAGAATGAAGAAGTAGACCGCCCGGCTATAGGGAGCCCGGATCCGCGAGATACTGAAGGCTGCCAAGCCCAGCACCAGAATAGTGACGAGAAGAGAACCGACGAAAATGAGCATCGTATTCTTCAAAAACATCGGCAGCTCAATATAATTCCATGCCTTAGAGAAATTCTCCCAATGCCAGACCGACGGGAAGAATCGCGGCGGGAAGGTGTTGACCTCCTGATTGCTTTTCAGTCCATTGAACATCGTCATGGCAATCGGGTACAGCATCGTAAAGCACATAAAAGCAATACATAGAACCATAAATCCGTATACAACTTTATTCAGTGGCTTCTGCAAATCCGAAGCCGACAGGATGCCTCTTTCTTTCATGTTAGTAGTCCTCCTTCGTCAGCTTGAATTGAACAATTCCGAGTACGCTCAACACGACGAACATCAGCACGCCGAGCGCCGTACCGGCACCATAGTCCAATTGGGTAAACGCATATTTGACGGTCAGGAGGGCATAAGTCAAGGTGGCTTTGTTCGGCCCGCCATCCAGCATGGCTAGCTGGGATTGATAGGCCTGGGAAGTACCGATTAATTGCAAGATCAGCATAAGCACAATCAGACTGCGCATCGACGGAAGCGTTATATACTTGATCCGGCTCCATACGCCGGCACCGTCGATCTCAGCTGCTTCATACCAGTCGCGCGGAATGCTAAGCACCCCGGCCAGGTAGATCAGCATGGCTGAGCCGAATTGCTGCCACGTCTCCATGAAGACAAGCGCGATCATCGAGTAGCGGCTATCGGAGATGAACGAGGTCGGATCTGCTCCGAACCAGCCGAGCACGGCGTTGATTGGACCGACCGGATCATACATCCAGCGCCACATGCCGTATAGCACAACGCCCGGCACAACGTAAGGCAGATATGCCGCGATCCGGGCAAAGCCCTGGAACAATTTCAATTCAGAAATTGCGATGGATGCGGCAATAGGAACCCAGAATCCGATAATCAACGTTAGCAGCATGTAATACAGCGTATTTCTGACGGAAAGCAGCAGGTCAGGGTTATTGAGGATTTTAATATAGTTATCCATGCCTACGAAGATATTGCCATTAACAAAATCAATATTGTAGAAGCTATACACCATCCCTTTGATGATAGGGACCCACAAGAAGACGATGAAGATGGCGATAGCCGGTGCAAGGAATAAATATCCCCACATGTACTTCTTCAAGCTAGTCAGCCGCTTCTTTCGCGTCCTCGTCTTGTACTCCGGTTCCTGATGCGTGCTTCCCGGAGAAATTATCGTTTCTTCCATGATGCTCCCTCATTCCTCTATAATGTCTAGCTTCCATTTTAGAAAAGGACAGGGGCTGCGAACATGTCTAAAACTATGTGATGTATAACCGATCTTACTGCTATTTTTTCATATCGCTTGGGCTGACACCGAAGTACTTTTTGAAGATTTTGCTGAAATGCTCCGGAGATTCATAACCTACCCGCTCAGCGATCTCATATCGCCGCAGATCGGTGTGCAGTATCAGCGATTTGCTCTCTTCCATACGCAGCTTAATGACATATTCCCACAGGTTGTAGCCTGTATTTTTCTTGAACAAATAGCTCAAATAGTTCGGACTGACGTGGTTCTTCTTCGCCATCTCATGAATCGTGAGTCCCTTTTGATTATAATTTTCCTCAATATATCGCTTGGCCTGCGCCACAATGACATTGTTCTGCGTAGTCAGCTCCTCGGCGGAAGGATCCTGGGCATAATTATTCCAGTTAAAGTCTCCGTAATAGAACACATGATAGTCTTCCTGGCCGGTTCCCCAAGAGATCGCCTTATCAACCTGACGATTGAGAATATGCAGGAACTCTGCTCCCTTCAAAATCTGGCTGATTCCAATCACGGCGGAGATACCCAAATATTTCTCGATATGATAGTGCAGGCTGCGTCCGATCATTTCCAGCTGACTGATCTTGTTGACATCGAGCTCTGCATATTCCTGTTCGCTCCACTGCAGCAGAATGCCGATCTCCAGATCAGCGGGATAAAAGACGACCGCATTCCATTCCTGATACAGCAGCTCCTTGGCCACATTGAGCGCAGCATATCGGAACAGCCCGGAATCCTTCCTGCTCTTCTCCAGCAGCTCAGCCGTTTCTTCCGCCCTGCGGGAAAGGTCCATTTTGATTTTGATCAATGAAAAATAGGGTCCGGTTAACCCCCACCTGTTCATTAATATATTGGTTGGGGAACCGTTTAATAAGGCTGTAAGCTCTTCATTCTTTCCATCCTCCGGCTCCTCCACATGAAAATGCTCTGCAGGCCGTTCCAGAAAGTCAGTCATGACCGGCACCGGTTTATCCATCTTTAGCAAGGCATTGCGAACCGAATCAAGAAATTGCTCGCTGTTCAGCGGTTTGATTAAATAGTCCCGCGCTCCAAGACGCAGCGCCATTTGGGCGTACTGGAACGTTTCGTGAGCAGAGATAATGATGGTCTGCACCCAAGGCTTAATAATCTTGGCCTGATGCATCAGCTCGATCCCGCTCATCTCCCCCATCTGAATGTCGGTAATTAAGAGATCGATGACCTCCATCCGAATATAGTCCAGCGCTTCATGTCCGCTGCCGGCTGTGAATATTGTATTTATAGCAAGGCCAGAGCTTGTTAGCAGCCCTGCAAGGCCTTTGCAAATCAAGGGCTCGTCATCTACTACCAAAATATTGTACATGTGTGTTCCCTCCTGTCTGTCTACTCTTCCTCTGGCAGGGTTCGTGGAATATGCAGTGTGGCGAGCAAACCTCCTCCGGAGCGTATAGCGTAGCCAAGACCGTACCCCTCGCCAAAATGAAGACGAATGCGTTGATGAATATTGCGAATACCATATCCGAGTGACGGGTCGGGTGTCTCCTCCTCCAATAAGCGTGAAATTTTCTCCAGATCAACGGGCCTGTAGCCATTGTCTTCAATCGTTACGAATATGTCCTCCTGATCTCCACGGACTGTAATGCCGATCATGCCGTCTTCTCCCATATGACGCACTCCGTGAATCATCGAATTCTCGATCAGGGGCTGAAGCGTAATTTTAGGGATCAAAACCTGCCGATACTCCTCCGGAATGTCGATGCTAACCCGGAACTGATAGTCATGCCGATGCTGCTGAAGCTTGATATAGGCTGTGGCATGCTCCATTTCCTCTTCAAGCGTAATGAGCTCGCGCCCTCGGCTCAGGCTGATCTTCATCAGCTTGGACAGCTCCTTGATCATTTCGGCTGAGGCTGTATTTCCTTCAAGCTTGCTCTTCCAATAGATGCTCTCCAGCGTGTTGTACAGTAAATGGGGATTGATCTGCTGATACAGCAATTGAAGCTGCGACTCCTTCTGCTTCAGATCCATCGTGTATTTGTAATGCACCAGTGAGTTCAGGCGGCGCGCCATCTCATAGATCGTCGAAATCAGCACACTGACCTCATCCGTTCTCCCTCTGCGCGGGGTCTCGGGCACCACATTTCCAGGTTCATAACGTCTGACGAAATAGACCAGCCGCTGGATCGGCGTCATCAGAGAGCGCCAGAAATAGAGCAAGAAGACCAGGCTTGCTACAAAATACACAATGGAGATAAGCTGGATCAGCCGCTTGATTTCGTTCTGTTGCTGCAGCAGGGCTTGAAGCGGCACCTTGTACACCAGCTTTTGCTGAAGCACGTAATTCACATTCATTACATAGATATAGTCTTTGGTAATGATGTCTTTTACCGCAGATGTCATGTCCTCCGTTTTCGCCTCTTCAGGCAGTTCAAGCACAGAGCCCCACTCTCCGGTGGTCGAGCTCAGAATACGGTTGTTCCAATCGGTGAAAAAAAGCTCTCCTTCCGGCAGGCTTACCGTCTCCAGCGACTCTCCTACCCGGGCGTCCAGATTGGTCACCACCAGCACGCCGATGGTCCCGTTCTTGTAGATGCTGTTGATCGCTCTGATATAAGCAAGCGTCTTCTGGCTGCTTTGCCCTTCAGTAGGCTGCGACAGATGCTCAACTATCCGCAAATAGCCCTTCCCCTTCTTGGCTACCGCTTCCTCAAACCATTCCGGCTTCTCCTCGTCCGAGAAGAAATACACCCCTGACACTCGCGGTCCCGGATAGAATGGTGCAAAAAAGTATGTATTGTTCGGATCATAAACATAGAGTGAATAATAGATCGGTTCACGGTCATCCGTCTCCTGAGAGTACGTGGTAAGAATATCCTCAAGCTTTTCGTAGTTTTTCACGCGCTCAAGCACGGTCTTATCCGATGAAACCGGATTCAATTGTTGCAACAACTGATTCTGGAAGACGGTCGACGTTACTTTGTTTACAGCCTCAATATCCCGGTTAATCAGCCGGAAATTTTGCTTGCTTAGCTCGATATAGGCGTTGGTAACATGACGCTTCAGAATTTGCCCTGCCCGGTCATTGCCGTATGCATTCAGGACGAATAAAGGAATTGTCAGCACGATAAACATCAGCACGAGCTGCTGCTTGACGTTCAGCTTGCTTAACGGATTTCGCAGTTTTCTTCTCACGTTCCTTCCCCCCGGCAATCTAACTATAGCAAGAATAAAAAAGGGTCAATATGCGTGTTTCTACGCACATCATGTCTATTTCTCCGATGGCCGCTCCTGCCCGGAGACCAGCGAGGCATTCTCCTAAAGTGTAAACGATTTATCGGGGCTTGCCAGTAAAAAAATTGCGGGGGAAGTGTATAAGCTGAACTCATGAACATACAGGGGAGGGGCAACGTGTGAAGGTTCTTACCTTCTTCAATGTGAGGTTACGCCATGCGTTGCGAAACAAGTGCCGATAAGCACTAAAATTGCTGGTGTGGGCGTCGTGCGGCGATTTTAATGCAGAATGTCACTAAAATTGCTGGCGTAGGTGGTCATGCGGTGATTTTAATGCACAATGTCACTAAAATTGCTGGCGTGGGTGGTCGAGCGGTGATTTTAATGCAGAATGTCACTAAAATTGCTGGCGTGGGTGGTCATGCGGTGATATTAATGCACAATGTCACTAAAATTGCTGGCGTGGGTGGTCGAGCAGTGATTTTAATGCAGAATGTCACTAAAGCTTCGAGGCTTGCCAAGAGTAAGCTTTTGAGGTCGGGTGGAGTTCCCTCGCTCCTTATAGCCGCAGTGGACGCAAGAAACCAAGGAATTAAGCGAGAGAAGGCCGCTAAGTTCCTTGGTTTCTATATGAATATCACTCTATTTTGTTATTAAGGGTGTACAGAATCTTACTTTGGGGACAGCCTCCTTCAAAACCATCACAGCACACACCAAGCACTGCCACCTATGGCAGCAGCGCGTCCAGCCCGCCGACGACCTGGTCGGCGGCTCCAAGAATGTCGGCACTGCCGATGCCGACCACGCGGCAGCCAGCTGCCTTGGCTGCCTCAACCCCTGCGGCTGCGTCTTCAAACACGACGCAGTCCGCCGGATCCAGGCCAAGCTCCGCACTGGCCGTCAAGAACACCTCAGGATCTGGCTTCGCCTTAGCCACCTTAGTACCGTCAACAACGGCATCGAACAGCTCGGTAATCCCGAGGCGTTCCAGAATAAACGCCGCGTTCTTGCTCGCTGAGCCCAAGGCGATCCTCACTCCACGGCTTCTCAAGAACATCAAATATTCCTTTGCCCCGGGAAGCAGCTCCGATGGCTCCAGCCGGGAGATATAGTCTACATATTCCTTATTTTTCGTCTCTGCCATTTGCTCACGCTCTGCTTCATCCGGATCCATCCCGCCTACCTCCAGCAGGATTTGGAGTGACCGCATCCGGCTGACGCCCTTCAAGCGCTCGTTGTCCGCTTCTGTAAACTCAAAGCCCAGACGGTTCGCTAGTGCTCGCCAGGCCAAGTAGTGATATTTGGCCGTATCCACGATTACGCCATCCAGATCAAAGATCGCACCCTTCATTGATTCCAGCATGTTGTTCTCTCCTTATCTTGGACCATCTATTTTCAGTCTTTATCAGGTTCCATCCTAACCACGGCTAATCCTGCTCCGCGCTTGCTCAGTGGATTACTCCTGCCCCATTCGCAGAACAGCAGAAACACCCGGTTCAAGCGTCAGACTTTGTCCATACGCAGCAACACGAACCTCGCTTGTATTCCCTGCATCGGCCTCCAATTCCACCTGTTGCCTGCCAACCCGTACCTTGATTTGCTGTCCGCGCAAAATCAGCCTGGTTTGAACCGCCTGCCACTTTTCTGGAAGTGAAGGAGAAATCGTTGCGCACTCCCCGTCAAAGCGGATACCGGCGAACCCTTGGACAGCAGCCATCCATGCACCGCCATTCGCAGCCGGATGGGTCCCGCCAATGTACAAATCCCCGACATATTGCTTCGATTCCCCCGTCAGGTCGATCGTTGCCGTCCGCATAAAGTATGGATAGCCCCAGTCGGGAGAGCCCGTGTCGGCGGCAACCATCGCATAGATGCATGCGCTAAGGCTCGATCCATGCTCGGTGCGCGGCTCGTAATAGGCCCAGTTCGCTTTTTTAATCACCGTATCGTAGGCGTCCTTGAATAAATGCAGCATCAGCACAATATCCGCCTGCTTTAAAATTTGCGTTGTCGTTGCTAATCCGTTCCCGCCGCCCCAATATTCATGCTTGTTGAGCACCCTGCCCTTAAGCTCATGAAGCGGGACATCCTCCAGCGTAAAATAGCGATCAAACTGCTCAATCAGCCCGGTCTCGGAATCCGGTTCAGGCACATACAGACGGTCATGCATATCCCGAATATGCTCCGGCTTGATGGCACTGTTCTGCACCAACGCCTCATATTGCTCCGGACAAGCGGCATGCAGGATCTCCATCGCCTCCAGCGCTATGAAGAGCGTCCGTTTTACCATAGCATTGGTGAACGCATTATTATTCACCCGTTCATGATACTCATCCGGACCCGTGACATCCAGCACTTCATATCTTTGTTTTAACGGGTTATAGTACGCATAGGAATAGAAGAACCTCGCACATTCCCATACGGTCTCCGCCCCGCCCTGCAGCAGGATTCCTTCATCCCCGGTAAATTTATAGTACTCCCAAATTCCATAAGCTGCATCCGCGCTGATATGCACCTGTTTATCGCGGAAATAGGTACGCATCGGCCGTCCCGTAAACACATCGTTTACATTGAAAAGTGTGCAGGCATCGTCCCCGGTCTCCTGGCTTTCCCAGGCATAGAACGCGCCTTCATAGCCGTATTCGGCCGCTTTGCGCCGCGCTCCGTCCAAAGTATGAATCCGGTACATCACCAGATTCCGCGCCGTCTCCGGCTGCGTGTACAGAAAGAACGGAAGCATGAACATTTCCGTATCCCAGAAAACCGCCCCCTTGTACACTTGCCCCGATAGTCCCCTTGCGGGAATCGACAGCTTCTCTGAATGCTCAGGTGCAATAATCAACAGCTGGTACAAGCTGTAGCGAAGCGCTAATTGTGCCTCGTCATCGCCTTCGATCACCACGTCCGCCAAAGCCCACTTCCGCTCCCAGCATGCCTCATGCTCAGCAAGCAGACCGGTATAGCCGGTACCGGCCGCTTCGCGGCAGAGACGCAGCGCTGCAGCGCCCGGCTCCTCCTCATCCAGACCTGTGCATACGGCGGCAAATCTATCAAATGTATAGGTCTTGCCTGCCCGGCATGCAAAAGAGATCGTCCGGAAGACCGAGCCCGATTGCTGGTCATAGCGAACCTCCATTGTCACAGCCTCTCGGCCCTCGGCTTCCATGCTCGAGCTGATCCGCTCCGCCACCGCAAGCGGCACCTGCAGCTCACGGGTAACTGCGGTTACAAGCAGGCTGTTCTGACGCTCCGCTGCCTCAAGCTTCTCAAGGTGCGGACCGTTGATATCCCATACTTCCCCGTCGATGCCCGTACGAATCGTTAATTGGCCGTCAGCGCTGCATGTCACGCTTAACCGTCCCGCAATCACATTCAGCCGCTCTGCACTGCAGAACCGCTCCGACTCTACAACCAGCTCTGCTCCCCTATCCGCCTTAAATACCGTACGGCGGTGATGTACCGCGCTGCGAATATCCAGTGCCTGCTCGTGCTCCACAGGCTCGCAGTCCAGCACGGACAGCGATTGCCCCTCGAATTCAATGACCGCATACAGCGGATGCGGTGCATTGACCGGTTCGCGCCATTTGCCGTCTACCTGGTCATACAGCCCTGCCAGCGTTACCGCCGCCAGCTCGCCCCGTGTATACTCCTCCATCGTGCCTCTACAGCCCATATAGCCGTTGCCGATCATAAACTTGTTGCCGTCGGCAGCAATCCTGTTCCGGTCAAAGCCGTTCTCCCGAATCAGCCAGTCTTGATTTACAAGCTTCATACTACCCCACCTTTACTTGGTCCAAAGGAACTCTAAGCTCTGAACCATTTACGGTTAGGCTCCGGCCATATACCGCAATGTCCATCGGTTCTCCTGACACGAGTTGGAACACCGCTTCATCCTTGGTCACTTCAACGGTCAGTCTGCTTCCACGGAAGGTGATCGGGAAGCTGTAATGAGTCCATTGCTCCGGGATACTCGGTGCAAATTGCAGCTTGTCGCCGTCGGATCGCATGCCTCCAAAGCCGTATACAATGTTCATCCAGGCCGCTGCAATCGAGGTCGTATGAAGACCTTCCCGCGTATTACGATTATAGTTATCCAAATCCAGACGGGTCGCAAATTCAAAGAACCGGTAGGCTTCCTCCGGCCGCCCAATCTCGGCGGCAAGAATCGAATGGATCGATGGCGACAAGGAAGATTCATGAATGCATCTAGGCTCATAGTAATCATAATTGGCACGCTTCTCTTCCCGCGTGAACTGACTGCTGTACAGGAACATGAACATCAGCACATCCGGCTGCTTGATCATGTCATACCGGTACAACCGATCATAAGACCAGTGTGAGTACAGCGGGAACTCCGTCACAGGGATCGAATGAATATCCAGATGCGGCATGTCAAAGAACCCATCGTGTTCTTCGTACACGCCAGTGACTTCATCGCGGGGGATTTTCATATGATCGGCTTTATGCCTCCAATCTGCTTGCTCTTCATCCGTTAACCCGATTCTCTCCGCCAGAAGCCCGAACTTCTCCGGCTCCGAATCCCGCATGCCCTGGATTGACTCCAGCGTATATTCGAACAGCTTCTTCGCCATCCAGTTGATGTAGCAATTGTTGTTGACCATCAGTTGGAACTCGTCCGGACCCATGACGCCGAAATATCCATACTCGCCGCTCTTTTGTCCGAATTGTCCGCGAGTGGCATAGAAGCGGCTGATCTGAATCAGCATTTCGACTCCTTTATCATGAAGAAAACTCGTGTCCCCGGTAATTGTTACATAGTGGCGCAGCCCGTAAGCGACTGCAGTACCTACATGAAGCTGGAGATTCGAATGCTGCCAAAGATCGCAGCTCTCGGTGCCGTCGATCGTCGCAATCGGATAAAACGCCCCTTCGCAATCCAGCTCCTTGGCCCGCTGAAGCGCATGAGGAAGCGATTTGTAGCGGAACTCCAGCAGGCTTTTCGCCGCCTTCGGATTATTGAAAATATAGAACGGCAGACAGTACGACTCCGTATCCCAGAAGGCCAGCCCGCGATAGGCCTCGCCTGTCAATCCTTTCGCCCCGATATTGAAGCCGGGATTGTCGCCGTGATAGGTCTGATACATCTGAAAAATACAGAAGCGGATCCCTTGCTGATTGTCCGGATCGCCTGCAATCTCGATATCCGATGTCTCCCAAACATGCTGCCAATAGGCTTGCTGTTCCTCAGCCGCATGGTCATATCCCTTCCCGCGGATATCCTCAGCCAGGTCCATGCCTTGCCGCCATACCGCATTGTCGTCCAGCCCTTGATCCTTCTCCGCAACATTGATGACGAGTTTATCCATCACGGCTGAGACGCCTTGCTCTAGCTTGAGCTTCAGATCATAACCGATCAGCCCGTCCTCAAGCACCGGCTGACGTCCTGTCTCGTCGAGCGACACTGCCCGAAAACCGGAGAATAACCGATTCCCCGTATTTTCAGTCTGACCCAGGATCGCCGCGATTCCCTGCTCCTCTTCCTGCTTCAGCACCGACCAATAACGCCGGCCCTGATCCTCATGCAGCACCGAGAAGTCCAGCCCCGTCCGAATCGTTGCCTCCCCGTCAAAATCAACCGGTACCAGCGTGATCCGCTGACCGCCGAGGTGCGAGTTCCGCATGCTGACCAGACGCTCGAACGCAAGCTTCAGGCTCTTGCCGCTCCGCAGATGCCAGGTCAACTCCCGGCGGTAAATTCCTGTTCTGAAATCCACTTCCCTGCGGTAATCCGAGAACCGGCTTGCCGCCAAGTCCAGTGTCTCGCCATCCACTGTAATTCGGGTGTATAGCCAATCAACCGCATTGACCATGAAGCGCAGCGATTTAATGATTCCTTTATAGTGGGCCGCCACCTGACTCTCTTCATATAGCCCGTTAAAATAACTCCCGAGCAGCGTATCCCCGCCATACCCTTCCTCCGGGTATCCTCTGACGCCCATATATTCATTCCCTAGCGAAAATATCGATTCGGAAACCCGGTTGCGCCCCGGATCAAAGCCTTCCTCCACTACTTTCCAGGGATCAACCACCAAATATTTGTCCGCAATTTTCGGCATGCTCTGCTCCCGCTCCTTTACACAGTTTACTTCTACAGATTAGCCCAAGAGGACTTACCGGCCCAATGTCCAACTCTAATGACCTTATGTGCGATCATACGAAGTTGGATTTCTCTGGATTGCAGTAGAAAAAAGCAACATGACAACTAAATCCGGCAGCTATAGGAGAAACCTATCAAAATGATTTGAACTATATATTTCACCAATTCATGCCTGTGCCGCATAATGGAGACATGACATGACCGGGGAGGAAGCGGAGATGAGCGGTAAGCAGATTTGGCAGGCCGGATTGTATGATGAAAAACTGGGATATGTAGCGGAATACGGAAAAGGTGTCGTGGAATTGCTTAGCCCCAAGCCAGGCGAACGGATTCTCGATCTGGGCTGCGGTACCGGGGATCTGACTCAAGAGATTTCCAAGTCCGGCGCGGAAGTGCTGGGCATGGATCTGGCAGAACCGATGATACATCAGGCAAGGAATAAGTATCCCCATCTGAACTTTAGAGTGGGAAATGCCGAGCATTTTGAATTGGAGAGTCCGGTTGATGCCGTGTTCTCGAATGCGGCCTTGCACTGGATGAAGGATGGCCGGAGCGCAGCCTCTTCAGTTTGGAACGCCTTGAAGCCCGGCGGACGATTCGTTGCCGAATTCGGGGGAAAAGGAAATGTAGCTGCGATTGTCCAAAGCTTGGGGACGATCCTGGAACAAGATTACGGAATAGACGCCGGATCGCTTAACCCTTGGTATTTTCCCAGCTTGGGAGAATACAGCGTATTGCTTGAAGAGCTTGGATTCCGAATCGCTTATGCGGCGCATTTCGACCGGCCCACCAAGTTAGGAGCAGGCGAAGATGGCCTAATTCATTGGCTGAATGGCTTTGCCGCCGGTCCGTTTCTCGCAGGATTTGAGGAGGCCGAAAAAGGCCATGTGCTTCAAAAGGTAGCGAAGCTGGCGAAAACGGAGTTATTCCGGGACGGAGAATGGTACGCGGATTACGTGCGTTTGCGGATCGTAGCAGTAAAGCAGCAGTAAAGTGGAGTGCTGTAGAAATTGAACTATTGGAAGCTACACTGAAAAGGCATAAGTGTAAAGTGTTCTGTAAGAATACTTTACACGTTGCCTCCAATGTACGTCATTAGTTCAAATTATATAGCACAATCACCTGTAGATTATAAGTTAATAAATACCGTCTTCATCTTGCTGCTGTACTGCACATCGAGTCCGAGCCCCTTCACGAGTAGCGCTAGAGGAACATAAGTCTTCTGTTCAGTACCTGCCTTTTGCAAAAATGCCGGACTTGCTGTCTCTAATGAGATGCCGTTTGCAGTGACTGTCTTGGCGCCGATCGGAATCACAACCTCGCTACCGTTATACGAAACAGTTGCCGTGCTGCTCTTGGAATCCCATTTCGAAGTGCCTCCGATTGCATCTGTAATGTCCCGCAATACAATAAAGGTCTGACCGTTCTTCACAATCGGCTTATAGGGTGTCTGCAATTCTGCGCCACTGACAACTACTGAAAGCTCCGTCTTTCCTTTCTGGGCTTCTGTTATACGGTAGTAGCCCCAGATGGACTCCGCCATGACCTTGGCAATTGTCTCGTACCCGGATTGGTTGGGGTGCACATCTTCATTGAAGATATGTGTATAGGACAGTTCCTTGCCAACAAACCTTTCTGCAACATGCGCCGCCTTCACGGACTTGCCCTCTTGAGCCAGGGCCGCAACCGCCTCATCGACCGCCTGCGTGAAGCCGGCAGCAACCTCGCTCAGCATGACATACTGGCTCTCTCCGGCAATCTTCGGAACCGGCTGATACTGGTCTGCCAGGATAATCTGCGCATCGGGATTAATTACGGTCAGAACGGAGAGAATTTCTTGAATGTTTGTCTTATAGACTGTAAGTAATTCATTTGCCGTTGTCTCTAACTGCTCTGCACTCAGACTCTTCGATTGCTCAATCAGCTGCGATACATCATTTCCGCCGATGGTGATCAGAATCGTGTCCGCTTGGGCAAGCTTGGTCTTGGTTCCCGGTATTCCGGATGCAAAGACGCTGATACGCGGATCGGATATCCCCGGCTGGATGGTGTCTGCGGTTACCGCACTGCCCTCTTGGATAGCTTTGAGGTAATTCAGCAGTCCGGTGCTTGTCAGTCCGAGGATACCGTAATTCGTGACTTCCGTTCTGTTATGGAACAAGGCCTGCTCCTTGATCCGGTCTACATAACCATACACAGCAGAGCCCTCCGTCATCCCCGGCTCGTATCCCGCAGTAATGGAATCTCCAACGGCCACGATAGTCTGAAGGCTGCCTTGCCTGATTGTTGTTTGACTTCCAGCTTCCGCAGCATTTGCTGCTGTCTCGGCAAATGACGCTGTGCCTCCGCCAGCCAGCAGTGCCAGCGACAGCATGCCTGTCAGCAACATGCGGCCTTTGCTATGGACTTTAGATTTCTTCTTCATCAGTTCCCCGCCTCTCCTGCAGAATAAAAAAGCACCCCTTCAAACCGAAAGGGGCGCCGTAAACAGAGTGAAATTATGACACTTCTAAGCTGTCTAGTTCTCTTCCTTCCTGTCTGATACACCAGCCCTCTTCAAATAACCATCATACCGCCCATCGATTTCCTTGCCCATGCTGCGATATTTGAGGGTCTCCTCAACGATCGGATCAAGCTGGGTCTGAATCCTTACTTCATACTTGGGTGCAAGGCGGCTTCGCTCCTTCTTCCGCCGTTCTTCCTCGCTATCAACCACTTGATCCGACAGCATCTCGCTAAGCTCTCTTTCAAGCTCTTTCTCAAGATCCTTTCTGTCTTGCATGGCTGTATACCCCTTTCTGATCAGTTAATTCCCGGTTGCACCGGCAGCCTCAATGACCTCCATCAGTTCCTGATGAATGGTGCCGTTGCTGACAATCAGATTTCTTGCGCCGACATGGTAAGGATTCCCGGCTGTATCGGTCACCTTGCCTCCCGATTCCGCCACCATCAACGCGCCTGCCGCCGTATCCCAGGCATTGAGATTCACCTCATAATAACCGCCGAGACGGCCTGCAGCCACGTAAGCCAAATGCAAGGCGGCCGATCCTCCGGCACGGAGACTGCGCGCCTTGCCGGATAACGCCGTTATCCCCTTAAGATTAATCGGAGCCGCCTGCCGGTCCGGATTAAAGCCCACAGCAATAATGCTTTCCTCCAGCCGTGCGTCTGCAGATACCCGGTTAGTATGCCCGTGCATATAAGAGCCTTTTCCCTTTTCTGCAACAAACATCTCATCACGGATCGGATCATAAATCACGCCAATAATGACTTCACCCTTGAAAGCAAGGGCGATGGAGACGCAGAAGAACGGGAAGCCGTGCACGAAGTTAGTCGTTCCGTCCAGCGGATCAATGATCCACAAAAACTCACTGCTGCTCGCCTCTTGCCATGCAGCCGCCGAAGCCGCCGCACCCGGGGCAACCCCCTCCTCACCCAAAATGTCATGGGAAGGAAAATGCGTCAGGATCAGCTTGCGGATCATCGCCTCAGCACCTTTATCGACATCAGTCACCAGATCCTGCGGAGAGAATTTTTCATTAACAGCTTTAATATCTCCCAATCGGCTCTTGATCCATTCCCCGGCTTTGGCGGCGCAATTAATGGCCACCGCAAGCGGGTTTTTACTGCCTACCACATAGGGAGTAACAGGTTTTGATTCCACAGCTATTCACTACCTTCATCATAATTTAAAGCAAGGGAACAACAGGTTAAGCTCCTATAAAATTATAACCACCGTCTACATAGATTACTTCACCGGTAATTCCGCGGGACAAGTGACTGATCAGGAACATCGCGGTATCTCCGACCTCAGCAGTTTCCGTCGTTCTCCGAAGCGGAGCCTTCTCTTCAACCTGCTTCAAAATGGAATTGAAATCGCTGATCCCCTTCGCTGCCAGCGTCCGGATCGGTCCTGCCGAGACGGCGTTCACACGGATATTCCGTGGTCCCAGGTCATTGGCGAGATACCGGACGGATGCCTCCAGCGCCGCCTTGGCTACGCCCATAACATTATAATTACGCATGACACGTTCCGAACCCAGGTAGGTCATGGTCATGATGCTTCCGCCTTCGGTCATCAGCTTCGACAGGCGCTGAGATACAGCAACCAGCGAATAGGCGCTGATATCATGCGCAAGCGCAAAGCCTTCGCGGGAGGTATCCACGAACTCTCCGGAAAGGTCCTCCGCCTTGGCGAATGCGATACTGTGCACCAAGCCATGGAGTACACCGAACTCAGCGGACAGCAGCTCCGCCAGCTTGTCGATATCCTCATCGACCGTCACGTTGCACGGTACAAGCAGCGAGCCCGGAATCGTCTCGGCCAGCTTGCGCACCCGTCCTTCGACTCTTTCATTCTCATATGTAAAGGCAAGACGTGCTCCTTGAGCCGCCAGACTCTGTGCAATCGCCCAGGCGATACTCCGATCATTGGCAACGCCCATGACAACTACATTTTTACCGTTCAACAAATCTCCCATACAGATATAGCCTCCTTCATATACTAGAGGATGCATCACAGCACCCTGCTACGTTTTGTTCAACTTACCTTAATTATCCTGAAATATCAACCCTGCCGCAAGTAAATACTACAGTACACTGCACACTTATGCCTTTTCTGCGTCGCCTTTTCAATTCAACTTAAGGCATGATCTCCACTGAAGCCTGATCCAGAATGCGCACGCCGTCCCCCTGGTAACGGGCCAAATCCTCCATAAGCGCAAACAGCGCACCATCCTTCAGCTTGGCCTCAAGCATTACATCCATTCGCTCCGTCATGCCGGCAATACTGCGAAGAAATTCAAGCAAAGGAGCGGCTATCACATGATCAGCGTGGCCGCGCGGGTCACTCGCACTCTTCGGACTCGACGCATGAATCTTGGGCGGCAGCGGATCATTCTCCGGAGAATCCGCCTGAGCGAGCGGACCGGACCAGGTCTTTAAAATCCGGGGCCACAGCTCTGACGGCAGCTCTCCTTCATTGTTCACCCATTGATGATGGATATCCAGCACCATCGGAAGCCCCAGCACCTCGCAAATTTCCAGCGTTTCCCGAGCATTAAAGGTTTTATCGTCGTTCTCCAATGTCAGCCGTTTACGGCAGCTCTCAGGGAGATCCGATACATGGCTAATGAAGCGTTCTGCCGCCGAGCGCTTGTCTCCATAAGCACCGCCCACATGGATATTATTCTTGGACCTGCCATCCAGCCCCATCGCTTCCAGCATCGAGATGTGATAGCCCAGATCCCGGATCGAACTCTGAAGCACCTCCGGACGCGGCGTACTGAATACGGTAAAATGATCCGGATGAAATGACACCCTCATTTCATGCTTGCGAACGAAATCCCCGATCTGTGCAAAAGGCTCCCGGAGGGCAGCATAAGGATTCCAATCCGCAAGCGCGCTATGCGTGGCCAGCGGAATCAGCTTCGAGGAGAAGCGGTACACCTTAATATCGCTCGCCGCATTATGACGCAGCAGCCTGAGCGTATTATGAAGATTCTCTGCCCCAAGGGCCTCCAATCGGCGAATCGCTGCCTCACGGTCGAGCAGACCGCTAAAGGTCTTGTAAGTCATTGTTCTTGATGGCGATGCCTTCTCTACGACCGTCGACATCGCGACATAGCCGAATCGGACGATCATTTGCCCTCCGCGTCTCCAAAGAACATTTCATAAGCAAGATCGGTCTGAATTTTGGACTCTTCCTCGGTCAGCAGCCGGACAAGCTGCAGCTCCACCGAGGTAACTTCCTCTCCATTGAAGTTAATCTCCGCCACACTGGCAGTTATTTTGACGATAGCTACCGCCTTGTTTTCCGGCGTATAAGCAATGACCTTCTGGCCGGTGGGAAATACGCGCAGCCCGGTTTTGAGCATTTTACCGCGTCCATACTCAAGAAGCTCGTACAGCTCTTGCTCATTTTTGAATTTACATACTGAATTGAATTCTGTTTGAAAGCCCATAAGCTCATCCGCCTTTCCAGAATTAGATGCCGTTCTCAAAGTTAAGGTTCTGCTTTGCTTCAAACCGCTCGAGTCCAAGCCCGATCAATCGGTCCAAAAGCGCTTCATAGGACACGCCAGTTTCGCGCCACAAGAGCGGATACATGCTGTACGGCGTAAAGCCTGGCATGGTGTTCACTTCATTGATCCAGATGGTGTTGTCGGATTTCTTCACAAAAAAGTCCGCCCGGCACAAGCCATTGCCTGCGATGGCTTTAAAGGCCTGAACGCCCACCTCGCGAATCCGGTCAGCCAGTTCCGTGTCGATTTGCGCCGGAATAATCATCTGTGACTTGCCGTCGGAGTACTTGGCTGAATAATCATAGTATTCACTGGAGGAGACAATCTCTCCCGGAACGGAAGCAAGCGGTTCGTCGTTGCCCAGGATTCCGACTTCAACCTCGCGGGCATCCACGAATTCCTCCACAATAACCTTCACATCGTAGCGAAGTGCGAACGTAATCGCTTGAACAAGCTCATCCCGGGTCTTGGCTTTGGAGATGCCGACGCTGGATCCCAGATTGGCCGGCTTAACGAAGCAAGGATACCCCAGCTTCTCTTCGATTCCATGTACAAGAACCTCTTGTCTGCTCTCCCATTCCGAAGCGGTGAAATAGCAGTATTTACATTGCTCGAGACCCGCTTCGGCAAACAGCTTCTTCATGATGACCTTGTCCATCCCAGCTGCCGAGGCTAATACGCCTGCTCCGACATAAGGCAAATTGGCCATTTCGAACAGGCCTTGAATCGTTCCGTCTTCTCCATTCGTCCCATGGAGCAAGGGGAAGGCTATATCGATTGCCCGCTCCCCGGAGGTCAAGCCTTGGAAAAGCATCTGAACCGCGGCTCCTGTATCGTCCGCCCCGTTATCAAGCTCCAGTTGATCAAGGGCTCGGAAAGGGGCTGTCATTGTCTGACCCACTTTCCAGGTTCCTTGCTTGGTAATATAGAAAGGAATAATCTCGTATTTATCGTAATCAAAAGCTTTGGACACCGCAAAGGCGGTCTGCAGCGATACCTCGTGTTCCCCCGACTTCCCGCCGTAAATCAAACCTACCGTCAATTTTTCCTGTCCCATGCGCAACCTCTTTTCATCAATTTAAAGATTAAGAAAAAAACGGCTTACGCCGCTCTTTTATCCTGCTCAGAACCGGTCAACAATATGGAAAAAGCGATATACCGTGTTGTCGCTCCATGCATAGGAATCCCGGTAATCCCAGTACCGATGCTTACTTGGTACAGTATGAGCATTCACCAGCGGCATTCCGCCGGCATCAAAAGCCGTTACAATTGTGCTGTGCTGAAAAGCGCCATTGCCATCCCAGTCGTAGATGATGACGTCGCCAAGTTCAAGCTGTTCCGGCCTATCAACAGGCTCGGCTAAACCGGATTTGCCGCTCAAATAACGTTCCAGTGCATTGGAGACTGCCCAACTGTAGCTCCAGGCTTCCTTCCCGCCGACATAACCTTTGTACCACCAGCCTGAATCTCTTTTTCCAGTATAATTTATTGGCGCTCCACCTGCAAAGAGGCACTGGGAGATATAGTTGGTGCAATCAACCTCAAATGCGGCGAATTGCGGATTAAAGTCGTCCCACCAGCGATCTGCATACAATACGGCATCCTGTCTCCGGTAAGGGGTGCTGCGGAAGCCGCTTTTCAACAGCTCCCGGTTTAAATAAGGCTTGGCCCCGGCACCGGACTTGGCCGACTCCACGGCGGCGTCGGAATTTCGGGGAGAGCTCCGCTCCGGAATGGGCTGAAGCACTCGTGCCACCATCCAATCGCCATCTTCGTGTTGAAGCGTCAGGCGCTGCTTATGGATCACTTCCTCCCGATGCTGCACCCCTCCACGCTCATAATCGGTTTTTCTTAACAGTTGGAGTTCAACCTCTACTTCTCCCTCTCTATGTTCAATCTCACGGAGCAGCTTTGCTCTCGTCTCACAGCGAAGAGGAACGGCTTTACGTTCGCCATACCAATCCGCCAGCCTGCGCTTTCGTTCTCCCAGCCTAAGCAAGTAATCCAGATCCGTAACGATCCCTTCCTCTACGCGGCTCCCGAAGTCAATTTCGTCCTGATTTTGCTGGTTCACATACTGAGACAACGCCCTCATCCAATTCTCTGCCATCGTCCTGACCTCCTTTATAATAAAACTGGAGCCTGATGCACCGTTCATGAAGTCCATTGCAACTAATATATGAAACAGGGCCGGCAAGTATGTTTGGAGAGACTGAACACAGCATATTCTAAGGCAAAAAACACTTTACTAGCCGTCTGGCGACAGGTATACTTAATTTAATGAGTTTTTTGAAATCATGTTTCACACAGTGAAACAAGGAGGTTCGTTTCATGTCCAATCAAGATTTTTTCTCCAGCAGCCGCAAGCTGGAGATCGGCGGAAAAAGCTACCGCTATTATGATCTGAACACATTAGAAGAGCAGGGACTTGGCCCGGTCAGCAAGCTTCCTTTTTCCATTAAAGTACTGCTGGAAGCTGCTGTGCGCCAATATGACGGAAGAGCTATTACGGAAGAACATGTGAAGCAAATCGCTGGATGGAGCGAAGGAAGAGACGACAACAAGGAGATCCCTTTCATCCCGGCACGGATCGTGCTGCAGGATTTTACAGGCGTGCCCGTAGTTGTTGACCTTGCTGCGATGCGTGACACCGTGAAGAAGGCCGGCGGGGATCCCAAGCAGATTAATCCGCTCGTTCCGGTCGACCTTGTTATCGACCACTCGGTCATGGTGGACGCTTTTGGTACACCTGAAGCACTTGAATATAATATGAAGGTAGAGTTCGAACGCAATGAAGAGCGTTATCGCTTCCTCCGTTGGGCGCAGACGGCTTTCAACAATTTCCGTGCCGTTCCTCCTGCCACCGGGATCGTTCACCAGGTGAACCTGGAGTATCTCGCCTCTGTTGCCGCAACCAAGCGGATCGGCGACGAGACTGTCGTATTCCCGGATTCCTTGGTAGGTACGGACTCCCATACGACGATGATCAACGGCCTTGGCGTGGTAGGCTGGGGCGTTGGCGGTATCGAGGCCGAGGCAGGAATGCTGGGCCAGCCGCTTTATTTTGTTGCGCCTGAGGTTATCGGCTTCAAGCTGACCGGCAGCTTGTCAGAGGGTGCGACCGCAACGGATCTGGCGCTGACGGTCACACAAATGCTGCGTAAAAAAGGCGTTGTCGGTAAGTTCGTCGAGTTCTATGGACCTGGTCTTGCCAATATCAGTCTGGCCGACCGGGCAACCGTAGCCAACATGGCGCCAGAGTATGGCGCGACGATCGGTTATTTCCCCGTTGACCAAGAGACGCTTGCTTATCTTCGCAGCACTGGACGCTCGGAAGAGCAAATTGCCCTTGTGGAAGCTTACTATAAAGCGCAAGGCATGTTCCGCACAAGCGATACACCAGACCCGCTGTTCAGCGATCTGATTGAGCTTGACCTCGCTTCCGTTGTGCCGAGCCTTGCCGGACCGAAGCGTCCGCAAGACCGGATCGAGCTGACCGAGATGAAGGATAGCTTCAACAGTATTATCCGTACGCCGGTAGATAAGGGCGGATATGGTCTGAGCGATGAGAAAATCGAGCAGAAGGTTACCGTCAAGCATCCGAACGGAGCTGCCAGCGAACTGACGACAGGTGCGGTAGTTATCGCCGCGATTACGAGCTGTACGAACACCTCGAATCCAAGCGTGATGATCGGCGCAGGGCTTCTGGCGAAAAAGGCTGTAGAACGCGGCTTGAAGAAGCCGGGCTATGTGAAGAGCAGCTTGACGCCTGGTTCGCTTGTTGTTACCGAATATCTGGAGAAAGCCGGGCTGATCGAGTCGCTTGAAGCGCTGGGCTTCCATGTGGCTGGTTACGGCTGCGCCACTTGTATCGGCAACTCCGGTCCTTTGCCTGACGAAGTCAGCGCAGCAATCGCGGAGAACGATATGACCGTTGCTGCCGTGCTTTCGGGTAACCGTAACTTCGAGGGCCGCGTGCATGCTCAAGTGAAGGCGAACTATCTCGCATCTCCTCCTCTCGTCGTAGCTTATGCCCTTGCAGGTACGGTGAACATTGATCTGCAAAATGACCCTCTGGGCTATGACCAGAATGATCAACCCGTATTCTTGAAGGACATCTGGCCTTCATCCAAGGAGATCAAGGATGCTATCGGCCTGTCTGTCAGCCCGGAAATGTTCCGCTCCAAGTACGAGAACGTATTTACACAAAATGAACGTTGGAATTCCATTCCGGTGCCGGAAGGCGAGCTGTATGAATGGGATGAAAAGTCTACCTATATTCAAAACCCGCCTTTCTTCGAGCAGATCAGCGACGGGCTTCAGGACATTGCAGATGTTCGCCAGGCGCGTGTGCTTGCCTTGTTGGGAGACTCGGTTACAACCGACCATATCTCGCCTGCCGGCAACATTTCGCCGACAAGCCCGGCCGGAGTGTACTTGAGCGACCGCGGCGTAGCTCGCAAAGACTTTAACTCCTATGGCTCCCGCCGCGGGAACCATGAGGTCATGATGCGCGGAACCTTCGCCAATATCCGTATTCGGAATCAGGTTGCTCCGGGAACCGAAGGCGGCGTCACGAAGCATTTGCCGACCGACACGCTGATGTCGATCTATGATGCTTCGATGAATTATCAGGCCGACGGTCAGAACCTGATCGTCATCGCCGGCAAAGAATATGGAACAGGCAGCTCCAGAGACTGGGCAGCCAAGGGAACCTTCCTGCTGGGCGTAAAAGCTGTCATTGCCGAAAGCTTCGAACGGATCCACCGCAGCAACCTGGTCGGCATGGGCGTCCTTCCCCTTCAATTCCAGGAAGGACACGGCTGGCAGACGCTTGGAATCGATGGAACAGAAACGTTCGATATCGTAGGGTTGTCCAACGAAGTCAAGCCGGGACAGCAGCTTACGGTTATCGCTACCCGCCTGAACGGAACGCAATTTGAGTTCCATGTCACGGCCCGCCTCGACAGCATGGTTGATGTAGATTACTACCATAACGGCGGTATTCTCCAAACGGTGCTTCGCCAAATGATTAAAGACAGCAACTCACAATAGTTAAAAGTAAAGCTGCAACAAAGAAAGCCTCCTCTTTGGTAAACGGTGTACTCACCTGTCACCAAAAGAGGAGGCTTTAATTTACCTCTAAGAGGCTATTCAGAAAGTCATCTTTCGAATCAGCGTTCGATTCAGGGAGTGGATCTGCATCCTAGCTGGCCGGTGTGAACTTGATCCAGTCATAATACGCCCGCACCGGGGAACCCGGATAAATAAATTTACCTGTCCAGTATTGCTCTGCAGCATTTGCTCCCGCCCACATGTTCACCATGATACGTCCAGGAAGGGAAGGTAGCGGCCCGCGAGAGCCATTTTCCGTATGGACCAGCTGTCCGTCCACATACCATTTAATGTAGCTTGGCGACCACTCAAAGGCATAATCATGGAAATCAAGGGAAGCATCAAACCCAAGATCAATAATTGTGCTGTGTCCGCCAACACCGTCCGTGAAATAGTTCGTTTCCAGTTTCGTCGTATCCTTGCCAAGAATCTCAATATCAATTTCATGGGCCAACGAGATATTAGGATCTGGACTAGGATTGTAGTAAGTAAATAAGGAAGTTACAAGTCCTGTTCCCTTCGCTACTTTCATCCGCGCTTCAACACGTCCATAACCGTAGCGTTCCTGGGCAACATATTCCCCGGAGGCAAAGGGCTTGCCGTCACAGGTAGAGGGACACCCTGCATTATCAAGACGAAGGGCCATAATTCCATTGTTAAACTCAATGTTGCCCGGCTTCCAGCGTACGCCAAAGTCCGAGCCGTTCGACCAGTCTGAACGATAGAACTTACTGGAATCAAAGGCATTCAAATTTTCTGTGAACCCGGTTGCCGCCGAAGCAGGAATGACCAATAGCAAGCTTACGCCTAGCATCATTGCACTCAACATACCGCGAATCTTCTTGGACATCATCTTCTTCATCTTAATTATCCCTCCTAATGGATTCTGGCGAAAAACTGCGGGAGATAACGCCGGTTCTGCTCCAGCATTTCATCCAGCATTCTCTCAACATCATTTACGGAATAGGTCAACGGATGATGTGTCAAAGCCAGTAGTGCCATTCCCCGGTCCCCGGTAACGGCCGCTTCGATAGCCAATTGCTCATAGGTTTTTACAGATCGAATCAACCCCTTTGCCGCTTCTGGAACAACCTGGACCGGCTGAACCAGAGGCCCCTCACTCGTTACTTGGCAATTCACCTCAATAAAGGCATCCTTCGGGAGAAAATCCAAGGTATTTCCATTAGCGACATTCAGTGTCTGGATGTCCCTGGAATTATTGTACAGAGAATTCATTAATTTTACAGCAGCCTCAGAGTAGTAGGCTCCTCCCCGCTGCTCCAATTGTTTTGGCTTTTCCTTCAACTCAGGGTCCTTATAGATCTCGAACAATTCATCCTCCAGATGTTGAACCGTCTCGGCGCGCGTCTCCCCACGGGAGGCTGCCTGCTGCTGTTCCTCCAGCATTTCTCGCTGCAAATAGAAATACTTCAGATAGTAAGATGGAATAGCCTTCAGGGATTGGAGCAAAGTGCCGTTCCAGGCAAACTGCGGAACATTGCGCGCGGAGTACCCTTCCTTGTTGGCCAGCAGCTCCGCCAGCTTGGACTTGCCATCAATAGTAATCTGACTGATCCAATGCAGGTGATTAAGACCCACAAACTCGCAGTGGATACGCTCAATTGGTACTTCGTACAAGGAGGACAGCCATTTATAGGCCGCAATCGGTGAATTGCACAGGCCGATGGAACGAACACGGGAATACTTCTGAATCGCCTCGGTCACCATCCCCGCCGGATTCGTGAAGTTAAGCATCCAGGCATCCGGGCAGAGCTCTTCTATGTCTTTGCAGATATCCAGAAGCACAGGGATCGTCCGCAAAGCCTTCATCATCCCGCCTGGTCCCGTTGTCTCCTGACCGATCATGCCGTATTTCAACGGAATTGTCTCATCCCAGGCCCGTGCTTGCAGCAGCCCCACCCGCATCTGGGTGGTGACGAATGTCGCTCCGATCAGTGCAGAGCGTCGATCCATTGTCATCTCCAGCTTAATGGGCAGTCCTGATGCTGCAATCATACGCCCCGCCAGCTGCCCAACGATCTTCAGCTTGTGCGCTCCTTCCGGAATATCCACAAGTACAATTTCGCTGACCGGCAAAGTCTCATAATTTTGAATGAAGCCTTCAATTAGCTCGGGTGTATACGACGAGCCTCCTCCGATGACTGCGATCTTCAGTTCCCGCTTCATGCTTGCTCCTCCTTTACTGACAACCCTTCATTTAGTCGGTCATACACCCCATCCTCCACGGGATGCTCGGACTTCTCCATAGCTAGCAGAATAGCACCCGCCACCGGTTCCATCGTTAACCGCCGCAAGCGGCACCCGGGAGCTAACGGCTTGATCATCTCCTCGATCTGAGGTGTGATGAATCTGTGATCGCTTCGGGTCAGTACGCTACCAACCAGAACAAGGTCGAAGTGATCCTGCATCATGCCCAGCCTGCGAATAACGGCGGCTGCAGTCTTGCCAAGCTCGCGGCCTTGCCGCTGAAGAATCGCCCTCGCTGCTTCATCTTGCTCTGCCACCTGGAACAACAGCTTGGTTAGATGTCTCGGAGCCTTTGCGCCACGGTCGAGATAATTATGGAACAAACGCTCCACCGAGGGATACTCCAGCGTTTGCAGAACGGCTTCGGTGAGGAGGGTCGAGTTCTCCCTCCCCTCCCAAGCGCGAATTACCGTGCGGAATACCTCCACCGCCAGCTCGCTGCCACCGCCGAAGTCACCGAACATGTATCCAAAGCCTCCAACCTGCAGGGATTCACCCTGCTTGTTCATTCCATAGCAGTTGGTGCCGCTGCCGCAAACCAGGACAACGCCATCCGCTTGCCGTGTGCCTGCCCGCAAGCCGATCTCTGTATCGCATACGATGCCATGCTGTGGAAATTGCATATCTGCAATCATCGGTCTCAGCACCCGAAAATCTGCCTCCCGGTCGGCACCAGCCAGGCCAAACATGGCATAGCTAAGCTGATTACGAGTAATACCTGCTTGTTTGATAGCTTCGTCTGTCGCCTGTTGAATACTGTGTCGTGCCAGCTCCGCCTGAACCTGGTGATTGCCGCACCCGCTCAGCCCGCGCCCCATAATTGTGCCCTGTTCATCGGTGACGACGGCCAAGGTTTTGCTTCCGCCGCCGTCTATTCCCAAATAGTAGTTCAACGCTGTTCTCTCCTATTTCAGCTTACTTAAGTTCTCCTGCCATCTCTCTGTCTTATATTTCAGCAATTTGGCATATCCCGCCTGCTGTGCGTCCGCTTCAGCCTTATCGAGCGTCGCAGCCACCTCTTCCTCAGACTTCGCATTCATAACGGCCGAGGCCAGGGCCTTGGTATAGATATCAAGCACACTTTGAGCCACAATTCCTTCCTCACTGTCCCCCGCCGGATCCAGATTGGTAAATTCCGTCGTGTTATATTGTGTCTTCCAAGTAATTTCCGATTGCCATCTTGATTCCCAGTTCTGCTTTTCTGGAGGAAGTGTGGATTCAAACTTCATCTTTGAATTATCCACGTATACGGTATTGCCCACCCATTGAAAGTTGACCGTAGCATTCATCAATTCATCGCGGCCTTTCGGATCTGAAGTGAACTTCTCCGTGAACTTAGGAGCATCTTCTTCATCCACGCCGTCCCAATACAAACCCTCCGGTCCCCACATGATGATTCGTTGTCCCTCAGGACCCGTCATCCAATCGAGGAAGGCGAAGATTGCTTCCGGGTTCTTGGCGGAGCGGGTAATCACATTAACGTTCCAGCCCTGTTGCTTGTAATCGCCGGGATAAATTTTGTTCTTATCCAGCCCTGCCTTATGGATAGGCCATACCATGATATAGCCGGCCTCCGGATCTTCTGCGGACAGCAGGGCATTGCCGATAGCCCCATACTCTGTTGGACTTGAGGCTACATACACCGCGATTTGTCCATTCCGCACCTTCTGCTCGACCTGCTCCAGCTTTTGTGTGAATGCATCCTGCGAAATCAAGCCTTCACGGTACAGCTTATTCGCATATCCGATGCCTTCTCTGAACACGGGGTCAGTAAAAAGCGAATTCAATTGATTCCCCGAAGGGACACCCTTCATAGCGGTAAAGGTATAAGGATAGTTCTCGCCAAACGCCGAGGTTAGTATCTCTATACCGGAACCTCCCTGGCCCACTTCCAAAGGTACGACACCCGGATAATTGGCCTTCACCTGCTTCAGATAAGCATAGAGATCATCGGTGGTCTCCAAAGGCGGGGCGCCAAGCTCGTTGTAGATCTTCTTATTGACCAGATACCCTGCATTGCCGTTAGGCTGCGTCGTATACCAGTTAGGGAACTGGTAGAGCTTCCCGTCCGGTGACCGGAGCATATCAAGCGTCGAGTCCCCGGCCCATTTCTTCAAATTGGGGTACTTCTCCAAATAGTCATCAAAAGGAACCAGCATGCCCGCCGAGCGCAGCTTCTCCACATCCGCTCCCCGTTCCATCCAGATCACATCCGGCAGTTCTCCGGACACAATCATGGTGCTCAGCTTCTGCTTCGCATTACCGCCGGAACTGATAGGCTCCACCGTGACTTGTTTGTTCTCTTTAATCCACTTGGTGGACAGGTCCTCTCCCCAGTTGGGCATCGTATACCAATCATAGTGACCATAGAAGGTGAAGGTGAGCGGCCCCGATTCTCCCGCAGCTTCTCCTCCGCCTTGCGGCGACCCTTCATTAGCTTTGTTGTCTGCTCCTCCGCCTCCGCCCGAGCAAGCGGTCAACGCCAGCACGGCGGCCAACATGGCTGGCAGCACCAGCCTTTTCGTGATTTTCCAATGGATCCGATGCTTCATACAAGACTCCCCCTCATTTGCGGAACTATTCCTTCAAAGACCCGATCATAACGCCCTTCACAAAATACTTCTGAACAAACGGATACACGCACAAAATGGGTACTGTCGCGACCATCATCGTTGCCATGGACAACGACTTGGTGGTTACTGTCTTCATCCGGTTCAAATGGCTGGCAGCGGCTGAGTCCATCTGCGACATCTGCTCCAGCATGATGTTCGAATTCAATATCTGCTGTAGCTTCGTTTGTATTGGCAGCAAATCAACGTTGGAGATATAAATGCTAGGGGCAAACCAGTCATTCCAGTGATACACCGCTGTGAACAAGGCCAACGTCGCCAGCACGGGTCCGGACAGCGGCAAGATAATCCGGAACAGCACCCCCCAGTTGGAGCAACCATCGATGCGGGCTGATTCGTCCAGACCGGCTGGCATGCCTTTGAAGAACGTACGGAATATAATCATATTCCACACACTGATCAGTCCCGGCACGATCATGACCCAAAACGTATCAATCAATTGCAGTTCACGAATCAGCAGGTACGTAGGAATGAGTCCGCCGCTAAAGAACATAGTGACGATGCACACCACCATATAGAGCTTGCGTCCAATCAACCAGGTTTTGGTCATCCCATAGGCAAAAATAGCTGTAGCCAGAATCGACAGAAAGGTTCCTACCACCGTTCTTAACACAGATACGCCAAAGCCGCCCAGCAGCCGGTCGTCCTTGAATACCACTGCATAGTTCTCCAAGGTAAGCTCCCTGGGCCAGAAGGTGATGCCTCCTCGCATCGTGTCATTCCCGCTATTGAAGGAGATTACAGCAGCATTCCAGAAGGGATAAAAAGCGGCAAACCCCAGCAAGAACAGTAGAATATAAATGACCGCGGACAGCGTCTTGTCGCCCTGAGTCAGCTTCATTGCGTCTTCCCTCTCTTCCGATTGGCGTGCTTGTCAGGATAAACGGCGGCTACCATAGGCTGTTCCCCGACCGGCGGGCTGCATAGTTAGCCCCGGCCAGCAGCGCCACACTAAGCACTCCCTTAAACAATCCGACAGCCGTGGCATAAGAATATCTGTTGTTCTGAATCCCTACGCGATACACATAAGTGTCAATTACATCCGCAACATCCCGCAACACCGGATTGGCGCCCAGCAGCAGGATGTCCTCAAAGCCCGCATTCAGCAAATTGCCAATGTTCAGAATGAGAAAAATGATAATGACCGGTAAGATGGAAGGCAGCGTAATAGAGAACATTTGCCGCAGCCGGCTGGCTCCATCCATCGCTCCCGCTTCATACAGTTGAGGATCTATGCCGGCAATCGCGGCCAGATACACGATGGAAGAGAAGCCAATCTCCTTCCATACCCCTGTCGTCACAAGAATGGTCCAGAAATACTCCGGAACGGATAAGAAATTGATAGGCTCGTCAATCAGGTTAAGCTGCTGCAACAAAATATTGAAGCTTCCATTATCCGTTGACAGCAACGAGGTAACAAAGCCGGAAACAATAACCCAGGAAATAAAATGTGGTAAATAACTGATTGTCTGAATGGTTCGTTTGAACACTCGGTTATGCACCTCGTTCAGCATCAACGCGAGCAGGATCGGGGCCGGAAATCCGATAAACAGCTTGAGCAAACTGATGACCACCGTGTTGCGAATCACACTCCAGAACTCAGGAGCATGAAAGAATCTTTCGAAATGCTTGAAGCCCACCCACGGACTTGACATGAAGCCCGTAAAAATGTTGTAATCCTGAAAAGCCATCAGTACTCCGTACATGGGGATATAGCTGAATACCAGGATGAACAGCAGTGCCGGCAAGACCATTAGCTGAACATCCCACTGTCTAAGGAAATTCTCCGCCAACTTGGGATTACGGCCCCGGCCGAGCCGTTTCAAAGCTTTTTGCTCTTTGTGTATACTGGGTTGCAGCAGCGTCCCCTCCTTTTTTTGAAGAAAAGACCTTACGCGTCTATCTCTCGCGTAAGGTTTTCTTCCATTTGAGACTATTTTATAAGCTTATCTGGCTATATTCTCCCGTTAAATGTCTGAAAAGCAACGATATTTTACTGAAAATTGGAGGGGTAATGTTAAATCCATAAATATGAAACTTGCAGTGTTATGTTTATGTTATTTTCATGGGAATTGAAAGCGCTCTTCTCTATTTTGAAGTTCTATGAACCCGAGCGTGCTTGGGAGACATATCGAAATGCTTGCGGAATAAGTGATTAAAGTTGGATAAACTACGAAAGCCACATTCCATCGCAATGTCGCTAATTTTGTGCGGGGTAGTTTCCAGCAGCCGAAGCGCATGCTCCAGACGAAGCTGAATGAGGTATTCCAGGGGAGGCCTTCCCACGGCCCGGCGAAAAATATCGCTAAAGCGGGAGGGACTAAGATAGGCGGAAGCGGCCAACTCTTCCAGCGTCCAGGGATGAGCCAGCTTCTCCTCCATGACATGAATGATCTGTCTCACCTTCTCCAACTGCATAGAGCCAATCTCCGAACGGCTTTGATTCGCCACATCTGAACGAAAATAGCGATTTACGCAGGACAAGAATTGCAGCAGCAAGGCATGAACCATTGAAATGTAGGAACGTTGCTCCTGCTCATGTTCCTTCAGCACGGCTTGCAGCAAATTACGCAGTTCACCGATGTACGGCGAATTTCGATCCAGCAGATTTGTAAAATGAATGCCCATCTCTTTAAACGGGGCCAAAATCTCCGGATCGTACCGAAGGTTTCCGGCGAACCAGGCCATATCAAACTCAATGACCTGAATGACCAGATCGCGCATTTCGTAGGCACAATGCAGATCATTGGAATTGATCAGGAGAATATCACCCTCCTTGAATTCAAAGGACTTCCCATTAATGATGTAGTAGCCACAACCGGAGGAAATATAGTTAATCTCCAGCACGTCATGCCAATGCAGCTTCTGGTAGTGGGTGTTCACACCCACCGTTTCTGCAATATAAAGAGGATATCTTTTGTCCAGCAATACTTTCTCCCTGGGGATAGCTGCCCCCAATCCGGCCAATTTCATGATCGACTCCTCTCCTTTTGAGGCAAAGTGTCCAAGCTGCACTTGTAGGGCTAACACTACTTTACGTATAAATATACCATTAATGAGACTTACCGGATACTTGGTTTCATCGATGTTTCGCCTTGTATTGACCTCTCGGATGGCTTGCCTCCGGTTTCCTTGACCGCTCCTTGTTATGCAGAACTCTCTTTACAACTACATAGAGTAACTGTTATATTATAAGTATAACAGTTATAACAAGGAGGTGGCGATCATTGATCATCCATTTAGATATGCAATCGGAGGTTCCCATTTACACGCAGCTTGAACACCAGATTGTCGAAGGTATTGCCGCAGGCAAGCTGCAGCCGGGAGAACTGCTGCCCTCTGTCCGCCAGCTCGCTTCGGATGTAGGAATTAACCTTCATACCGTCAATAAGGTGTATACGCGTTTAAAGCAAGAGGGCTATATTTTGGTCCACCGGCAGCGGGGAGTCGTCGTAAATCCGGAGGGGATGCCTTCTGCGACAAGCGAATTTCTGGAGAAGCAGGCCGTCGAGCTTAGACCCATTATTGCAGAAGCGATCCTCAGAGGAATGAGCCGGCAAGAGCTGGCGGAGGTTATGGAGCGGATCTACGCAGAGATTGCCCTGCCGAAGAAGGAGGAATCATAATGTCAACGCTATCCATCGTTGTGTTAACGCTCATCTTTATCCCACTCATCTCATCGCTCGCCTTTATGCCGTATTTGACCCGGGAGACCGTCAGCTTTGGCATTTCGATCAGCGAAGAGATTTACCGCAGCGAGCCTGTACGCCGTATGCGAAAAAATTATGCTCTAATTAGCTTGCTCCTATATGGGCTGTTGTATCTCATATGCGCCTTTGCCCTTCTCCGTTCCGGTCATCAGGACCGATTAGAGGAAAGCATCTGGCTGCCACTGTTTATCTTTCTGTTGATTGCCTTATCTTCGGGACTGTTCCTTTATTTCCATGTTAAAATGAAACAACTGAAGCGTACACTTCCTGCAACCGCTAAGGCAAAATCCATTTTGACCGTAGATACAAAATACCGTCAGAACAAACTGGCTGTATCTAATCACTGGTTCTGGCTGCATGCAGCACTAATTGCCGGTAGTGTTGTGTATATGCTGGCGAATTATGACCGGATTCCGGGACAGATCGCCCTTAAGTATGATTTCCAGGGAAATATTGTCGAAAGCGCCGCCAAATCGTATGGTACCGTCTTTTCCCTTAATGCTGCCCAGCTTATGATGCTGTTGCTGTTCCTCTTCATTAACTGGAGTATTCAGCACAGCAAACAGCAGACTTATGCCGGGGATCCTGAACGCTCCATTCGGCAAAGCTCGATTTTCCGTCATCGGTGGTCCGTCTTTAGCTTGTTATCTTCCTTTATGACGATCGGCTTGTTCTCCTTCCTGCAATTGAATATGATTGAGCCGATGCATACAAATGTGATGATGTCCGTAAGCCTTGCCATTCCACTCTTTGTCGTCCTGTTCGCCATCATTTTATCTTTCCTGACGGGTCAAGGCGGCAGCAGGATCAAACGTCCGGCCAAGGGATCAAGCGTACAGCCGGTAGATGATGATCACTTGTGGAAGCTGGGGGTATTTTATTACAACCCTTCCGACCCTTCTGTTTTCGTTGAAAAAAGGAGCGGGATCGGCTGGACGATTAACCATGCGCACCCGGCGGCCTGGACCATTGTAGGTGTTATCTTGATTATTGTGATCGTATCGATTTTGATTTCCACATAATTATTCATGGGATGAAATAATCATCATCATTTCTTGAGGAGGATTTACGATGTTAAAGAAAAACTTGAAAGCTGCAACCGTCCTATCCCTGGCCATATCCATCTCTCTTCCGGCAACAACAGCCTTTGCAGGGGACTCCGATCCATCTGTTCTGGTTCCGCTGCGCAGCACAGCCCAATCCCTGGGTGCCAAGGTCCATTGGAACCAGGCTGAGCAGAGCGTCACCATCACCAAGAACAATCAGACACTGATCATTCGCCTTGGTCATAAACATTCCGTGCTGCTTAACGGAAAAGAAATCGCTATTCGCACACCGGTACAAGTGAAGGATGGAAATGTTGTCATCGACCGCGAAATTCTGGATCAGGCGCTGGCCAGCTCTGCCGTTGAGTCAGACCCTGCCGATATCTTTATTGAAGCGCTGCAAGCAGGGAATGGTTCTGCCGCCGCGGCATTGACTGCAGAATCCATTGCTCCTGCCCTTCCGGCTGCCGCATTGAACGGGCTCTGGTCCAATTATGAGCAGCTCTTCGGCAAGGTCAAGGGACAAGCGACGAAGACCGAAACTGTAAACAGCGTGCATAGAAGCGTATCTTATACTTTTCTTACGGAAGCAGCTGGCTTCCAGATCATCCTGAGACTGAATGAGGGCGGAAAAGTTGATGATTACTATATCAATACATCGCTGCCGCAGACTTACCAGGCGCCTGCCTATGAGCGGGCTGGAGTTTATACAGAGCAAGAGATTACGGTGGGGAGCGGAGCTTTGGCCTTGCCGGGGACTTTAACCCTGCCTGCCGGTGAGAATGCCGGAACAGCACCATTTCCTGCTGTCGTGCTTGTCCATGGCTCAGGTCCGCAGGATCGTGATTCAACGATCGGCGGCGCCAAAGTATTCCGTGATTTGGCCGTCGGGCTTGCGGCCCAAGGTGTTGCTGTCCTCCGTTATGACAAAGTAACCTACGAGCATTCCTTGAAGGTATCGCTGAATCCAACCTTCACGTTGAAGCGCGAAACCGTCGATGACGCGCTGGCTGCAGTCGAGCTGTTGAAAGGAATGGATAACATCGACTCATCGCGAATCTACGTGGCTGGTCATAGTCAGGGCGGCTACGCTGTACCGCTGATGATACAAGCGGATGCGGGCAAGAACATCGCCGGGGCAATCATTCTCGCCGGACCTGCCGGCAAATTTGCCGATATTCTGGCTCTGCAGCAAAAAGAGCTTGTAGCCCGCGTGAAGCAGCTCGGTATGGACTCCACCCTATACGAGCAGCAAGCAGCCCAGTACATTGCCATCGCTGATATCGTGAATGACCCGCAGTATACTACAGAGAATATGCCTGCCAATTTCCCGATGCAGCCCGCTTTTTGGTGGTTTGAGCAAAAGAGCTATGCAGCCTCGGAGCTTGCTGCCAAGCAAGCAGGGCCGCTGCTGATCCTTCAGGGCGAAAATGACTGGCAGGTTCCTGCCGGACAATTGGACCTCTGGAAGCAGGCGCTCAAGAACCGTTCCGATGTGGAATACAAGCTGTATCCAAAGGTCAATCACCTGCTGTCCGAATATGATGGGCTCTCGATCGGCTCAGAATATGCAGCTCCGTCCAATGTTGACGAGTCGATCATTGAAGACATCGCCAGCTGGATCAACCGTGTGAAGCCGTAAGCAAAAAGGCCAACCAGAGATTCTGGTTGGCCTTTTAATACGAAGAGGGTGTTCCAAAAGCCATCTATGATGACTGCTTATGTCTCCCTCTTCATCGGAATTATGCGTTCGATTGGGCTTAGGTGGATAAAGGCATTAAGAATTGCTGGTGTGGGGGCTCATGTGACGATTTTAATGCAAAAAGGCACTATAATTGCTGGCGGGGGAGCTCATGCGACGATTTTAATGCACAAAGGCACTATAATTCGCTGCTGGAGCCGGGCCGAGCTTATTTTAGTGCCAAAAGGCATTAAAATTCGTTGCTGGGGCCGGGCCGGGGCTCATACGACGAATTTAGTGCAAAAAGGCATTATAATTACTGACATGGGAGCTCATGTGACGATTTTAATGCAAAAAGGTACTATAATTACTGACATGGGAGCTCATGCGACGATTTTAATGCAAAAAGGCATTAAAATTCGCTGCTGGAGCCGGGCCGAGCTTATTTTAGTGCCAAAAGGCATTATAATTCGTTGCTGGGGCCGGGCCGGGGGCACATACGACGAATTTAGTGCAGAAAGGCATTATAATTGCTGGCGGGGGGAGCTTATACGGCGAAATAATGCTACAAGAGCGAACGAACAAAAAGTTGGGCAGAAAAGGGCCAGTGCCTTTTCTCGGCCAACTTTTTGTTTCGGGGACTTATCGGACAGCCCCTTTCACATAATACACACAGCTTTATACATACACGCGGATTCTGTTTAGGAGCCTGTTTACAACAAAGACCCCTCACGAGCTGTAAGCACCATGGCAATGCTGTCCAGGATCTGCCGCGAGGATTCTGCCTGAAATGGATCCTGCCGGAACACAACGGCATCTGCCAGCAGGCCTTCCGCGACGGCTCCCAGTTGCTGCTCCGCATCCAGAATGCGAGCTGCGTTAGAGGTTGCGGACTGCAACGCCTCCTCCCAGGAAAGGCCGTATTCACGCAAGGTACCGAGCTCCATCAGGTTGCTGCCGTGCAATGCAGGCGTGGCATAATCCGTGCCGAAGCCGATCAGCACGCCTTCCCGCTTGGCATATTCCACTGCCCGGGGATGTGCTTCAGCCGCACGGGCCGCACGGTCACTGATCAGCGGAGGAAGAGCCAACACACCCTTAGGATCAGCGGCGATTCGGTAAATCGATGCTGTTGGAACATAAGCCACGCCAGCAGCCGCCATTCTTCCTGCCTGATCGGCCGTTAGAAACATCCCATGCTCAACAGAGGCTACTCCTGCCTGAATCGACCAGTCGATCGTTACGCCTCCCCAGCTGTGTACGAGCACCTTTTTTCCATGGTCATGGGCGTATTTTACGATAAAGGCAAATTCCTGCTCAGAAAAGTTCGGTTCAAGCACCTTCTCCGTTGGAGCGCCTAAACCGCCGGTAGCCATAATTTTGATCCAGTCAGCTCCTGATGCAAATACTTCGTTCATCCGCACCTGCAAGTGCTCTATACCGCGGGCATCCGCCGCTCCGAACATCCCGTTGCTGGTAATGACTCTAAGCGGAAGCCCGTAATGCCGCAAAATATAATCTGCCGTAGGCTGTGCCAGACCGCCGGCATCTCTTGCCGTTGTAATGCCCGCTCGCAGCGTAGCCTCGAACGCTTTGGCCTGCATCGCCTCAATCTCTTGCGGGTCCCGCTTTAATTGATCGGCATGGTCGAAATCCGTCCAAGCCAAATGCGTATGCAGATCAATCAGCCCGGGGCTAATCCACAGCTCTCCATCCTGTTCCTCACGCTCTTCGCCAGTCTCTGCTTCATCCGCTTCGGATGCTCCATTCCGGTTGACAGCCTCATTCCGCTGCCCTGCTTTATTCCCGTTGACTGCCCCATCCCGCTCGCCTGACTCCTTCACGGACTGAAATTTCCCATGGCGGATTGAAATAACAAACCGCTTGTCCGGAATGCCCACGATATGGATTCCTTGAAAGTCCTTTTTCTCCGGCGCCTGCAAAATCATGCCCGTCCCTCCCATATCTCGGCGGCTGCGGTCAATGCAGCTTCCGGAGAATGCTTGAGCAGTTCGGCCAAGGTGATCAGTGCTGTACTGACACCCTCTTTACTCGCATTCAGTCCAAAATGGTTCACTCGCAGCAGTTGACCGAACAGCTCTCCATCCCCCGGTGCGACAATTCCGATCGTTTGATCTATATGCAAACGCGGTTCATCCGCAATGCGTATCGTCGAGGTCAGCGTGGAATAGAATTGGCTGTCTTGCTGCCACGGTGTAAGCCCCAGTTGAGCTGCTCCGGCATGAAGCGACGCTGCTGCCAGCTCATGACGGCGGATCACCTGCTCCAGACCCTCATCTTCGATGCGGGACAGCGCAGTAATTAGCGCCCTCCCCTCCAGAGAAGGCAGATTGGGCGGAACACGACGCGGAGCTGATCGGTCTGTGCTCGGCTTCAAGTCTAACAGCGACAAGATTGAATTGCGGGGCGCACGAGGATTGATCTCGATGAACTGCCAGCCGCGCGGCGAAATGCCGACTGCGCTGATCCCGTTCGGACCCGCCAACGCTTTTTGTGCACCGATAGCTACCAGATCCACGCCCCATTCATCCGTAAGCAGTTGTTCTCCACCAACGGCGGAGACAGAATCCATAATCGTCACCAACTGATATTCCCTGGCAACTTCGAGGATTTCCTTCGCCGGGTTCGAGCCTCCCGTGACAACCTCGGCCTGCACGAAAGAGATCGCGCATGGGCTGTGCCGTTTAATGGCCTCGTGAACCTCGCGGACCGTCACCACCTTGTCGAAGGATACCTTGACCTCCACGACCGTCGCTCCCCCGCGCTCCAGCCAGCTTCCAAACAGGCTCCCGTAGGGTCCGGTCACGATATTCAGAATCTTACGCCCGGGAGCTGCAATGCCTGCTGCCATGGCTTCAATGCCTAAAATTGCCTCACCCGGGATGACTACCGGGACATGTGCGGTTGAGAGTACGCTCGCGAACAGTTGTGTAATCCGGTCGAACTCGTCAAGCGACAACGGAGTATGGCTTGCGTTCAATTGACTCATGGTGTATCCCTCCTGCTATATGTTCCTGCCGGCATCTTGGGAACAGCGGACAGCAATTGATAGCCATACGCTGTATCCGGGCGGGCAAAGAAGCGCTCCTTCGAGTTGATCTCCACCAGCTGTCCATGACGCATAACGGCCACAGTATCACTAATGGCATGGATAACCCCCATATCATGGGAGATAAACAGCATCGTCAAATTCAACTCCTGCTTTAATGAAGCAAATAATTCAAGCACACTCAGCTGTACGGAGACATCGAGTGCGCTTGTCGGTTCATCCGCAATCAGCAGCTCAGGCTCCACACTAAGTGCCCGGGCAATAGCAATCCGCTGCCGCTGGCCGCCGGAGAATTCGTGCGGATAACGGTCCAATGCCGATCCGTCGATCTGAACACGAGCCAGCAATTCCAGACAGCGCTGCTCCAGCCCGCTGCGGCGAACGATGCCGTGAAACAGCAGCGCTTCGCTCAATAGCTGCCGAATCGACAATCTGGGGTTGAGCGAGGCATCGGGATTTTGAAAGATCATCTGGATTTTTTTGCGTTGAGCACGGCTCCTCTTCTTCGTGAGCGGCTCCTCACCGAGCGAGATAATGCCTTCATCCGGGACGATCAGCCCCGCGACAACGCGGGCCAAAGTTGACTTGCCGGAGCCGGATTCACCAACGAGCCCAAGGGTGGTATGCTCTTCAATATTTAATTGAATCCGATCAAGAGCCGTAACCCCGTCATAGCGTACGGTCAGATCCTCAATGTGCAATCCATGGCTCATCTCTGTTCTTCTCCCTCCAGTACCGGCACCGAAAGCACCGAATTAATCAGCATTTGCGTGTAAGCATCCTGAGGGGCTTGAAGGAGACTCAGCGTATCACCCTGCTCCACAATCTGTCCCTGTCTCATCACACAGAGGCGCGAGCACATCGCTGAGGCAACCGCCAGATTGTGGGTGACAAAGACCATCGCGAAACCAAGCTCCTGCTGTAAAGCGGAGATCGTCTCAATGATCTGCTCCTGAACGGTCACATCCAGCGCCGTGGTCGGCTCGTCGCAGAGCAGGATGCCCGGCTTGCAGGCCAGAGCAAGCGCGATAACGACCCGCTGACACTGTCCGCCGGACAGCTGGCTTGGATAGCGGTCCTTCTGCCGCAGCGAAAGCGGCAAGCCCAGCACCTCCAGCAGCTCCAGCGCAGCCTGGCGCGAGGCTCTGCGGCTCAGCCCTTGGCGGTAGGAGATTACCTCAGCAAGCTGCTTAACCACCGGACATAACGGATCTAACGAACCTCGAGGATCCTGAAATACCATTGCACTGCTGACAGAGCTCTTGATTTGCCCGCCCGTCTGTTCAATCCCTTGCGGCAGCAAGCCGAGAATAGCCCGTAGGGTCAGCGATTTGCCCGAACCGGATTCGCCGACCAGTCCAAGCGTCTCTCCCTTTCCTATCGAGAAGCTGACATTGTGCACCAGCTTAGGGTTAGCTCTGGATGACAGAGTCAATGCCTCTACTTCCAAAATCGGATTCATTGACATTATCTCCTCCTCCATAAGTCAGCCAGCCCATCCCCTACCAAGGATAAGGCAATCCCCGTATATACCACTGCCAATCCCGGCATGGCAGACAGCCACCAGGCTGTTGTAATGAATGACTGCCCATCGGAAATCATCGTCCCCCAGTCAGGGGTAGGCGGTGCAATGCCGATCCCCAAGTAACCAAGGGTAACGATCGCAACCAGCAGGCCCACCATATCGGTCATCAGCACCACCACCGCTTGAGGAAGCACGTTAGGCAGAATGTGGCGGAACATAATTCTAATGCCGGAAAGACCAAGAGTCTGCGCTGAGGCGACCCACTCCTGCTGACGAAGCGATACAGTAACTCCGCGAGTTACCCGGGCGAACACAATCCAGCCTACGAGCATGAAGGTGATGAAGATACCCCGCTGTCCAGCCCCGCTGGCAAATGCAACAATAATGACGATCAAATAAAAGGGAAATGCGATAAAGGTATCCGTGACCAGTGAAATGATATTATCTATCCATTTGCCGTAATAACCCGCCAGCATCCCCAAAAAGACCCCTGTACAGAAAGGAATGATCTCGGCCAGGACCATGATGGACAGATCGGTTCGTGCCGCATAAATGAGTCTTGTAAACAAATCCCGCCCCAGTTGATCCGTTCCTAGCCAATGCTCTGCTGAAGGCGGCTGAAGAAATGCACGCAGGTCCTGCGCAGAAGGGTCGTAGGGGCTAATTACCGGAATAAGAATCGCCAGCAGAACCAGGATGGCAAGCATAATGATGCCGCCCAGCAGTGTCGGATTCTTCAGAATCCGGCGCAGGGTGCCTTGGCTTTTCTGACTCGGGCCGGTTAGGTTGTGTGCGCTTATTGTTTTCATGACTTCCCCTTCGTTCTGGGATCCAGCCACCAGGATACGATCTCAACCAGAAGGCTGATGATCACAACGGCAACCGCACAGTAGAGGGCGATGCCTTGAATGACCGGGAAGTCCCGATTGGAAATGGAGGAAAAGAGCAAGCTGCCGATTCCTTTAATGCCGAAGACCTGCTCTACCACCAGTGTCCCGCCAATCAAATAGGACAGGTTGACCCCAAACAGCATGAGCGTCGGCAGAGCCGCATTTCGCAGCACATGCTTGAACAGAATGACCCTGCTTGGGATTTGAGCTGCTTTCAAAGTGACGATAAAATCAGACTCCAGCACGTCCAGCATCTGCGCACGCAGAGAACGGACAAGTGTAGGCATCTGAGAGAACGCAACCGTAATCGAGGGAAGAATCAGACTGTAGAACATGCCCCAGCCTTCACCCGCCCCTCCCACCGGGAACCAGCGCAGTCGTACTCCAAACAGGAGGATCAAGAGCAATCCAACCCAAAATACAGGCATTCCCATCGTAACCGTGGGAAAGATTCGGATCAGATGATCCGGCCACTTATTTTTATTGGTGGAAGCCAGGGTAGCCAACAGCAAGGCAATAACAATCGCAAGGACAGAGGACATCGCAATTAACAGCAGCGTGACCGGTGCGCGCTCCGCGATCAGAACCCGGGTCGAATTCCCGGATACAATCGAGTTGCCTGTATCTCCTTGCGTAAATAAATTACTTAGAAACCGAAGGAATTGTTCTCCTAACGAAAGATCAAGCCCGAGAGCATGATGCATGCTCCCGAGCGCTTCTGGCGTGGCATATTCACCTAGAATCATCTTCGCAGGGTCTCCCGGCACAATCCGAATCAGGAAAAATACAGCAATCATGACGCAGACGATGACAATGAAGGATCTTGCAGCCGTGATGAACAACCATCTGTAGGATGATCCCCGCTTTTTGGGGCCAGACGCATTAAGGACTTGACCTTCGTTCATCATTTCATTGCCCAATCCGGACTTCTTCAAAGCGGAGACTTCCGTTCGGCAATACGATCAGGCCGTCTACAGAAGAACGTACACCCTTCAGAATCTCAGGATAATACAGCGGAATGTATGGTACTTCATCGGCCAAAATTTGAAGCAGCTGGGCATAGGTGGCTGCACGTTCCTCTCCATCCTGCGTCTTCTGGCCTTCACGGAGCAATTTGGTTACTTCATCGTTGGTATAGTGAGTCCAGTACGACTTGCTGAAGCCGTCCGGATCTGTCTGGAATGCAATGATCGAGTTCGCTTCCGGCGAATCCGCTTGGCCGCTGTTAATCATCATCGAGAAGTCATAAGCGAAGAAGCGCTCACGGAACGCCGCCAACTCGATGGATTCGATCTCAATGTTAATGCCGATCTCTTTCCCTGCCGCCTGAATAATCTGTGCAGCTTGAGCTCGCGAGCTGTTCCCTGAGGCAATCAGCAGCTTGGTCGAAAAGCCGTTCGGGTAAGCCGATTGAGCCAGCTCCTGCTTAGCCGCCTCTACATTGAACTCCAGAGCCTTGACGGTGTCATTGGAGTTATATGGAATGGCCGTTGGCAGCAATGAGGTCGCTGTCTGGGCATAACCGAAGGTCAGTGCATTGGTCAATCCCTCGCGATCAATCGCCTGGGCCAAAGCGCGACGTACATGGACATCAGCAAAGTGTTCATCAAGGGTATTAAAGAAGATCTGCTCTGTCACCCAGCTGCCGTTCTCCGCAACGGCTGTGTCGGCCCCTTCCTTGATTTCATTGGCATTTTGCAAAGCCAGCGATTCAATCGCGTCCACTTCTCCAGCCTTGAGCTGGTTAATTGCTTGGCTATCATCCTCGATCAGCTTATATACGAGCTTGTCGATATAAGGCTTGCCTTCTTGCCAGTAATATGGATTCTTTGTAAAGGTAACGTCTCCGGTCGGATCCCAGCTTTCAACTACAAAAGGACCGGTTCCAACAGGCTGCTTAAAGAACTCTTCCTCACTCACGCCTCCAAAATCCTTAGGAATGATTCCGTTGGAGAAATTGGATAGCTCGGACAGGAACGGAGTGTACGCTTCCTGCAGGGTAATGACCAGGGTCTTCGCATCCTGCGCTTTGACTGAATCAACCTTGGCCGCAATCGCAAGCGGTCCTCCTACCTCTAAATGTCTTTCCAGTGAGAATACTGCATCCTCTGCAGTTACATCGGTACCATTCGAGAACTTCACGCCGTCCCGAAGCACAAAGGTATACGTAAGGCCATCCTCGCTAACGCTATGCGATTCGGCCAGCCAATCGACAATCTCCCCGTCACTATTGAAGGACAACAGCGATTCGAATACTTTGTCGATCGCAAACGCATTATTGGCCGTAATCTGATTATGAAGATCAAAAGAGTTCACTGCAGCCGGACGCCCATAAACAAAGGTTCCCCCCGTTGCTGCCTGGTCCGGATTCGCTCCGGAATTCCCTTCTGTTTGTCCGGCTTGATTCGTAGTCTGACCGGCATTCTCATTCGATCCAGAGGATGATTGGCCGCCGGAGCAACCTGCAACCAGGACCAATATGAGCAGGGTGCAAATACCTGTCACCCACAATTTTCTTGAAAATGCATACTTCTTCGACATCTTCCGACCTCCTGTCCGATAAATCCTATTGAATTAGTTTGAATAGTATTATGCACCGGGATTTGATATCTGTCAAACCTTAAATTTCAAGCGCCGCAAGGGATTCGAGGACTTTCTTCCAGCTATGGAAATGTATCCGTTTTTTTAAGATAGACAAGGTACAATAAAAAGCGCCAATTTGCTCATTGGAGAAAAATGACGCGATCGTTCTTCTTCTATAAAATTGTCATCTGATGTCTTCTATTATAGAATCATCATCATTCCCATATCCTTTGCCGCTTCCATCACCACAGGAGCAATCTCCTCCAACGTCTGCTGGGACATCCGGCTGACAGGTCCGGATACGGACAGGGCTGCAGCCAGTTCTCCCCTTCGGTTCAGAATCGGCACGGATACGGCCGCTGCCCCGGGTTCCCGCTCCTCATAACTGGTGGCGTATCCGATTTCCCGAATTCGCTCCAGTTGAGCTATATATTCGGCACGATCTACGCTTGAGGGCCACTCCGGGCTATTCAGAACAGATTGAAGCACTTCATCCGGAGCATAGGCTACCAATACCTTGCTCGAAGCGCCTACAAATAACGGTAATCTTGCTCCGACCGGAGCTACGCGCCGGATGGCCTGGTTGCTCTGCACAGCCTGAATACGCAGCCGATCCGTTCCATCCAGCAAGTACAGGCTAACCGTCTCGCCCAGTCTATCTCTTAGCTGCTCCATCCGCGGCTGCAGCAGGATCGCCGGCTCATCACCTTCCGACAGATGGACGGACAGCTCCCATATTTTCAGACCGAGCCTGTATTTCTCTGTCGCCGAATCACGGATAACAAATCCCTTCTCCTCCAAGGTCGTAAGCAAGCGATGCACCGTGCTTTTGTGAAGGCTGATCTCTCCGGCGATTTCCGTCAAGCTCAGATCTCTTTGCTTAGTAAAGCATAATAATATATCAAGCGCCCTCTCGACAGCGCGAACTGTTAATTTTCGCTCCTCCATCAGGGTTCATCCCTCTCTCTGTCGGTTTCACTATGTGAAACCTGGTTACATAAATTATAATCATGTCATCTGGAAAACGTCAATCTGCATCTATCCAATTATCTCCGCCGGATTGACAGAACCCATACCTCGTCATACGATTAAATCAGAAAATGCGAGTATTTTCGACATAAAATTCGTGTCTTTCATAAAGAAATGCTTCATATTCTTATTACGATCTTAGAGAAGGGGGGAGGAACATGGGACCGAATTATCCTGATGAACTGCTTCCATCTTCCGCTTCTACTGCCCCTGAAGCTTCTGCACCGCCTTCTTCCCGCTTCAGCTTCAAAAATATATTCATCGCACTGTTGTTGTCGCTTGTCTGCTTTCTTAGCTTCTGCTTTATTGCCTTGCATGGCTTCATCGCATGGGTGCTGTCGAATCCGACCGTCGCCCCGCTCTACTCCAATCCCAAGCTGGCCAAGAGTCTCGAATATGAAGATATTCTCTTCCCTGCCGCCGACGGCAGCCGGATGATGCAAGGCTGGTATATTCCCGCAGAGGATTCAGACAAGACAATCGTGTTCAGTCATGGCTATGGGGCCAATCGGGAGGAAACTTGGATTCCGATGTATGATCTGGCCCATTTTGCACACAACCTGGATTTTAATGTCGTGATGTTCGATTATGGCTTTGCGGCCCAGAATAGCAAGGAAGTAGCCACAGGGGGCAAAAAAGAGGCCCAGCAGCTGCTCGGTGCGATCCAATTCGCTAAACAGCGGGGAGGCCAGGAGATTATCGTATGGGGATTCTCTATGGGCGCCGGCACGGCTCTCCAGGCAGCGCTGAAGACCGACGAGATCGACGGAATGATTCTCGACAGTACCTTCCTGCTAGAACCGGATACTATGTACCATAATATCCGGCAGTATATTGGCCTGCCTCGCCATCCCTCCCTGGAGATCATCGGCATGCTGCTCCCCATTTTGAATGGCACCAGCCTGCGGCAGATTCCTTATCAGGAGGTTAAGACGACCGATTATCCGTTTCCGATCCAGTTCATCCATGGAACCCGCGATGAGAAGGCGCCCTACCCTATCGCAGAAAAGCTGGCTGCCAACCAGACTCATCCGGCCTCCGATGTATGGATTGTAGAGGGCTCTTATCATGAGCTTATTTATCGGGAGTATCCCAAGCAATATCTCCGTCTGGTCTCCACCTTCCTTAGCAAGATCGGACAATCGACTGCATCGGCAGCGAAATAGAAGCCGGATGCTTTGGCATGAAAATGTTTGGCATAGTCCAAGCCCCCTTGAAAATAAACTGGTCGTAGTGATCATTTATTCTCAAGGAGGTTTCATCTCATGCTAACCGTTTACGGGCCTTTTTTGCCTGTCCGGATTCTGGAGGAAATTCGTTTCTGGAAAGAGCAGGAGGCTGAGCATACCGAGGTTATACAGGCGATTATTCCAGGACTCGAGGAAGGCTTTGTCAAGCTGCTGAACGAGTGGAAGGACGTATTCACTTCAACGCAAGAAGCTGCCAACCAACTGCTTCAATACGGCATCACGTCTAAAGAAGCGGCCTGCGACCCTGAATTAGTCCGGGAAACCGAGAGGCTGCTGGACGCTTCCTTCCGGCAATCGGCCGAGTTCATCCGGCAGCTCTATTACATTCTCGATCAGAGCAAGGCCGCGAAATCCGTCCCCTTAGCCAAGACGGTTCTGCTCCACATTATTCGGGAATCGGAATATTTCCTCGGCGTGTTGGAGACGCTCAATCAACCGGGCCGAATTGCTGAAAGCCTGGCTAACGAGTCTCCCCTCTTCCGCGCAGATAAAGGCTCCGCTCCGCGTGAGCAAGACCGTCCCGTTCCGATCGGCGGGCATACGCTTCCCCCTCTTCCCTATGCCTATAATGCGCTTGAGCCGTATATTGATGAGGAGACGATGCGAATCCATCATGACAAGCATCATCAGACCTATGTCGACGATCTGAACAAGGCCGAGATCAAGCTACAAGAAGCGCGCAAATCCGGCAACTTCGATCTGGTAAAGCATTGGGAACGGGAGCTGGCCTTCAATGGGGCCGGACACTATTTGCATACGATTTTCTGGGACATTATGAATCCGCAAGGCGGCGGCAAGCCGGAAGGCGCGCTGCTGGAGCAGATCAAACGGGATTTCGGCAGCTACGATGCGTTCCATAAGCAATTTTCAAGTGCTGCGGAGAAGGTCGAGGGAGGCGGTTGGGCCGTGCTCGTCTGGAGTCCGCGAAGCCATCGGCTCGAAATCTTGACGGCCGAGAAGCATCAGAACCTGTCCCAATGGGACATCGTTCCTCTCCTTCCGCTGGATGTATGGGAGCACGCCTACTATTTGAAGCATCAGAACAAACGTAAGGACTACATCCAGGATTGGTGGAATGTCGTATACTGGCCAGCGGTTGCAGAACGCTTCGAACAAGCAAGAACATTAAAATGGCAGCCGTTTTGACGGCTGCCATTTTCTCGCTGGCGGTCTTTCAATACTACTTAAGTTCCATAGCTCTATTTACTCTTTGATCAGTGACAGAAACTCTGCTCTCGAAGCAGCATCGGTCCGGAAGGTTCCCCGTACCGCCGAGGTCACTGTCTTGCTGCCCGGCTTCTTGACGCCCCGGGAGCACATGCACAAATGCTCGCCCTCCACCACAACCATGACGCCTTTCGGCTTCAAGACCTCTTCCATAATGTCGGCAATTTGCGATGTAATACGCTCCTGAACCTGCAGACGGCGCGTGACCGCTTCTACCAGACGGGCAAGCTTACTCAAACCGGCAATTTGGCCGCTTGGAATATAGCCGATGTGAGCCTTGCCGAAGAAGGGAGCCATATGGTGCTCGCACTGGCTGTAATACACGATATCCTTAACGATCACCAGCTCTTCGTGGTTCTCTTCAAAGGTAACGCCGAGCACCTCGCGAGGGTCGACCTCATATCCGCCAAAAATCTCTTCATACATCCGGGTAACACGGGCCGGAGTCTCCAGCAGGCCTTCCCGCTCGACATCTTCACCGATCAGCTTAAGAATCTCCCGAACATGATGCTCAATCTTCTCCCGGTTATCCCCTACCTGGGTATTTATATAATCTTTAACTCCCGCCACTATAGTCACCTACTTTTTTCTGCGTTTTCCGGAAGCCTGCGGCTTCTGACCCTGCTGCTTCATCATTTGCTGGGCCCGCTGCATTTGCTTGCCGTTTAAATTGTACCCCATTTGTTGCGCCATCTTTTGCAGCGCTTGCGGATCACTCTGCATCTTGGTTAATTGCCGGCGCAGATAAAATACACCGATTGCGAAGCCAGCGATCAATCCGACCACAAGCGTAATAATAGGAATTGCAATTTCCATCCTTCAGCCACCTCGATTAAAAAATACACCCTGGCTCGGCATATTTAGCCTGCTAAGCCGGAGCACTCAACATATCATAGCATTCAAGCCAGACTCATTCAAGCGAGAACCGCATCAATAAATACCGTTGTCTCCGTGGCCAGATCCACTTCCTTCACCTCAAAATCCTCGCCGGCGCTGCGGATAATTCTTACGACTGGCCGTCCCGGCAAGCCTCGATGCTGCCGAACAACGACCCCGCTCTCCTTGGTAGATAAGCGCACAGAGGTACCTGTCGGATACACTGAGACGATCCGGTTAAATTCAATCAGTACATCCCGATCCAGCAGCAGCTCCGAGCTGGCCATCAGCTCTTCGCAGGCCTCATGAGGGAGCATCGCTTTCTTCGCTAATCCGCCTTCTCCGCTGATCAGATTATCGTACTGGTTGGCCACAGCGACAATCTTCGCATATAGATGAATCGATTCAGAGGTCAGTCCGCGAGGCAAGCCGGAGCCGTTAAGCCGTTCATGGTGCTGGAGTGCCGTATGGGCAACAAGCAGGCTGAATTCGCGCTTATGCTTGAGAAATTCAAAGCCCTTCCAGGTATGGTGAGATTTATTCACCACATCTTGGTCCGCATCCTCCGCAAGAGCGACACTTTTCCCGATATCATGCAGCAAGGCGCCCATCGTCAGCTCTTTTAACTGCCCATAGTTCAGGCCGAGATTATATCCGATCATGGAGGAGAGCAAGGCCACATTCACCGCATGCAAATAATGAGCGTTGTCCTTGGTACGGATTTCCGTTAACTGGAACAATAATTCCTTAGCGCTGAGCACATCTGTTAACAGCTGGTCCACGGAATTGCTAATTTTGCGCGTGCTCCATTCCTTCCCTGACCGCACTGCCTCCAGCGTTTCGCTCATATCGCGAAACACCGCCTTTTTCGTGGCTTCGCTTACCATGTCCTCGATCTCCACGTCTTCAAAAGCCGGGTCCTTCAAATAGATCATTGTGACTCCGATTCGCTTCAAGGTATTGATCATATACACCGTAAGCTGAACTCCCGCAGACAACAGCACAGTTCCATTACCGGAATAGACGGTTCTTCCTAGCAATTGACCGGGTTCAACATCCTCCATGCTCACGAATCTCATTCCGCTTCCTCCCCGATTGACGCTTTCTCCAGCTTCTCTCTTGCCTTCTTCAATCGCTCTATCACCTCCGGATCGGCCTCCCTCTCCTCGGCTTGAATAATGGCCTCCAGCGCCTCCGTTCCCCCGATGCGGCTTAACGCCCAGGCTGCCGTTCCTCTCAGAACAGGACGCGGATCATTGCGCAGCACTTCTGCAAGCTTCGGAATGGCCGTAGCATCCTTGAAGTTGCCCAGAGCGATGACCGCATTCCGTTGAATCGGCTTCTTTCCCCGCCAGGCTGCGGCACTGGAGCCAAAGCGCTCCTTGAACTCCCGGTTGCTGATATCCAGCAGCGGGAGCAGAAGCGGCTTCACCGTCTCCGGGTCTGGTTGCAGCTCCGGACGGTGATTCCATGATCTGCCCTTATTTTTCGGACAGACGACCTGGCAGGTATCGCATCCGTACAGCCTGTTGCCGATCTTGACCATGAACTCTTCCTCAAGGAAGCCCTTGGTCTGAGTCAGAAAGGAAATACAGCGCTGGGCATTCAGTTGTCCCGGTCCTACCAGCGCACCTGTCGGACAGGCGTCCAGACATTTAGTGCAATCCCCGCAATCCTCCGTCACCGGCTTGTCCGGCGCAAACGGAATATTGGTAATCATCTCCCCAAGATAGATCCATGACCCCCACTTCGGGGAGATGATGGCACAGTTTTTGCCTGAGAAGCCAATTCCCGCCCGCTCGGCTACCGCTCTATCGGACAGAACGCCGGTATCGACCATGCTCTCTATGCGCACATTCGGCACACGCTCCCGGATAAAGGCCTCCAGCTTTGCCATTGCCTCCCGCAGCACCGTATGATAATCCTGTCCCCATGCCGACCTGGCCAGGATGCCCCGGCGCATGCCAGGCTCGGACTTGGGCGGGTTCTCCATCTTGGCAGGATAAGCGACTGCAATCGAGATAATGGAAGCCGCCTGGTCCAGCGTCAGCTTCGGCTCTACCCGTTTCTCGATATCAGGCTCTTCAAATCCGGATTCATACCCTTTTTCCCTGCGGTCCAGCAGGATCGCCTTTAAGGATAAGAATGGATCCGCCGTCGTAAAGCCGATATCATCGATACCCAGAGAGAACGCAGCTTCCTTGATTTCAGACTTCAAAGCTTCCCAATGGGAAGGGCCCGAACTGGCCTCCAGTTGCTGTATCATGTTGTAAGACCGCTCCATTCCCATCCCCCTCCTCGACTACATGCTTCCCAGCCGCTTGATCGCTTCCCGGGCCAGATAGTCACAGTGATTGTTAAGCTCATTATCGCTATGGCCCTTCACCTTGACGTACTCCACCTGATGGATCCCCATTAACCTCCACAGCTCTTGCCATAATTCCTTATTCTCTACCGGCTGATTTTTACTGTTCTTCCATCCGTTCTTGAGCCATCCCCGGATCCAGCCTTGCTGGAAGCAATTCACAACATAGGCGGAGTCGCTATAGACCTTTGCCTGACAAGGCTCCTTAAGCTGGCTCAGCGCGGAGATCACCGCCTGAATCTCCATCCGATTATTGGTCGTATGCTTCTCTCCCCCGGATATCTCCTTGCGGTGACCGTTAAACAGAAGCACGGCTCCCCAGCCGCCTGGGCCGGGATTGCCTGAACAGGCCCCGTCCGTATAAATCATAACTTCCTTCACGCATATACCTCCAAGCCGTCGGCTTTCTTCCCGTCTTTATTTAAAATTTCACTCAATAATAGAAAAGCATATCCCGCACCCATTTGCAACGGTGTGAGATATGCTTAAAAATGTAAATATCATGCAGAGGCTGACATTCCCTCTAATCTATCTAGTTCCCGACAGCGTTAGCGGCGGCAATCGACAGCTTCTGGAAAGCCTCCAGAAACTTGCTTGCTCCATAACCCATCGCTTCATACAGCGGAGCAATCGCCTTGTTGTGCGGATCTCCGGCAATCATGATGCGGTGAATATTGCGTTGCTGAAAACGTTGCTCCATCGCTGACACCAGATTTTTGCCTACACCTTGACGACGATAGTCCGGATGAACAGCCGTCCGGTAGATGAAGCCGGTATTATTTTGATCGATGGTTCCGATCACGGTGCCGATAACCTTGTCTTCATCTTCAGCGATTACGATTAGCTCCGAATCCCAAGACAGTTGTCTTGCGAACGCCCGCTTCGTATCTTCGTAACACTCCTCCATCAAGGCTTCCTGCAACAGCTCCATCACCTGGTTCACATCACTTAATTGGAAGGAACGAATACGCATGAACTGATCCCCTTTTTCTCAATTGTATTAGAGCTATGTAAAAATGGTCCTCCAAATTTACATTGTTCAAAAAAAACAATTTGCACAAAAACACGAGAAAAAATGCTTACTTGTCCATTAAACCATAGAAATTCGCTAAAAACACGCATTTTATTCTGAAAACGCTTTATATTAAGCGGTTACATTTGGCGAATGTTCGTTTTTTATTCGAAATGTCGAATATTTTGTATAATTTTATGGGTTAATACCAATAATAGGATTGTTTAAGTTCCGTAAAAATAGACGGTATTTGTTTGTTAACCGAGGAACAGGGTAATGGAAAGTATAAAATCAATTCGACGAGGAGGATATCTATGGAGCAGAACAATCTCACCAACGATCCGCAGGAGCTGCTGAAGAGCAAGCAGGAAGCCGACAAGCAAAAGCAGCAGTTCTCCAGCTTTATCCGAAACATCAGTGAGCCATCGGGCACTGATACGGGCCAGGTCTCCCCGGACCAGCATCGGGAGCCTGACAAACAGAACACCTTGAAGGATACCGAAAACCGGATGCTCTGATCCATCTGCAACTCCGAACACATACAAAATCGCCCAGGTATTGACTGCATGTAAGCAGCAGATGCCCGGGCGATTTCTATAAAAAACGAACGTTTCCGCTTGCTTGCCTAAATGGAAGATTCCAAGGATGTCTGAGTAGCGTCCCATTCCGGAGCATGATGCTTCAGAATGCGCAGAAATACATTCGGGAATGCCAGCTGCCGCATATCCGCCGGAGTAATCCAGCGGTATTCTTCGCCGCCGCTGGACTCATATGCCGCGCCGGACTCGGCCACGGCGGCATACTCGAGCGCCGCCCCGGCAACGCCCGGCGGCAAGGCTGCAGCCGCTTCACGGAAGCGGTACACGCGGAGATTCCAATGGATGTGGCTGAAGGTATGCTCCGCATCCATCAGCACATCCACCGGCTCCGCGGCGATGCCCTCGGCGGCGAGCAGCGCCGAGAGCTGCTCCATGGCCTGCCCGTCATCAGGCAGGCCAACCCCGCCGCCGGCGGAAGGGGCGGCAAGGATGTGGGGAAGCTCCCACATCTTGGCCAGCAGCCCCTTGGCGGGACGCCGGCGGACAAGCAAGCGGCCGTCATGACCGCCGCAGCCCTCGACGAGGGCTGCGATCCGGTACTCCGGCCGCGGGGGCTTCGCCTTGCTCTTCACAGGCAGGCGATCCTCCACCCCATCCAGCCGTGCCAGGCACCGGCCCATGACCGGGCAGGTCAGACACTGCGGCGATTTCGGCGTGCAGACCAGCGCTCCGAGCTCCATTAACGCCTGGTTGAAGTCGGAAGCCCTGCCCTCCGGAATCAGCTCCGCTGCAAGTCCCTCCATCAGAGCGCGAGTCCCGCTCTTCATAATATCCTCTTCAATCCGGAAGAACCTCGATAGAACCCGCATCACATTTCCGTCGACCGCCGGCTCCGGCAGATTGTAAGCGATGCTGAGAATTGCCCCTGTCGTATAAGGCCCTACTCCCTTAAGCCCCGAGACGCTTGCCTTATCCGCGGGAACTACGCCGCCATACTGCTCAAGCACCTGCTTCGCAGCAGCCTGAAGATTGCGCGCGCGGGAATAATAGCCAAGCCCTTCCCAGCGCTTCAGCACCTCTTCCTCGGGAGCCTCGGCCAATGCCTGCAACGTAGGGAATTGCTCGATAAACCTATGGAAATACGGGATGACTGTATCTACCCTTGTCTGCTGAAGCATAATCTCCGATACCCAGATATAATAAGGATTCCGGTGTCTGCGCCAGGGCAAGTCCCGCTTTGCGGATTCATACCATTCCAATAATTCTCTGCTGAAAAATGCCTTGCTATACTCTATTTTGTCCTGCATTCCTGTCTCCTTTAAGCGGTAGTTCAAAAAGTCAGCTTTTGATCACGAAGTATTCCTAGTAGTTAATTCGACATCGAATCTCGCGTTCACCCTTGAAGTCCGGTACTCATGTAGGTTTTGCCTACATTCCGTTCCTCCTTCTTCAGGTTCCCGCAACCTTCTCGGTGCTGAAAAGCCGACTTCTTGAATCTTTATTTTTAGCGGTAATTCAAAAAGTCAGCTTTTGATCATAAGTTGAACTAATGAATTTTACGTTTCTTGGCAACGTGTGAAGTGTTCTTACGATCGCTGTTGTTCGCGGATTTCTTTAATTGGACTAAGTTCTCATAAGGGAGAATTCCGCTCACAAAGGCGAACGCTTCCGCTTTATGCTCCCGAAGCAGCTTTCTTACAGAAAGCTTGTAACACTTCACACTTATACCCTTTCTACGTAGCTTATTTAGTTCAACTTATATATATCGGATCTCCCTTGAAGTCCGAGCGGATGCTTACGAGGCATGCTTCCTTTGGAAGCATTTCGCTCATGTAGGTTTTGCCTACACTCCGTTCCTCCTTCTTCAGGTTCCCGCAACCTTCTCGGTGCTGAAAAGCCGACTTCTTGAATCTTTATTTATAGCGGTAATTCAAAAAGTCAGCATTTGATCATAAGTTGAACTAATGAATTTTACGTTTCTTAGCAACGTGTGAAGTGTTCTTACGATCGCTGTTGTTCGCGGATTTCTTTAATTGGACTAAGTTCTCATAAGGGAGAATTCCGCTCACAAAGGCGAACGCTTCCGCTTCTACAGAACACTTCACACTTATGCCCTCTCTACGTAGCTTATTTAGTTCAACTTATATATTCATCGGATCTCCCTTGAAGTCCGAGCGGATGCTTACGAGGCATGCTTCCTTTGGAAGCATTTCGCTCATGTAGGTTTTGCCTACACTCCGTTTTTCACTTCAATAACCGCAAACGCTGCGGCAAGCTTCCGCTCATGAGTGATGCTGATGTGGATACATGTCTGCTCACGCTGCATTCCCAGCCTGATCCAGGCTTCCTCCGAGAGGAAGGCCAGCGGCTTGCCATGTTCACCGGGCATAATCCGGATATCCTGAAAGGACAGAATCTTGCCGATTCCGCAGCCGAACGCCTTGCTTACCGCTTCTTTTGCAGCGAAGCGCCCTGCCAAAAATTCGGCCGGACGGCTGTTGCTGCCAGGGAGCTCCCGCTCCGCCAGAGTCAAGACCCGCTCCCTCAGCCTCTCGCCTGAACGGCCTTGAAGCATTCGATGCACCCGTTCGATCTCTACCATATCATTCCCGATCCCATAGATCACGCTGCCGTCTCCTTTCTCTCTTATGCCGACTAAAGGTTATGCCGCATATCATCCACTCATTATAGCATAGACCTTCCTAACCAAGCATAGCCGCTGGACAAGAAGAAGCCGAATGCTCCATTAGATCACAGAATTCGAAGCATGCACAAAAACAGCCCGCAAAGGCAAGGCTTCATCCTTGCGAGCGGACTGCTTGTATACACTATATTAATCCAAAATTACTCGTAACGGAGCGATTCTATCGGATGCAGCTTAGAGGCCTTATTGGCCGGATAAAGTCCGAAGAAAATTCCTACCGCTGCAGAGAATCCGAAGGCCAGCAAAATTGCCCAAACTGAGACGACGAACGGCCAGCCGGAAATCAATGCAAAGATGTAAGCAAACAGAAGACCAAACAAGGCTCCCACGGTCCCCCCAATGAACGAAAGAATGATTGCCTCGATCATGAATTGCAGCATAATCGTCCCCGGTGTCGCACCAATGGCTTTGCGGATCCCAATCTCTCGGGTACGTTCCGTTACCGAGACGAGCATGATGTTCATTACCCCTATCCCGCCAACCAGCAGGGATATTCCTGCAATAGCTCCAATAATCGTCTGCAAAATAGAGAAGGTGCTCGAAACCATCTGCTCCGCTTCCTTCGCCGTTTGCGACAGGAACACATCCGGGCTTACGTTTTTCTTGTCTGCCAGCCACTTCTTAAAGGAAGCAATCGTATCATCGATCTGATCCGGTGAGGTTACGACGATTTCCAGACTGCCAAATCTGGCATTCTCGGCTGAAGAATCCACAGAAGACAGCGCGGTAATCGGGGCATAGCTGCTGTATTGCTCCCCGCCCATTCCGCTAAGCATGCCTTCCTCAATCTTGAATACACCAATGATCCGAAAGGTATCGGTATTCAGCTGGAGCTTCCGGCCAATAGCCGCATTCGCCGATCCATAGGCCTTCTCCGCATACTTCGCATCGACGACCACCACCTTTTGCCGCCCGCGCTCCTCCTGCTGCGAGAAGAATCTTCCGGCAACAAGATCGATATTTTGCATTTTTGTAGTCTCCGAGGTGGTTCCCGTCACCATAAATTGCAGCGATTCCTTCTTCAGCTTCGTCTTCATCATGTAGTTATTAGAGGAAGTAACGTAGCGGATACCCGGTTGCTTGCGTATTTCATTGAATTCGCGCAAGCGGAAGCTGAGATCCTCCTGCTCACTCATAGTCATTACATTCGGATACAGCACGAAGTAGCCGTCCTTATAGTTTGACAGATTCGATATAATGGAGGATTGCCCGGCCTGACCAATCGATACTACTGTAACGACAGCCGCAACCCCGAACACGATGCCGATCATGGTCAGGAAGGAACGCAGCTTGTTCATGCGGAGATTATCCAGCGCGACCAGTATGCTTTCCCAAATACTCATGAGGGAACACTCCCCTTTCGGGTATCCTTCAAGAGCTTGCCGTCCCCGAACAACAAAATTCGATCCGCATGCTCGGCAATGTCCGGTTCATGGGTAACCAAGACGATGGTCGTTCCCTCCTGATGAATCTCCTTGAACAGCGCCATAATATCATGTGATGATTTACTGTCCAGGTTCCCGGTTGGCTCGTCCGCGAGCAGGATCGGAGCCCCCATCGTCAAGGCTCTTGCGATGGCAACCCGCTGCTTCTGCCCTCCGGACAGCTCAGTCGGCCGGTGCTTCACACGACCCTCTAATCCCACCTTCTCCAACAAATGCAGAGCCCGCTCCTGCCGGTGATCTCTTGGCATGCCCGCATACATCATGGGCAGTGTGACATTTTGCAGCACCGTCTGTCTGCCCAGCAGATTGAAGCTTTGAAAGACAAATCCGATTTTGCGGTTCCGCACCTTGGACAGCTCATCCTCATTCAAGGTCTGGACCTCTTGGCCATCCAGCACATACGTACCGGAGGTAGGGATATCCAGACAACCGATAATATTCATGAGCGTCGATTTTCCTGAGCCCGAGGTTCCCATAATCGCCACGAACTCTCCCTCATTAATCTGCAGGTTGATCCGACTCAATGCCTCTACTTCAAGCGGGCCATTTTTGTATACCTTGGTTATATCGCTCAGTGTAATCATTGGAGCTTCACCTTATCCCCGTCACGGAGCCCCTCCGTTCCTTCAATAATGATCTTCTCCCCTTTGCTTACGCCGGATACGATCTCAACCTGCTCTTCGCCTTCCTTGCCAACCTGAACGGGCACCTTGACGGCCTTCATCGGCTGTCCTTCCTCCACCTTAAAAATATAGGTCTCTTCCCCCTCGTATTGAATTGCTTGGATTGGAACCAGCAATCGAGGCTTATCCGGTATTTCGAGCGTTAGTGAAGCATTATATCCTGACTTCAGTTCGGGAGAGATCTCGTCCAGTCTAACCAGCATCTCAACCGAAGGATCCTTGGAGGTCGCTTCGGCCAGCTGTGCCACAGGGGCAAGATAGGTGACTTGTCCATTGAATTCGCCCGCGAACGATTCACTGGTCACGACCGCCTTCATTCCCGCTTGAACCTTCCCGGCATCCAGCTCATTCAGATTGGAGCGAACCTGATATGCGGAGAAATCCGCAATCGATACAATCAGGTTGCCCTGAGCGATCATTTGCCCTTTTTGGACTGCAAGCTCAGTGACAACTCCTCCCTTCTCCGCCTTGATCGAGCTGGAAGCAAGCTGGCGTTTAAGAGACTCGATGTTTAATTCGCTGCTCTTGATTCGCAGATCATAGGAGGTCAAGTCCAGCTCCTCCGGCTCTGTGTCAGCATCTAGACTCCTTGCCTGCTTGAAGCTTTCAAAATGCTGTTTCTTAGCCTGCAGCCGCTCTGCCTCTACCATTTGCAGATTTAAAAGCTCTTTATCCAGCTGCTCCTGAACGGATTCCATATTCAGCGTCAATAGCTCCTGCCCCTCGGTGATCGTATCTCCGAGCTTAACGGCCACTGCCTCTACAACTCCGCTGACCGGCGCATACAGCTGTGCAGTATCTACCGGCTCAAGCTTTCCGTTGGCAAAGACCTCCTCAGTAATGACACCTTCAGTCACCTCAATACTTTGTACCAAAGCAGCCTTATTCACATTCAACAGATTTACTCCCACAAGCACTAGAATAACCAATCCCAGCGCTGCGCTGATCAATATTTTTTTCTTCCCCACTTCAAATCACCCTATCCCATTCATTCTAATGACTTATACTAACAGCAAGCTTCCCAGCGAAATAATGAGCCATACTCCAATAATCCAGATACCGACCGTTTTGCGGGGCCGATTCATCATGACGGAGGAACCGATCACATAAAGCGCTAATCCCCACAGCGAAAATGGATTAACGATCGACAACAGATGGTACAGCATGCTCTCTTTATCCGCTACTAGCGCGCCGAGACTGAGCGAAATTTCAGTTATCGAGGTCGCGCCTGTTGTGTAAACCAGGACTGCTGTGATCAACCCCCCGATTGTGCTTGGAAGCATAGCAAATGTAACCATGGTGACGAGCTGCATATACTTGGCTTCCCCACGAACGATCAGATTTAAGAGAAGGTATACAAGGCCGCTTAAAAAGACCATGAAAGCAATGGTCAACGGTGCCATAACCCACCCCATCACTTTTGTACTTTGCACAATCATATCAGTATCTACTGCGCTATAATTGGGTTGTGCTTTCAGGGTGTCAAGTGTCGTCTGTATAGTAGCAGGCATCTGCAACTGTACAGAGATGAGTGAAATGATAACAAGAAGGAGAAATGGAAACAACCATGCCAGCTTGCTCTCCTTCACCCGCTTGAAGGTTTCCGCCGGGGAACTGAAAATGGTAAATAAACTACTAAAATGACTCAAAAAAACGCCTCCCGTCTTCTGTGTGTTGACTTGCTTTTTCTCCCATCTTAATATAATCCAAGCGATACTGTATGTAATTCTTGTTGCTGCTACTTCTTCATACGTACAACCTATGTATAAAGATTCAGTTTATGAGGCTTTTCAATCATAACCACCCGCCCAACGGGTGGTTCAGCCTGTAGACAAAGTTCCTAAAGGAGCAGGAAATAAGGCGAATTCCTAAAGTTTTGATAAACACAAGTCCTATTTTGTATGAGGACAAGACAGACGCAGTAGTAACAAGTTGATTTTTCGCTTTCTATGAAATGATTTTGGCCTGAACGCCTTGGTTAATCGGAATTGTAGCTTACACTTCCTTACTTGCTTTTTAAATATTCACATATTGCGGCAATGGTAAGATCCTTTTCCTCAATATTGTTTGTGATATCATCGATCAAGTCCGTTGCCAAATTAAATTTTTGATTGAATTTTTGATTGTCTGCTAAGAATATTCTGGCTCTAGGACGCGGAGTCATACCTTGAGGTCCGGCCCCTGTGACATAATTGATAATGACAATTACATCTTTGATATTATCGTTGTTCACATCATAAAAACCTACAGCCGCCACACTATCAAAAATCCCCGCATAATTTTCCGTACTGTTATTTTCATAGTAGTAAGGAAATGAATAGATAACCATATCCTCTTTTGCTAAGAAAAATGAAACATCTTCAAAATCAATACTGTGATCTGGTTCATATGAAATAAACTTTACGTTTCCCCAATCACCCAGTTCTACATTAAATGATTGATCTTGTATAATCCGTTTTTCTTCAAGAGAAACATTCAGAGCAGTCCCGTTAAGGTCAGAAACAGAAGAAGCTATCCCTTCTGTTATGGCTTCATCATTGGCTGCCGAAGAGTTTTTTCCTTTGTTACCATTTACCTTTGCAGAACATGCGCATAGTCCTAAAACCGATAATAATACCATTAACGTCAAAAATCCTTTTTTTATCATATCTGTCACCTTCAGAATCTGCTTTTATCGCAAATTTTTTTAAACGATTGTCGTGTGGAGAAAAGCTCCATACGCCATTTCAATAAAACGAGTATAGCACATTGTGCTGACCTTCCATCAATATCTGTTAAGACGCTTACTGAACCATTTATAGCTATTATCTCGGGAGTTTTTAGGAAGGGCATGGCTATCCCCTCTTTTATTCATTAATTCTTCTGGTGAGTACTCGACTCCATTAGAATCAATAAATACTCCACTTCGGTACACAATATAATCGCCACATGATTCTAAACAATTGTAATATTTTTGGAATTTTAGCTAGACCTTTATGATAATCTTTTCAGAAGAAGCTTTGATTTATTGAACGTTGCAGTAGTTGAAATCTAAATGCAAGGAAGAACGCGAATCCTTTTCATTTAGAGCCGGATATTTTATCATGTGGTCTGGGTGGCATAAGCTAACCTAGGGTCGAGCTTCCGGCGCAGCCGGAAGGTTACCATCCGGACGCGGCTAAACAGTTAACCAAATAAAGGAACCAGCCGGATACCTCCGGCTGGTTCCTTTATTCATCTACATTAAATTCCAGGAATCCCACTGCGCTTATGCTCCGTCTTCAAATAAAAGGACTCCAACCGTTCCCGCACCGCCGGATCGATCTCCTTTCCTTCCAGGTAGTCGCTGTTAGCTTCATAGCTAATGCCCAGCTCTTGCTCATCAGTCTGTCCTTCCCATAGACCCGCCGAAGGCGCCTTCGCAATAATTGAATCAGGCACTCCAAGGTATGAAGCAAGCTGGCGGACCTGCCGTTTATTCAAGGAAGAAAGCGGCGTAATATCAACGGCTCCATCTCCCCATTTGGTATAGAAGCCTGTAATTGCTTCGGAGGCATGATCTGTTCCGACGACCAGCAAATTCAGTTCAAAGGACAAGGCATACTGCATCACCATCCGGGTGCGCGCCTTAATATTCCCCTTCCCCTGATGGCTCATATGCCTGGATCGGCCAATGGACCGGAAGCCATGCTCCACCTCAAGGGCTATTTCGTCTACCGCGTCTTCGATATTCGTCTCCACTGTGCGGGTCAAGCCGAAGGTGCGGGCAACCTCATAGCTGTGCTCAATATCGGACTGCTCGCCATAGGGCTGAAATACGCCCAGGGTCATATACTCTCTTCCGGTCTCCCCGCTGAGCTCATCGGTTGCGCGTTTGCATAACGCTGTCGCCACCGCGCTGTCGATCCCCCCGCTGATGGCAATCAAAAGACCGCTCGCCTTGGAGCTCAGCATATACTCCTTCAAAAATTGCACTCGCTTTGTCACTTCCTCTGCCGGATCAATCACCGGCTTTACCCCGAGGCGTTCAATTATTTCATGCTGCAGACTCATTCTCCCATCCCTCTCTGATTATCGATATGACGCATGATGTAATATGTAAAAACGTCCTGTTCAATCCGCAGTTGAGCGCGAATCGTCCAGGACGTTATCATAACGAAGCTTATCTGCAAAACCGGTCGAAGGCGCCTTTCAGATCCTCAGCGATCTCTGCTGCCGAACGATCCTCAATTTGATGTCGTTCGATAAAATGAACCAGCTCCCCATCCTTCATCAAAGCGATGGAAGGCGAAGAAGGCGGGTAAGGGGCAAAGTACTCCCTCGCCTTGGCGGTAGCTTCCTTATCTTGGCCTGCAAAGACCGTAAACAGATGATCCGGGGTCAGATCATGCTGCAGAGCCTGGGCAACACCCGGACGGCACTGGCCTGCTGCGCATCCGCAGACGGAATTCACCACAACAAGCGTTGTTCCTTTTGCCTCAGTAAAAACTTCTTCTACTGCATCAGGTGTCCGCAGCTCCTGAACGCCAATCGAAGTCAACTCATCCCGCATGGGTTGAACCATATCCTTCATATATTGGTCAAATGACATAGACATGACTGTATCACTCCTTAAGACTGTAAGCTTATATTCCAATTATACAGTCCCAAAACAGGAAATCAACTTAACATGCAATGATATATTTAACATCACATCCAACTTTCCACGTTTTCCGGACACGGGAAGAACACTGTAAACATCGTGCCTTTGCCTTCTTCGGATTGCACGCTGATTTTTCCGCTGTGCCTCTCCACAATACTCAGGCATAATGCAAGACCCAGGCCGGTTCCTTGGGATTTCGTTGTAAAAAAAGGTTCAAAGAGCCTTTCCCGCTCTGCAGCAGGAATACCGGGGCCCTGATCCTTCACGGAAAGCTCCACGCCGTCCACCCGTTTACGGGTCTCGATCGTCAGTTCTCCCTTCTCTCCCATGGCCTCCATTCCATTCCGCCCCAGGTTCAAAATCAACTGCTTGATTTCCTTCTGATTAAGCAGCAAATTAGGCAGCTCATCATCCAGTCTGACCTCAATGCTCTGGCCGCGAAGATTGGCATCCGCCCACAGCAGCGGAGTCAGCTCACGGATAATATCATGGAGACTGCACAGCTCCATACGAACAGACCGATTCTGGGCCAGCGACAAGAAGTCATTAATAATGCTGTTCGCACGATCCAGCTCTTCCATCACGATCCGGTAATAGTTGTCCAGCGTTGGCGGACTCTTCTCTTGCATTAATTGAAGGAAGCCACGGACGACGGCCATCGGATTGCGAATCTCGTGGGTAATTCCCGCTGCCATCTGACCTACCAGACTGAGCCGTTCCACATGGTTTAGTTCTTTTCGAAACGTTTCGAGTTCGGTAATATCCTGAATAATCACTACGGCCCCGATCGTCTCGTCGGTATGCCCTTTTTTGATAGGTGAAGTACTGGTAAAATAAGCTTTATCACCGCTTTGCAGCAGCTCACGGGTCTTAATATGCTCCTCGAGTGATTGACCCGCGCGCTCGATCAGCACCTCGAATCCAAGATCCGCCATAACCGGGGCAAGACGGCTGCGAATCAGCTCCTCCTTTCGGGCCTGAGGCTTGAACTTTCGAAACAGCTGAATAAATGTCTCGTTGATCGTCATGATATCGCCCTGCCGATCAAGCAAAATAATACTCAATGGTGCCGCATCCATCATCTGCTGCAGCTTCTCCGCCTCGCGAAAATAGTTTCGGGAAAGCTGCATCACCTGCATTCTTAGCTTTTCCTTCTCATATGTATGCTCGATCATGCAAACGAACAAGGTACTAATAAATATGGTAAAGATTATGTTCAATACAGCTATTGCAAGCAGAGACAGACCTGTCTCCTTCTTAGCAGTTCCCATCAGATAAGGAGAAGATATAATCATCAGTTCCCCGATCAGGAAGAACAACGACAGAATCGCAACCTTGCCCTTCCGGTCGCTCCTATAGAACGATTTTGAAAAGAATAATACTAATGGATACAACAGCAATCCTGTATCCAGGATAAAGCCCGAAAAAGTAGGGTTTACTGCAAGTACCGGATATAATAGTAGATGAAGCGAAGCCAGAAATACCCCTTCAGCCATTCGGCTGTAGAGCATGAGTGCAAAGAGCGGCAAGATGGCAAAATCCAGATGAAGCGTCCCCCAAAGCCGAGGGGAGAAGAGTGAGCAAAGGATCATGCTAAGCGCGCAAGTTAGTGTAAAGCCCAATGTAATTCTATAAATAGAATCCGCGCTGGCAGCTTCATCATTGAAAGACCGTCGCAGCCGCATGGTGTTGGTAAGCGGAAACAGAAACGCCGGAAGACTCGCGATCAGAAATTGCAACAGGAACTCTTTAACTTCCCCCACATTCTCCCTCCTTTGGTGGAAGAATCATTCTAATTTCGATTAAATCACAGGCGACAATCTTTTACAACACATCCTAATACGTTAAAAAATAGAATGTTTGCTATGACGGATAGTACAAATCAAAGAATAAGGAGCTCATATGAAATCATACGACGTGTTAATTATTGGAGGCGGTCCCTCCGGACTCATGGCATCCATTGCTGCAGCCCGGCAAGGCGCAAGGACAGCGCTGCTCGATAAAGGGGACAAGCTCGGACGAAAGCTGGGCATATCCGGGGGCGGCCGCTGCAACGTAACGAACATCAAGGAGATCGATGAACTGATCACCTTCATACCTGGCGGAGGTAGGTTCCTGTTCAGTGCCTTTGCAACCTTCAGCAACCGCGATATTATTGCATTTTTCGAGGATTTGGGAATCGCTTTAAAAGAAGAGGATAACGGTAGAATGTTTCCGGTATCAGACAAGGCCAAGACGGTGGTCGATGCACTCGTTGGAAAAGCCCGCTCACTGGGCGTAGAACTGCTGACGCATCATCAGGTTCAGGAGCTTGTCTTTGGAGCGGAGAGTGTAAAGGGGGTTAAGCTTACGAACGGCGAGAACATTGGAGCGAAAGCAATCGTTGTAGCGACGGGCGGCAAATCAGTGCCCCATACCGGCTCTACCGGGGACGGATACCCCTGGGCGGAAGCCGCCGGCCATACCATCACCGAGCTGTATCCTACCGAGGTTCCAATTACATCCAAGGAGAGGTTTATCGTAAACCGGGACTTGCAAGGGTTATCTCTGCGGAACGTCAGACTATCGGTGCTCGACCCCAAGGGAAAGACGATTGTGGCCCATCAAGGGGATATGATCTTCACTCACTTTGGGCTTTCCGGCCCCATCGCGCTGCGCTGCAGCGGATTTCTGCGCGGCGTTAAAAAGAAGCACGGCGTCAGCACAGTCACCTTATCTCTGCATCTCTTCCCGGAGCAGTCTAAGGCGGAGCTTGAGCATACTTTACGAGCCAAGCTTGCCGCCGAACCAAAAAAGACGCTCCGAAATGTCCTGAAAGGAACCATTCCCGAGCGTCTGCTCCCGCTGCTGCTTGAACGGGCGGAATTACCGGAGGATGTAACTTATGAACATCTTCCAAAGGACAAATGGCTTCGATTGATTGAAATCATCTCCGATTTTCGGATTCAGGCTTCAGGCACCCGCCCTTTCGAAGAAGCCTTCGTCACCGGAGGGGGCGTGCATCTGAAGGAAATTCAGCCGAAGACGATGGAATCCAAGCTGATGCCAGGCTTATATTTCTGCGGCGAAGTGCTTGACATCCATGGCTATACTGGCGGCTATAATATCACCGCTGCGTTCGCAACCGGATATACGGCTGGCTTGAACGCCGGGATAACCGCAACCGCGCTGGGCACGGATTGATATAGGATTTGGCGGTCAAACGGAGTTTGCACAAAAAAGGATACGAATTAGAGCGTATCCTTTTTTTATGTCGATAAATACGATGCGATATTTATCGCAGCCGTCAAAGAACACCTCTGCCTTATGTAAATTACAGCTTTAACCACAAAGCGGGACGGATACCGCCTGTACACTTTCCATCGCTGAGGTTGCCCTTCAATATATTATTGCCTTGAATACCGATATTGCCGTCACCATGGATGTACACGGCTTTTACATTAACGCGGCCGGGCGAACGAAGCCACCACCACCAAATCCATTCATTAACCTGAAGCCTTGCTATTCGCTTACTGTTGTGTTCATCTTTTCGTTCAAACCAATATCTTTGATTTTTCCCCGGATTGTACAGTTTTGAACGGCTATCACCGAAATATGTGAGTTGCGTTGAATTTTTCATAAAATTCACCATTAAGATATTTTCTTAACGCGCATTCGGCCCATGTTATCTCTTTATAAGCATCATGGTAAGCACGTTGATCTATAATATCTTCGGTAATAATCAATGCCGTATTGTTTTGCATGTCAAGCACACGCCAATTGTAACCTCCGAATGATAAGGATGAGCCGATTTTAATATCTTCCATCTTATTCTCAACCCTTCTCCTTAATCGGAAACAATAAATCAAGCTGTAAATCTTCCATTTTTCCGCCTTTTTGTACAAAATTATAGAAATTCAACGTCTCTTCAAATCCTTGTCCGGCAACCGTTTCCGGCGATATCCAGCGTGGGGAGCCCCAGTCGTTATCATATTTATCGCTTGCGTTAACCCATTCTCTTAATAGACGCCAATCCTCGAAATCCCATGCCCTCAACACATGTGCGGCATATAACCCTCCGTCAAAGGTTCTTTTTACTAAAGGCGCGGGTATCTCCAGGTCGCCGGGAATGGATACCCACATCTCATATACATGAGAAGGTTCTCCGAGCACTGCTGCCCCCTTTGAGCAGTCAAAGCCAAAACTCCGGGCATCCGGTTTGATTTTCAGCAATCCGCTTTCTTGTACAAATTTCGTTATCATGTCACCCGCTTTACCTTCACAGCCTTCTCCTGATGCGTAAGCGGCAGCGACGGTCATCGGCGGAAGGTAAACAATCCGTACATCTTTATCCTCAAGTTTACTAAGCTTCTCACTTGCTTCGTTAAGTTGCTCCATTGACTTTTCCTCCTTGAAATTAATCTTGGAGACAGTCAATGAATCTACGATTTCCAATAGGCCCTCATCATCCGGCAGTGCGAATATCGCGCTTCCAAGATTCAGGTGTTCGATAAAGGCTTTAATAACGCTGCGGATAGTGGAGAGCGCGGTAATTTCATCCTCTATTTCGATAAGGTTACGCTCAAAGGCTTCAATTGCAATACGCGCATCCGCACTTTGCAGAATCTCGGCAATCTGTTTAAGCGGGATCCTCAGTTTGCGTAGAATAATGATCTGACGCAAACGCGTGATGGTTTCGATATCATATACGCGATAAGCAAAATCTTCCTTTTTTATAGGTGTTATCAACCCTATTTGTTCATAATATCTAAGAGTCCGGGTTGAAATTGAAAAATATTTGGATACTTGACTGATGGTTTGCAGCTCCATAACTGTCCCCCCTTTCAAGATAAGAATGCAGGTTGACGCGACGTTAAAGTCAATAGGAATTTTTTTGCCGCTAACAGTTCGTGCTTAAAGACACGGAATATTAGGACCTCGGCTTGCTCATGCGGCGAAAACCGGTTGAGAAAAGGACCGGGGCCATGCTTCCTGCGGCCAAGGACACAGCATACCCTGCTGCCATCCCGGGCAGAATTCCCCACCAGGCATGGGTGATGGAGAAGAAAAAGAAACAAGTCATCAGCATAAGGGCCGGAAAGAGCAGCAGCTTCATCGTTCTCGCAGAGGAAGCGGCCTCCGCCTCCCTTGCCCCGCACAGCATCCCCATAAGCGAGCTGCGGAAGAAGAACTTCCTTGACTCGTTCACTCCATGCGACAGCAGCAGCACCAGGCCCAGATACACGATCAGATTAACCGGAAATGGCGGGATAATTACAGCCAAACAGCCCAGCAAAGTAAATCCGGCATAGGTTTGTAACTCCTGGCCCCGAAAGAACGATTTAACCGTCAGCTCCGCCGCACGGTCACCCGGCAGCGAAGAACGCAGCAGTCTTCGACTGCCGCGGAACAGCCATGGCCGGGACCGCTCCGGCTTCGGGGGCGGTACAGATTGTGACAGCAGCAGCGCCGTCAACCGGGTTCGCCCGCGAAGCTCCTCACGCAGCTCGGACTCCAGCCTGCCCTGCAGACGAAGACGAAGGCTGATCAGAACGGCGGAAAGTCCAAGGCATCCCATAGGGATCAGCCAGGCCAGGCCTTGCTGCCAGTCCGTCAGATAATACCATGCCAGGAACGCAGCGGTCACCGTCGTTCCCGATAAGGAAAGCCAGATCCACCGCTTCCAGCGCGCATGGTTCACCCGAATGAGATGATCCAGCAGATTAGCTGCAGTCTGGAAGGCGCATAATCCCGCCAGCATCTGCAGCAGCTCTCCCCATTCCATGGAAAAGCCTCGTACCAAAATGGGTGCCAGCAACAAGATGATCAAGGTTAATCTCACATAGGCCGTCAAGCTCCCCATAATGACTGCCCTTATTATCAGACCGCGCATCCAGCGCCGTTCCTGCCTTAGGAACAAGCTGTCGGCAGGCTCTATGAACAGGATGAGTCCTTTCGAATAATGCAGCAAAAGGAGCAGCAGACCCGGCACTGCCGCCGCAGGCAATTGAAGGATCCATTCCGGCAAGGCTTCCCGCCATAGGCCGATATAAGCCCTTCCGAGCAGGAGAACTGCGGGAACTCCGATATACAGAAATACAACCGCATCTATGGCAGCATGCAATACGGATGCCTGCTGCCTGACATGATCGAGCCATCTTCTCCAGAACAATCGTCGAACCGTCACGGCAGAAGTCAATCTGTTCATGTCAGTCTGTTGAAACACTCGAACAGCGTGCCTCCCGGCATTCCCGCCTTCAAAGCGAGCTCCTTCATCGTCCCTGATGCCGCGAGCGAGCCTTCCGAGATCATCAGAAAGTCGCTGCAGATTCGCTCTGCCGTATCCAGAACATGCGTGCATAATAGAATACCGGCTCCGCGCTCACGCTCCTCCTCCAGCAATTCCAGGAAATCATGCGTAGCCCGCGGGTCCAGGCCGACGAAGGGCTCATCCACGATATACACATCAGGCTTGCGCAGAAACCCGATCATCAGCATCATCTTCTGCTTCATTCCTTTGGAGAACCCCCCGGGCAGCAAGTCCCGCGCATCGCTCATTCGAAATTTCTCCAGCAGGCGGTTCCCGGCGGACTCCAGCTCCCTCTCATCCATTTCATATACCGCAGCTGCGAGAGACAAATGCTCCCAAAGGGTCAAAGTATCATAGTACACCGGCTGTTCCGGGATATAAGCATAGGTTCCGCTGCGTCCGTTTCTTTCCGAAAAAGCGATGCTCCCCTTTACTTCGGGCAGCAATCCCAAGACCGCCTTGATCGTCGTACTCTTGCCGGCTCCGTTGGGACCGATCAGCCCGGTTAGGCCGCCGGATCTGATCTGGAATAAGATCTGCTCGACCTTTGGATTTCCGGGCTCATAGCCCGCTTCTTCGATCGCTACATCCAGTAAAACGTCTTGCATCCAACCAACTCCATCGCTTGCTTTTATAAAAGAATATCAATTCATAGCAGCGGATGTAAAGCTGTCTTCCTGCAGACCCGCCGTTTGAAGCGCTGCCTGGTCACGCTCTATAATCGGCTTTCTGAATAGAAGCAGGGCCAGACCAAGCAAGGTCATCAAGCCGCCCGACAAAATATAGGCGGGCTCCGGACCAAACATGGTAACCAGATATCCCCCGCATAGAGGACCAATGACGGCAGCTGCCGAGGTCACGCTGGACACAGTGCCAAAGACCCGGCCTGTCATGGCCTCCGGGGTCCGCTGCTGCAACGTAACCTGGAACGGAATGAATGTCAAACCGGCTCCGAGACCTGCCAGCAGAAACATCGTCAGCATAAGGCCGGTTCCGATTGTTCCCAGCGCTCCTTGCAAGGTTAAAAGGCCCGCTCCGGCAAACATAAGACCGACCAGCATGCCGCCGAAGCTCATCTTGGTCAATGGCGACCATTTACTTAGAATACGGTTTATAGCTACGGCCAGAAATGTGCCAACCCCGCTGCCGGTGATACACCAGCCCAGCAGATCCTCAGAAATACCCGGAATACCGCGGAACAGAACCACGATTTGGGAATCAGCGATTTGCAGAACGAGCATAGACGCGGCCAAAGTCAGTAGTCCAAAAAAAATCAGCGGGATACCCGCAATAATCTTCAGGCCGGCTGAGACCTCTCTCCTGAATCCTCCTCTTTGCGGGCCTTCAGCTTCTTTAGCCAAGCCCCCAGTTCCCTGTTCTTGCTCTTGTACGGATGCTGGTGTCAACTTGCTCTTCGTCGGCACCCCAATTAGCGCAATTGCCGAGATCAGAAATGCAACCGAGTTGATGATAAAGCTGGATGAAAGACCAAAGGCGGAAGATAGCATTCCCCCCAGTGCCGGACCGACAATTTTGCTCCCCTGCTCGATAATTGCACTGTAGGATACAGCTTGATCTAACTGATGATGGGGAACAATCTCCTTAATCTTTCCGTTCTTGGCCGGAGAGAATATTACATCAAATGAGCTCTTCACAATAAGCAGCAGATATACCTGCCATAGCTCCGTAACAAAGACCAGTCCTAGAATCAGTATCATCCTCGCAAGGTCGGAAATAATCATAAGTCGTTTGCGTTCCACCCGATCCGCAAGCAGCCCGGCGAGCGGCCCGCCCAGCAGAGTCGGCAGCAGCATACACAGCGTCGTTAATGTAATCTGCCAAGGCGTAGCGTTCCATCTCAATCCGATCAAGGTCAGCAAGGCCAGAAAATACAGCCAATCCCCCAAATTGGATACCAGCTGTGAGGTAAGCAGCATGACATAGGGACGATTCTTCAGCAGCCCCTCGCCCGATTTCATCTCATTCTTCATCTTCTTTTCCACCCGTCATATCGATTTATACTTCATAACTCAGTTATATAAAATCTTTAGCGGCTTGTTATCCGGCGGCCGCAGGATTTGCTTCGGTTCCGGGGCATGATGATGAACTCGGTCTCCAGAATGAGAAAATGTTCAAAAAAATACATATCTAAAAAAATTAAATCTGCAAATTGTGATAAATTATATTTTTTCCATATTGGCACATGTACTAAGATGATCATGAAACTAACTACTTAAATAGATCTAGAATATAGAATAAGGCGGGATGAGTATGCTGAAATTGGAAGAACGCGGAACGGATTTGTCATTGCACCTATATCGGGTATTTTCCAAGTCCTTCAAAAGCGTTAACGAACACGCGGTCACTGGCAGTAAAATTCAAGGCTTCAACCCTACGGCTTTTGCCGTTATGGAAGTACTTTATTACAAAGGTGCGCAGCCCATTCAACAAATTGGCGCCAAACTGCTGCTGCAAAGCGGAAATGTTACTTACGTCATCGACAAGCTGGAAGCTGCCGGATATTTGCGCCGGACCCCAAGCCCACGCGACCGCCGTGTGATTTATGCGGATTTGACGCCTCAAGGCAGAGAATTAATGGACCAGCTGTATCCGGAATTTTCAGATCGGATTGATTACGCGCTAAGCGGATTAACCGAGGAGGAAAAGCAGATCATGATCGAGCTGCTGAAGAAGATGGGCCGTGAGGCCGAGAAGCTGGCTCCCCAATCGAGGAAATAAGCATTTGAATTATTGCGTGCTTCCACAAGAGTACACTTCGAACAATCTAGTAAAGAATATGTAAAAAAGCCTAGGAGCTAAGCGCTGGTACTCGCTGAACTCTTCGGCTTTTTTGTTGGATCCGGATCCGGCCATTACCTCGCGTTTGCTCCAGCTTGTTAGCGCCTTTTCTCCTGATTCGTCGCATGAGCACCTACTCCGGCAATTTTGATGACTTTCTGCACTATAATCGCCGCATGAGCGCCCACTCCAGCACCCACTCCGGAAATTTTTAATGACTTTCTGCACTATAATCGTCGCACCAGCACCCACTCCAGCAATTTTAATGACTTTCTGCACTATAATCGTCGCACCAGCATTCACTCCAGCAATTTTAATGACTTTCTGCACTATAATCGTCGTGCCAGCACCCACTCCGGAAATTTTAATGACTTTCTGCACTATAATCGTCGCATGAGCACCCACTCCAGCAATTTTAATGACTTTCTGCACTATAATCGTCGCATGAGCACCCACTCCAGCAATTTTAATGACTTTCTGCACTATAATCGTCGCATGAGCACCCACTCCAGCAATTTTAATGACTTTCTGGACCTCTGTCAAGATAGTGGACACATATTAAGTGAAAGGTTATGCTTCCCTTTTCTTTGTTTTCTTCTCAAAGCTTGCAGCAAATCGAACCGGTGACAAATAGCCGATTGC
>NZ_BORS01000017.1:0-93631 GCF_018333295.1 Paenibacillus apis
TCAAAAAGTATCGCCGGAAAGAGCCACCTGTCAAGAAAGGCGCTTGACAGGCTCTTATTTAAGCGCGTCAAAAACGAGAGAGTCACAGAGGCGCTTGACAGGTTTCGTTCATATCAACGGACATTATGTCTCCTTACGTTCCGCCTTTGGATGAACCCGAATTGTAACGGACATTTTGGCTGTTTAGAGAGTAGAATGGAGTGAACCAGAGTCGTTTGAGCGTCCTAAGCGCCCGAAATGTCCGTTACCCCTTCGAATCATGAGAACAAGTCTCCTAAGAGTCTAGAATGTCCGTTAGCGAAATGTCCGTCAGTGAGTTCAAAATGTCCGACAGTGAGCAGCAGATGGCTAATCAGAGAACCGGTTCCTCCCAAATAGGAGCCTGATTAGGAGAGGCAAGCATCACAATGGATTTAGAAGAAGACATTCCCGCAAATCACCTCGTTCCGTAGTAAGCACTGCCGTCAATTGTCTCGACGATTGGTAGGAATGATCCAAAGTGTACTTTGGGACAGCCCCTTGTCTTTTTAGAGCGCGCCATCTGATTCAAGCTTATGCAGAAAGCCGCGGATTTGGGCAAGCTGTACCTGGATGTCCTCTGGATTGATGTTGGTGTCTTGGTAGATTTTGCAGGGGATTTCCTTGGCCTGGTGCCGGAGTGCCTGCCCCTTCTCGGTCAGGGTGATGATGACGTTGCGCTCGTCCTTCACATCACGGGTGCGGGTCAGCAGTCCCATGGCTTCGAGCTTCTTCAAGAGCGGTGTCAGTGTCCCGGAATCGAGGAACAGGCGGCCGCCAAGCTCCTTCACGGTGACTGCATCCTGCTCCCACAGCGCCAGAAGGGTAATATATTGGGTATAGGTCAGTCCCAGCTCTTGCAGCAGCGGGCGGTACAGCTTCATGATGCCCCGGGAGCAAGCATAGAAGGCGAAGCAGAGCTGGTCATCGAGTTGGAGTGAGATGTTTGTGTTAGTGCGATTGGTCTCGGACATTGTTGTTAGTTCACCTGCCTGCGATTGAATTGGACACAATTCATTTGTTGGTCGAATTATAGCATGAGGTATGGAGCGGGGTCAAAGCGGCTCAAAGCGGTATGAAAGCGCACGAAAGGGTGCAGCGGCATTTGACTTCAATAATTAAATTGCATACAATTTAATTAGGAAAAATTGAATTCAGCAAAGGAGATGGAATCATGTCAATCTATGATATCGAGGTAACTACGATCCGCGGGGAACAGCAGACGCTGGCACCTTACAAGGGACAGGTGATGTTGATCGTCAATACGGCGACGAAGTGTGGATTTGCTCCTCAGTTCAAGGGGCTCCAGAAGCTACATGAGGATTATGGCAATCGCGGATTGGCGGTTCTCGGCTTTCCGTGCGGTCAATTTGCAAATCAGGAGCCGGGAGAGAATGAGGATATCGCTGCCGCTTGTGAGTTGAATTTTGGCGTGACTTTCCCGTTGTATGCAAAGATTGAAGTGAATGGGGATGATGCGCATCCGCTGTTCAAGCATTTGACACAGGAGGCTCCCGGGCTGCTCGGTTCGAAGGCGGTGAAGTGGAATTTCACGAAGTTTCTGATCGACCAGGAGGGCAAGGTGGTTAAGCGGTTCTCACCGACAGATGAGCCGTCCAAAATCGAAGGCTATATTCAAAAGCTGCTGGAAGAAGGCAAGTGATAGGAGCTTTTTTGGACAAGGAATAAGGGTTATAATCAGCAAGGCGGTACCGGGAGTTCAGTTCTGGGTGCGGCCTCTTTTTACTGTAATTGTAAGAAAATGTTCGCTAGATGGAGTGAGAGAGCAGGTTCCTTTTTTGCGCTGAGTATGATAGAACAGATAAAGGACAACCTGAATACGAGAAGCGCGCCGCAGGAGCGGTAGAGGAAAGGATGCTTTGAGCATGTACGTGGTATGCAAGGATCATGTGGAGCTAGCGATTGATATGTTTGTGGACGAGTTCGAGGAGGCCCCGGACGTGGTGGATCTCGAGCACACGAAGTTCATTGATTGGGAGCCGCCGGTCAAGTGCGAGGAATGCGACTGTGAGGCGCGGTTTTTGGTGGTGTAAGAATAAGGTAATGATAGGCGGTAGTCTGCTCCTTTGCGGGTAGAGGCCGCCTTTTTGCTGCCGATAAGAGATGGATAGGTTGGGAAAAAGAAAGCAGGACAAGCGCTGGCTTGTCCTGCTTTTATGGAGCGTGTACGAAGGTTGGCGGAGATTAATCGGCTGCGATATCTTGCTCGGCGGGGGCGCGGAAGCTTCGGCGGCCAAGCACGCCTACGATAAAGGCAACCATAGTTAGCACGGCAGCGAGCAGGTAAAGGTTCACAATGCCGAACCATTCAGCCAGACCAGCCATGCCAAGCAGCGAGATGCAGAAGACCAGGTGCAGCAGGGAGGCCTGGGCGGACATGACCTTGGGCAGCATGAGCCTGCCGACACTACGCTGGATGAGTGTGCGGCGATTGACGATGGACAGCTCGGCGAACGGGCCCATCAGCAGCACAAGAATGAGGGCGATGTAGGGCTCGGTGTTAACGGCATAGACGGCAGTGAGTAGACCGTAGCCCGCCATGCCGATCAGCATCGCCGACAGGAAGCGATCGCCAATGGTCCGCACTAACGCCAGCACCAGCAATCCACCGCTGACCGTTCCTGCGAAATACGCCGCATTAATGAAGCCCCACCATTCCTCACCTTGCCCAAGCGCGGTCTGTACGAAGGCGAGCGTGAAGGCACCGACCCAGACCGAGCCGCCCAGCATGTCGATGATGTCCATAAAGGTCAGCAGGCGAAGGCGCGGCATGCGCCAGATCGTCTTCCAGCCTTCGGTGAGTGTGTGCCAGCGGGAGGGGCCGGTGGTGGCGGAAGCACTAGAAGTACCGTCGGTGCCAGACATGCCGGAAGCTGCAGTGGTGGCATGGGCTGCGGAGTCACCGGACTCAGCCGGTTCCTTCACGCCCAGGGTAAAGGCCGCCGCCAAGCCATAGATCACCGCTGTCACCAGCAATGTCGGACTCGGGCCAAGCATTGCGACGACGATACCGCTCAAGCCCCAGCCGGCAAACTGCACCACCTGATCGCTGACACTGATGAGACCATTGGCTTTGAGCAGGCTTTGCTCATCGGGAACGAGCCGCGGCACAAGCGCATTACGGGTCGGTACCGTCCATCCATCAAGGAAAGACATAACAAAGACGAGTGCAAACACAAGAATAAGGGAAGCATCGCTCCCTTGTATTTGCAGATAGACTGCCAGGACGATGAACAGCAGAAACTGGCCTGATTGTGATAAGAGAAGTAAGGAAGGCAGCCTAAAGCGATTGATCAGCAATGGTGCGATCAGACCGCTGATCATTTGAGCGAAGCTGCGCATCAAGGGCGTTAGCGCCGCTGATACGAGCGAGTTCGTCTGGTTCAGCACCAGCACTGTGAGCGCCATAATGTAGAGCACGTCTGCGGCATTGGCCGCAGTCTGAGTGGTCCACAGATAATAAAAAGGCCGGGACATCGGCGAGGATTTCATGGTAGTTCGGGTCTCCGTTTCTTGGGATGTAAGGATAGGGTAAGCAGATAGATAGCTGAAGATAGGAAAATAAGTACAAATAATACTAACATAGCAACAAGATTAAGGATAAGGGAAGTTATAGGGTCTTGCAACCGGGCTATCAATGTAACATATCAAATCGGTGATAGTTGCATTGAGAGAATAGTAGCATCTTCTTAAAATAACATCTAACGTTCGTTTAATGAAACCGCAGCAGTCCAGGACTTTATTTGATCTGTCCATGGGTGCTGCTGTTTCTATTCCTTTGCCTATGGGTCATCATGACTGCCTGTTGCTACCGATTGGAAGGACCAGGGTTATGGTTGGGGAGAGCAGGAGTAGATCAAATTACTCAATTTACGGGGGAGCAGGGGGATTGCGCTGGATCGCAGATGCATATTATAGGGAGGGTTTGGTAGGATGGAGAAAACGTCTTTATTTCTGGAGGTAGATGAAAGTGGATCAAGCGTTGCGGTTGCAGTTGGAACAGTGGTATGAGGAAGATGAGCATCAGAATATTGTAGACGCTTTGGAAGCTATCCCTGTTGCTAATAGAGATTATGAAATGGTCGGTCAGTTGGGCCGTGCTTATAACAATGTAGGGCGTTATGAGGATGCGTTGACACAATTTGCCCAAGTTGATGAGCAGGGGGAGAACGATACTGCGTGGCATTACCGGTCAGGGTACTCTTATTATTTTCTGGGGAGATTTGAGGAAGGAGCGCAGGCATTTACGAAGGCGCTGGAGCTCGATCCGGAGGATGAGCACTCACGAGAGTTGCTTGGCTGGTGTCAGGAACGCCTTGATCGTCAGCAGCAGAATCAGATGATTCGGGAACAGGCGTTGCGGCAAAAAGAGCAGACTCCAACGAAGCCGATCTTCGAGGGTCTGGATTTGTCTGAATTTTGGGATAACGGCAGCTATGCCGAGAGTACATATACGATGGATCCGCCTAGTGATGCATTGATTGCCAGTGTGGAGGAGGAGCTAGGCTACAAGCTGCCCGCTTCCTATATCGCTTTAATGAAACAGCGTAATGGGGGCGTTCCTCGGAATACCTGCTTCCCAACGCAAATTTCTACCTCTTGGGCTGACGACCATATAGCGATCTCATCGATCATGGGAATTGGGCGAGATAAAGATGAATCGCTCTGTGGGAATATGGGTAGCCGATTCATGATCGAGGATTGGGGATACCCGGATATCGGGGTCGTCATTTGTGACTGTCCTTCGGCGGGTCATGATGTGGTCATGCTCGATTACCGTCATTGCGGCAAGGATGGGGAGCCCGAGGTAATCCATGTGGATCAGGAGTCGGAGTATGAAATTACTTTCCTGGCGCCGGATTTTGAGACCTTTATTCGCGGCTTGGTGAGTGAAGAGGAGTACGATACCTCAATGGAGGATAAAGCGAACGATTTGCGCAAGGTGGCGGAAGGAAAGTTCTCACCTTTGCTGGAGGAGCTGTGCAGCAAGGCGGAAGCGGTGGATGCCGAGCAGCTTGAATCGCAGATCCGGGCGGTATGTACACGTATTGTGGGGGAAAAGGGACATTTCTCCTTCCATGCGGATGACTTGTCGCTGCTGATGTACGATGTGCAGTTCTGGCTGTACACAAATGCTTATCCACGGCCTACGCGGGAGGAATATCTCGATATTTATCCGAAGATGATTGCGTTCGGCGGGGAATTTGGCCAAAGCGGCTATGCTCCTGCCTGGATCACGGACTGGCTCGATAAACGCATGCAAGAGGGCTTGATTAAGAAGGATCAGGGGACTCTGAGCTTGGCAGAGGATGCGCGTAAGGAGATCATCGCTCGTCTGGAGCTGGAGGCCGGAGGAAATGCGGCGGAAGACGAGGATATGGATGTAGCTCCGTTTAAGCTGGTGGATCAAGGAGAGCGGGGGATGTCGGTCATTTTGCCGGTTGGATCATATTTGACGGAATTGTTTGCGTCGCGGGCCGACGAAGGCTTTGAGGGCAGCGGGTATGATTGGGCGTCTCTGGCCTTTGTGTATCTGGCTGAGCAGATGCCCGACCTGCAGGGCATCATCCGCTTCGACCCGGAAGGGTCGATGTTCTGTGCCTATTCCTCCGATCGGGAGGCGCTTCAGGCCTTTGCGGTTGGCTTTAAACAAGCCTGTGAGAATGAGGCGCTGATACGCGATTTATTCTTGCGGGCGGAGTTGGATTAATTAGCGCAGCTTACTGTATTGGGCGAAATGAAGAACTAAACAGCAAGCGTCAGGGCCGGGGGAGATTTCTCCCGGGTGGCTCCTGACACTTGCTGTTTTTTTGCGATTGCAGAGGGACTTTTGCTTTAATTGAGCGTAATTTCTTGTTCCCAAGTCAATTCCTGACCCTGCTCATTCACGAATACGAAGGTGACCTTGCCTGCTTCGCCCTTCATGTCTTCGGGATAGAAGAAGCCCATAAACTGCCCGTCGCCGCTGATATAGAAGCCGTCTTCGCCGGTTTGTCCATGCTCTATGGCCTCTTCAAACGTATTGACGGTGTTGTTATTTTCGGACGACCACTGCATTTCCTGAAGTCTGTAGCCTTCGGGGACTTGCTTCACCTGAAAATCAAAGCTTCCTTTGTTCTCAATCGGCTTTGGCGTCTGATCAATATCAATGAGGATCTCCTCACTAGGCTTATCATTCTCCGGGTTAGAGTCGACAGGGTCTGTGAGGGCGTTGTTGGCTGAGTCTGTGTTGTTATTCCCTGCTTGTGTCTGATTCGTCGCATTGGATTCGGGTTGATTGCCAGGGACCGTTGTGCCTGCTTGCGAGTTGTTTCCGCAGGCGCTCAATAGTAGTACGGCGCTTAAAGCAGCCATCAACATTATTGGTTTGGGTTTCGTCATGTGATTTCCTCCAGTTGTGTTCAATGTATTTCATAGACAAAGACAAGACTAGGGCAGAGCCGCGTATCCTGATACAGCGTGCTGGGAAAGCGAATCACGATCAGGAAAAAGGGACGATATAGGTTATTTACCGCCAGATAAAAAAACTAAACATGGGCTGTATGGCTAGGAGCGGGCTAATTGATAGTTTATGCTGGGATTAAATTGTGTATTAGGACGGTTTTGGCGAACTATACTATAGGCAGGAACAAGGCATTTTTGTGATATGCTAGAGATATATGCGGCGTTATACATAATGAACATGATGGTGGTGCAAATCATTGAATATACAAATTATTGCAGTAGGTAAGCTGAAAGAGAAGTACTTGACCCAGGGCATTGCGGAGTACGCGAAAAGGCTCACCCCGTACATCAAATTGACGTTAACGGAGGTCCCTGATGAAAAGGCACCCGAGCAGTTAAGCGCTAGTGAGGAAGAGCAAGTGAAACGCAAAGAAGGAGAACGAATCCTCGCGCACCTGAAGCCAGACACTTATGTTGTGGCAACTGCCATTGAGGGCGAGCTCTGGACGTCGGACAAGCTGGCCCAGCATATGGAGGAATTAGCCACCTATGGCCGCAGCCAGATCGCCTTTGTCATCGGCGGAAGCTTGGGCCTGTCCGATGAAGTCCTTCAACGTGCCAACCTGAGGATATCATTTGGCCGCTTCACCTATCCCCACCAGCTTCTGCGGCTGGTACTTGTGGAGCAGGTGTATCGGGTGGTGAAGATTATGAGGGGGGAGCCTTATCATAAGTGACGGCGAAACTAGATGAGCTTGGAGTGATTAGAGGATGATGAATTTATATGGAGCGGAGCATCACTTGATGGTGGTGTCAGATTCTATTGATGCGGAAGAGCACCGGCATTCTTTTTTACAGGTGACGATTTCATTAACAGGCGAATTTGACATTGAGGTAGCGGGGCAAAGCTTGAGTGGTCCAGGTATCATTATCAATTCGAACGTTGTTCATCGCTTAAAAGAAGCGGGACACCTGTTGATGCTCCTTCTGATAGACAGCACCTCTGAGATGGCTGCAGGCTTTAAGCGGTATCTGGAGGAGCAGCCGTATCATGTGTTTCCGCAAGGAGAGATGAAGAGCATTCGCGAATTTGTGCAAAAAGAGTATGCTGGCGTTAAGGACCCGGACAGCTATCGTTCTTTTCTGGGACAACTCATGATGCTATTGGGCGTACAACAGGTGAATACAGCTATTGTTGATCCGAGAATAAGAGAGTTTATTCAGCTCATAAAAGATTGCACCGACTCCGAACACTCCGTCAGTCAATACGCCCGGCAATTTGGTTTATCCAACAGCAGAATGTCGCACCTCTTTAAAGAAAATACAGGCATTTCGCTTAGCGGGTACATGGTGCTTCACAAGCTGCAGAAGGCAACCTATTTCATTTTTGAGGGGCTCAGCATTACGGATGCGGCTATGGCAGCAGGATTTGATAGTCCGTCACATTTAGCCGCCACCAGCAAACAGTTGCTGGGAATGACGGCGAAGGATATCCGCAAAGATAGCGTCTTTTTAAAAGTTTCTTGCCTGTATTAACCTTACAATGGGTGCAGGAGGTGTGTTCCATGAGTGCATACTTGAAGGAAACCGCATTGCTGAACTATTCTCACCCATTGATTCTGCAAATTGTTCACAGCCGCCAGTGGGATTCGATGTCCAGGAAGGAACAAATTCTCGGCATATATAACTACGTCCGTGACGAAATCCGGTTCGGCTATAACCGGGCGGATGATATTCCGGCCTCGGAAGTCTTGCAGGATGGCTACGGTCAGTGTAATACAAAGGGTGTGCTTTTTATGGCGTTGCTAAGGGCTGTGGGCGTGCCATGCCGTATGCATGGATTTGCCATCGATAAGAAGCTGCAAAAGGGGGCAATGAAAGGGTGGTATTACCAACTGTCCCCCCAGGAGATCATTCATAGCTGGGTTGAAGTGCTATATGAAGGTAATTGGTTGAAAATTGAGGGATTTATACTGGATATCCCCTATTTGACCAAGCTTCAGCAAAAATTCGAGCAGTGTACGGGTTCATTTTGCGGTTATGGCGTTGCAACCGATAATTTTCAAAATCCGGATATATATTGGAACGAAAATGATACCTACGTGCAAAAAGAAGGAATCGTTCAGGATTTCGGGATTTATGACAGCCCCGATGCCTTCTTCACGGGCCATCCGCAAGGGCTCAGTCCGTTCAAGAAAATAATCTATAGCAGGGTGGTTCGGCATCTGATGAACCGGAACGTCGATCAGATAAGGCAGGGGAGCTGACTGATTCTAAATGTGAAAAGCTGCTTACGATTCTTGGCAGCCACTACTTATTCTTAAAATAGTAAGAAGAGTCAGCCATCATCGGACTGACTCTTCACCACGTCATTTTACCTTTGCCTTTTTAGAGCAATAATTTCAGCCTCAGACAGTCCAGATGCCTTCACGATAATAGCTGTTTCGACTCCAAGTTTGAGAAGTTCCAGAGCCATCTGAGCAGCTTTTCTGTTCTCGCCTTCAGCTAATGCTCCTTCAATCATAGAAGCTCGTCATGCAGATACTTTTGTCTGTCTTCGTACAATCGGCGGGCCTCGAAGCAGACACCAAAAGTGACTTTGCGTGCCTGTATTAACCGTTGTATGCGAATGTAACAGAGTAGCCATGTCACCCGATAGTTTATCCTAAAAACCGTTACGGTGAACCGTATCACAAGTAGGGCGAAATTTTGAGGTCTGGGTAAAAAAGCCTCCCCTGTGGTCTTAACCCTGTCAAGTAGACAGTATAAAAGAAGACAAGATTTAAGCTACGGCCGTTTCCCGGTATTCTACCGGGGAACGGTCGTTTAGTTTTTTCTGAAATCGGTTTGGTTGTAAAACAGTATGTATTCGCTCAAGCACTCGCAAGTCCTCTACAATCTGGAATATTCAATCTCCGCTCGCAAATAAGCCATTTCTTCTTGCATACTGGAAAACTTCTTCATTGACCAGCCGGGCTGCCTCCAATTTTAATTCCAAGGAGTACCTCCAGAAAGTTTGTCCTTTTTTAGCCATGAAAAAATCCCCTCCATTAGGCAAGATTAAGTCCATCTTAACAGATGTCTTTTTTCTCTTGTCTACTAAAAGGGATAATACCACTGTGGAGTTTTTTCTTCCCTTTTTTATTGACAAAACGACAAAATCGAATCATAGTGTACTTATACAATAAGTACACTATGATTCAATTGGGGGATTAGTGTGGATATCATCATCAGCAGTAACACCAGTAAGCCCATTTATGAGCAGATCACGTCGCAAATCAAAGCCATGATTATGAATGGGGATCTACAAACAGGTGATCCGATTCCATCCATGCGCTCACTGGCCAAATCAATCCACGTCAGCGTGATTACGGTGCAAAAAGCTTATGAAGATTTGCAGCGGGATGGATTTATAGAAACAACTGTTGGCCGCGGCAGTTTTGTGGCGGCGAAGAACAGAGATTTTATGCAGGAAGAGCTGCAGAAAAAAGTAGAAGAACATTTAAATCTTGCGGTTGAGACTGCCCGTACCGGCGGAATTAAATTAGAAAAAATGATTGAGCTGTTGACCATTTTTTATACGGAGGAGTAATTATGACTTACAGCTTGGAAATAAAAAATCTGACCAAAACCTATCCCCAGTCCGATTTTCGTCTGGACAATGTATCGTTTTCTATTCCCCGCGGAACGATTATGGGGTTTGTCGGCGAGAACGGATCGGGAAAGACGACAACCATGAATGCCGTTTTAAATACCATTAAGAAAGACAACGGCACCGTGAAAATCCTTGGCCGGGAAATGGGTGACAAGGATACGGATATTCGCGAGCAAGTGGGCGTAGTGTTCGATGCGGTCAACTTCTCCGGGATACTGACACCGGCAAAACTGGCGAAGGTGATGGCGGGTGTATATAAACAGTGGGATCAGGAATTTTTCCTGAAAACTACAGCGAGATTTAATATTGACATGGGCAAAAAAATCAAACAGTTTTCGCGGGGAATGACGATGAAGCTGGCACTTGCCGTAGCCTTGTCACACCGGCCGCAACTGCTCATTTTGGACGAAGCAACCGCCGGTTTAGACCCTATTGTCAGAGAGGAGATTCTAGGTGTATTTCTGGAATTTGTCGAAGACGAAAACCATTCTATTCTGATGTCCTCACACATCACCAGCGATTTAGAGAAGATTGCCGATTACATCACCTTCATTCATCACGGAAAAGTGATTTTGACGGAGAAAAAAGATCATCTGATCTATGATTACGGCATTGCCCGCTGTAAAGCCGAACAGTTTCAGCTTATCGACCGGACGGACATGATGGCTTATAAAAAGAGAGATTATCAAATCGATGTGCTGGTGGAGAACAGGAAAGCTTTCGAACGAAAGTACAGCGGGATTGTTGTCGATACGGGAACCATTGATGAAATCATGCTTTTGCTGATAAAGGGGGAACGGTAAGATGAAAGGTTTGCTGGCAAATAACTTATATTCTATGCAGGAAAATATCAAGCTGTCACTCTATATCACTTTGCCGATGGCGTTTGTCCCGCTTCTGGAAGCTTCCATGATTTCCATGATCGTTGCCATGCAGGTCTTCATGTTTATCTCCAATATGGGCGCCTCTTTGAAGATGGATGAAACCTCCGGGTGGAACAAGTGGGAAATTACCATGCCGGTCAGTAGAAAGACAATTATCAATGCCAAATATATTTCGTTTATCCTTCTAATCCTAATGGGATTGGCGGTCAGCTTGGTTACAGTGGTGCTTCTAAGCTTGCAGAACGAGTTCAACGATACACTCATCTTCGGCTACAGCTATGGCTTGCCGTTGTCCATTTCAACCGCTGCGATCGCCTATCCGCTTATTTTGAAGCTTGGAGCCGAAAAAAGCGATACTCTGCTGATTACGGCGGGCGGACTGTCGGTGGGACTGCAGCTGCTGGTCTGGTATCTCTTGCATTTGTCCGACAGCACTATTACTTACAGAAGTCCTGTCGTGGGGCAGGTCTCCCTGGCCATTGCGTTAGTGATGTTTGTTTTGTCCTATTTTTTATCTGTACGAATCCATCGGAACAAGGAATTTTAAGGAAGGCGGTAAGCTATCCTTGCAAATAATACTTTGAAAGTAGGGAAGAATGAAATGAAGAAATTAACGGCATTATTTTTAAGCTTTGTCATGTTGTTTGTATTTGCCACTGGTGCACAAGCGCAAGCTGCTACACCTTCCGTACCGATCATGCTTGGTGAAAAGCAGCTTACATTTGATAACGGACAGCCGTTTTTTGAAAATGCAACCACGTTGATTCCAGTTAAGCCCTTCCTGGAAGGACTGGATTATGAACTGAGCTGGGAAGCGGAGACCTCTACTCTTTATGCATCGAAAGGCGAGCTATCCTTTGCCCTGAGACGCGACAATAATCAGGCCATGGCGAACGATGAGGCGCATCAACTGACGGTTGCTCCAAAAATCGTAAACGGTACACTCTATGCTCCGCTTCGTTTCCTGGCTGAAAATGCAGGTTACCGCGTTGGCTGGGATGCCAAAAACCGTGCTGCTGCTCTGGAGCAGCAAGACAGCAAGGGCTTTTTCTGGAAAGTAGAGAAGGACGGCTCGGTAGTGTACTTGCTTGGTTCTATCCATGTTGGCAGCGACGATTTGTACCCGATGCGTCCTGAAATGAATGTGGCGTATGCTAATTCCGATCATCTGGTTGTGGAAGTAAACACTGTTGCTCCAATGGACGAGGAAGAGATGGCTGACATACAAAAAAAATATATGCTGTATGATGATAACACAACTCTGGCTGACCATATTGATGCCAAAACGTATGCAAAGCTTCAAGACATTTTAAAGGAACTCGGAGCACCTGAAACAGCATACGATTCTATCAAAGCTTGGTTGGTCTACAGTAGGTTGGTTCTTATCAAATCCCAACTAAACGGTTATGAAGGCGGTCTTGGCATTGATACGTATTTCCTGCAAAAGGCGCTGGCTTCCGGGAAGTCTGTACTGGAACTGGAGTCCCATGATTCCCAGTTTTCAATGTTAAACAATTTCTCGGATGAGCTTATAGCTTCTTTGCTGAAGGAAACGGTTGAAACATTCCATCAACCTGATAACAGCGCTGAGACAATGGCTGGTGTGTTTCGTACCAACAGCATTGAGCCAATGGTGAATGTGTGGCTTGCTGGAGACGAAGCTGCGCTGACGGAATCGACGGAAGCCATGAAGGAAAAACCGGAATATTATAAAGCCGTGATCAAAGACCGCAATATCGGAATGATTGAAAAAATTGAAGGTTATCTGGACAATGAAAACAAAGAAACATATTTTGTAGTTGCCGGAGCGGGTCATATGCTGGGTGAAGACGGGATTGTAACCAAGCTGAAGGAAAAAGGTTATACCATTACTCGCCTGTAAGTCGCAACGCAATGGTCATCCAAGCAATTAGTACGCGTAAAAGCTAACGAGAGATCCCGGAATTCGTTTTCTTTATATCACTAATGCAATCCAAAGCAACGGTGAAGCCTGCCCGGGAAATCTGTTATAATATCGAAACTAAGATGAGGAGTGAATTTACTCTAACGTAAGGATGATCTGCATATGAACATTTTATTGGTCGAAGATGATAAGACGATCGCGTCGGGACTGGAATATTCGTTGCAGCAAGATGGATATCAAACTGTTCTCTGCCATGATGTCGCTTCAGCCAAAAAGGTGCTTGCCGAAGACATCGATCAGTTCGCTTTATGCTTGTTCGATTTACAGCTTCCGGACGGAAACGGCTATGAATTGTGCAAGATGGTGAAGGAGCGGCGAGACATTCCGGTCATCTTCTTAACGGTGATTGACGATGAGGTCAATGTCGTGATGGGGCTCGACATGGGAGCCGATGATTACATTACCAAGCCTTTTCGAGTTCGTGAGCTTCTCTCCCGGATCAAGTCTGTCTTACGGAGATACCAGAAGCCGTCCCACACCGGAGCGATCATCGATATCGACCATGTTCGAATCCATACGCTGGAAGGCAAAGTGCATAAAAACGGTGTCGAAATTCCGCTAACTGCCTTGGAATATCGCTTATTGCTAATCTTCGGCAACCACGTTGGACAGGTTCTCACACGGAGTCAGCTCTTAGAGCAAATCTGGGACGTGGCCGGCGAATTCGTGAACGACAATACGTTAACGGTATATATCAAACGGTTGAGGGAAAAGTTGGAGGATGACCCAGGGCATCCGACTTTGATCAAAACGGTACGCGGTTTAGGCTATAAGGTTGGTGATTAGATGCTGCGAAATCGGGAAAACCAAATATTATTGCTCGTTATGGGCTCGATTGGTATAACGGCGACCGTGGTCGCCGCTTTCTTTTCGTCCGTCGCGGCGATATTTGTTTTCATTGTATCCTTGCTGCTTATTGGCACGAGCTTGTTGTTCACGAGCTGGAGATACCGCGAGTTAGCGAAGCTCTCCGTCTACTTGCGGGAAATAAGCAACGGCAATGACTCCCTTGACGTTCGCGATAACCAAGAAGGCGAGCTTAGTATTTTAAAGAATGATATTTACAAAGTAACGCTCATGTTATCGGAGCACCGTTCACTATTGCAGCGGGACAAAGTTCAACTGACGGATGCCATCTCCGATATTTCACATCAGCTCAAAACGCCGCTCACCTCCATGACGGTGATGGCTGATTTATTAAGCGCCCCTGACCTGCCTCCGGCCAAAAGAGCGGAGTTCACCCATCATATCCGCGTCCAGCTTGAACGCATCGATTGGCTTGTTTCTTCCTTACTTAAGCTATCGAAAATAGACGCGAAGACGATCCCCTTCAAAAAAGATCGAATACTCATGAAAAACCTGATCCAAAAGGCACTAGAGCCGGTTATGATTCCGATGGATATTAAGGGACAGACAGTGTCCATCGCGGGCGATGACGATGTCTCTTTTGTCGGAGATTTCAATTGGACTGCCGAAGCGGTCATCAATATTTTGAAGAACGGCGTGGAGCATACACCTGTAGGCGGAGAGATCGCCATCACATTTTCCGAAAACGCGCTATTTACGGAAGTCGTCATTGCTGACAATGGAAAAGGCATTCCAAAAGAGGATTTACCGTATATTTTCAAACGTTTTTACAAAGGAAAGAACGCTAGCGAAGGGAGCATCGGTATAGGGCTTGCGATGGCTCACAGCATCATTGCCAGCCAGAACGGCGTGATCGATGTGACGAGCGACAGCGAGAAGGGTACGCAGTTTCGGATTAAATTTTATAAGCACGTGATTTAGCGGCACTCTGTAAGTGACTGAATTGTCACCTCCATCGTCACGGGAAAGTCATTTTAGACCGTTAAACTGATATTCATCAGACGAACGATGGAGGTAAGACTATGCATGTAAAGCAACAGCGTAAGATTATTTTTGCAATCACAATATTCTATACCCTGTTGATTCTTTATTTTTTGTTTTTCGCTTTCGGCAGAGCAGATAAGACAGATCAGATCAGTGAGTACACCTTTATTTTTTTGCCGGACGCTTTTTTTAAGCTGCCGGGTCTATCCGATCTTCTACATCCTGTGCTGATGGATTTGGTGGATTTCGGGAACATCGCCGCCTTCATCCCTTTTGGCATATTGATTCCGTTGTTATATCGAACCCACTTTGCCCGCTTTATGACTTTGTTCCTCCTGTCCATTCTCGTGCTGGAGACCATTCAGGCCCTAACCTTCCTTGGCAGCTTTGATATGAACGACGTCATCCAGAACTCTTCGGGCGCAGCCATCGGATTCGGGGCGTACAAGCTTGGCTTTCGTACAAAAAACAACTGGAGAAATATTGCCGCTACGGGTATTTCCGGCATTGTCTTGATGCTCGGAGTGTGGGGGTTCTTCGGGATGCTTGATCAAGTATTCACCAAAGAGATGGGGCCCTTTGTGGCGATAAACGAATTGAAGGATAGTACCGGGAACACATTAACGGGAAGTAAACCGTCCAATCTTAAGATTGGCGGTCAAGACGTGGAGCCTCAATATAATGTGTATAGCATCGAAGGTAAAAAGAAAGAAACGTACACGTATACGTTGGACAATAAGGAGGAGTTGTATCTTTTCTTTAATTATGGAATTCCCGATCAAAAAGATTTCCAGGGCAGCATCAAGCTGATCGTCGATGGACATGAGTTCCTATCCGTATCTGCAAAAGATCAACGCCATGAGCCGGAGATGAACAAAATTTTCCTCCCGCAGGCCAATGAGCTTACGATAACCATCGAGGGGAATGAAACCCTATGGGATTTTGGATATCGAGAGATGGTATATTTCTGGAATTGAACATCAAGGGGAGAGGGGACAGCCATGGAAATTTTAAAAATTGAGCATCTGTCTAAAGTATACGGCACAGGCGAATCGGCGGTGAAGGCGCTTGACGATGTTTCCTTTTCAGTCCAAAAAGGCGAATTCGTCGCGATTATCGGCCCGTCCGGATCGGGGAAATCGACGCTCCTTCATATGCTGGGCGGCGTGGATCGGCCGACTGGCGGGAAGGTTTATGTTCAGGATACGGACATGTATGGCTTAAACGAAACGCAGCTGGCCATCTTCAGGCGCAGGCAAATCGGCCTGATCTACCAGTTTTTTAATCTGATTCCCGTCCTGACGGTGGAAGAGAATATTACGCTGCCGCTCTTGCTGGATAAACAAAAGGTTGATCAAAAACAATTGGATGGCCTTGTGAATACGTTGAATTTGCAGCATCGATTAAACCACCTGCCGAATCAGCTATCCGGCGGACAGCAGCAACGTGTATCGATCGGCCGAGCGCTCATCGGCAATCCTGCGATCATGCTGGCCGATGAACCGACCGGGAATCTGGACAGCAAGAATAGCAGCGAGATCATCGACTTATTAAAAATGCTGAATAAGACCTATCATCAGACGCTGATCGTGATCACGCACGACGAACGGATCGCCTTGCAAGCCGACAGGATCATTTCGATTGAAGACGGGAGGATTGCCAAAGACGAGGTGATCCGGCGATGAATATTGTCAATACATTAACCATCCGGCATCTGAAGCAGAACAAGAGACGAACGCTTGTCACCATCATCGGCGTCATCATTTCGGTTGCCATGGTGACCGCTGTCGCTACGCTTGTCTTTTCCTTTTCGGATTTAATGATTAGGCAGACCATCGCGGATACAGGGGAGTGGCATGTCCAATATCAAGATGTAACCAAAAAACAGCTGGCGGCGATACAGGGCGATGACAAAGCCAAAACCGTTGCGGTCTCAAGAGACCTTGGCTATGCCTCATTAGAAGGGGGACAAAATCCCAATAAGCCGTATTTGTTCATCAAGGAATATGATGCACAGGGCTTCGCGCAGTTTCAGATTGAACTAAGCCAGGGGCGTCTTCCGCGTACGGGCCAGGAAGTTGTGATCTCCGAGCCCGTTGCCACGAACGCCAAAGTGAAGTACGACATCGGCGATCGTCTAACCCTTCGCGTCGGTGAGCGATTCGAACAAGGGGGCGATCATCCCCTGGATCAGACTGAATCGCTGCGCAGGGAAGACGGCGCATTGACCGAAACGTTGCAGCATATCAAGCTAAGGGATTATACGGTGGTAGGCTTCATCAAGCGTCCCGTATGGGAAGCGGCCTGGGCCCCGGGCTATACGATCATTAGCTATGTCGATGATCATATCATCGGGGGGAACGATCGAGTCGATGCGTCGGTAGTCTTGCAGAGTGTCAATCCGTCCTTGTTCGCTCATGCGGAGGAATTGGCTAAGCAAAACCAGATTGAAACCGTCCAATTTAATAACGATTTGCTTCATTATTATGGCTTGTCCAAAAGCAAAGCCTCGTACAGCATGATGTTCTCCTTATCGGCGATCATCATGGCGGTTATTATGATGGGCTCGGTTTCACTCATCTATAACGCTTTTGCGATCTCCGTCTCGGAGCGTTCCCGCCATTTAGGGATGCTCGCGAGCGTGGGGGCTACAAAAAGCCAGAAGCGAAATTCAGTGCTTTTTGAAGGGTTCGTCATTGGCTTGATCAGCATTCCCATTGGCATCCTATCCGGTCTTGCCGGGATCGGGATCACCTTTTGGTTCATGAACGCGATGATTGAAGGGGCATTAGGGACCAGTGAAAAGCTGAGGCTCATCGTCACGCCGTTATCGCTCTTGATAGCTTGTCTTGTTTCGATGCTGACGATTTTCGTCTCGGCGTATCTCCCGGCGCTCAAAGCATCCAAGGTATCCGCGATGGACGCCATTCGCCAAACGACCGACGTAAAGCTTACGGCCAAAGCGGTGAAAACGTCGAAGTTCATTCGCAAGCTCTTCGGGATCGAGGCAGAAATCGGGCTGAAAAACTTAAAAAGGAACAAACGGAGATATCGTGCTATTCTTTTTTCACTGGTCATCAGCATCGTTTTGTTTTTGACGGTATCTTTTTTTACGGCTGGCATGATACGCTCCCTGGAACTGTCGCGGGAAGGCGTCAATTACGATATTGAAGTGTCGTACAGCAATGGACAAAGAATAGATGGCCGGTTGCTGCAATCGATTGTATCCCTGGATGGCGTCACGGAATACAACGTGATTCACGAGTTATACGGGAACGCTTGGGTCGATGCGGCGATCATCGCTGATGAATTGCAAGAGTGGGTTAAGAAGGATAACAGTCTGCTGCAGGACGGGAAATACCCTTACGATATTAAGATTCTTGCATTGAACGATTCGAGTCTGCAAGCCTATGCCAAAGCGGTTGGTGCAGACTACGAGCAGCTTACGGATCCGGATCATCCCGCCGCGATCGTGATGGATACGATTCATTACAAAGATATGGGTACGGGGAAATATGTTCAGACAAAGGCCGTGTATACGAATGTCGGTCAAAGTATCGAGCTAACGAACTTTTATAAAGAGAATGGGGAAGAAACGAAGCCAGACAACGTGATCGTTGCCGCATTGACGGATCAAGCCCCTATGGGGATGAATCCGATAGGCTTAGGCGGGCTAAATATGATCGTGTCGGAACGCGTCATGAATCGGATGGCAGACGACGAGGATCTAGCTAACGCTGCGACGTACCTCCACTTGAAAAGCACGGAGCCGATGAGAACGCAGCAGGAAATTGAAGAGATGTATGAGACCAATCTGAATGTCTACAATGTATATCAATCCAGAAAAAGCGAAGAACGTCAGATTCTCTTGATGTCCGTCTTTTCTTACGGTTTTATCGTATTAATCTCTGCGATTTCCATTGCGAATATTTTTAATACGATCTCGACGGGGTTGTCTCTTCGCAAGCGAGAGTTTGCGATGCTGAAATCCGTAGGCATGACGCCAACAAGCTTTGCAAAAATGGTGAACTATGAAAGTGTTTTTTACGGGGTCAAATCGCTGTTGTTCGGGCTTCCCGTTAGTTTCGTCGTGATGGTTCTGATCTATAGAGCGTTTGCGAACAAATTTAGCTACGGATTCACCCTCCCTTGGATGAGCATTCTGTCTGTCATTGTCGCCGTATTTGTCATTGTCAGCTCCGCGATTGTTTATTCCGGCGCGAAAATAAAGAAGGAAAATATTATCGATGCATTAAAGCAAGAGAATATATGATGGTCGTCGGCCCTGACTTGGTTGAAGTCAGGGCTTGCTTCGTTTAATCTTCAGGTTTCGACGCATGTAATCTCCCGTTACTAGGGTCGGAGATGACCCAAAGGAAGGCGAAAAACGTCCAAAGTAACCGACCTGATCGATAAGTAATGAAGTAATACAAACAACCATTGATGACCTGGAGTCGTCAATGGCTGTTTTTTTAAGAGTTCAAAAGAATAATCTCCTTCTAATCATAAATTCTGACCCAAGTAGATTAAGAGACCAACTTAACCAGACTGCTATTGTGTAGGAAGTTCCATAAGAAAAATTCATTAGGTTATGTGAAATGGCTACAATGATATAAATAGTAATATTTGCAAAGGAAAGAAAGAAACTTCGAGTGATCCATTGACTATGCAGCATAACTCTTTGTCTTTTGATATACCAAAATCCGAGAATAGTTGTTATAAGCCATAATGAATTTAAAATAAGAAACCCAATTATGCTAGGTAAGCCTCCTGTAGCAAAGAAAGAGACATAGACGCCGGGTATGAAATTTAAAATAATGGACATCACATATATTCTGCCATTCCAACGGTGAAAGTTTCTTGATTTATCACGGATTGCTTTTATAGCTCCAAGAGGTCCAGTAATAAGAGAAATAATAGCAAGTAGGATATGAATACGAATCATTGAAATCCATAAGTTATGATCTGTTAAAATTTGATCTTTTCTAGAAATAAACTTCTCAAATTGAGGGTCTACCATAAAATTCTTTGAAAATGTGTGAAGCACCCACATCATTGAAATGATTAAAATAATTATACCCGCTTTTCGTTTCATTAATGAAAACCTCCAATGATACTTAGGAAAGCCAACCTGTCTTATATTCTTCCTGTTTTATGAAATTCGATGCCCGACTAACTTTGAAGCAGGCAGCATTCCGGCTTTTGCTTCACCAATCATATTGTATCCATCTACAGAAACGATAAATTTTAAGTTAAGACGCATAGGCTTAAGAACTTTCATAGCCCACTTTAGTTGATTCCCTTCTATTACTAGATTGTCTAAAGTGACATGATCTTCTCCTTGCTTTGCAGTTCCTGTTATCTGTCCATCCTTAATAGTAAAATTTAATAAAACGGAGAGCGTTCCAATAGGAGTGGAAATAGTAGTATCCCATTTTCCTTGAAAGTCAAAGTTCATATCAGGTTTGATTAAGGTATCATCACTTCTAGTTTCAATTATATTTTCTTGTTGGTTCTCTCTCGGTATATTTCCTTCTGCTCTCCAAACCGTACCCCTCCGTTCATACTCAAACAGTTGCTCCACGGCGTGTGCTATACGGGGACCTAATTCTCGCTCAACAAGGTAAAGAGCAACATCGAGTCCCGAAGTAACGCCGCCACCCGTAACAATATTCCCATCATCTACAATGCGAGCATTAACTGGAATAGCATTGGCAGCACTCAAAAGCCCCATTCCCATGTGATGGGTAACGGCATGCCGATTTTCTAACAATCCACCCATTGCTAAAATGAGAGAACCACCGCAAATTGTGGAAAGCAATATATCTGGTTTCTTAATGGCCTCTTTGAGTAAATTACCTAATTCTGTTTCTGTGGCTTGTTGCAATTTAATGGGTATTGATTCAGGTCCATTATCATGAACTGAACCAGATGCACCCGGAACAAGAATAATTCCTTTACTGGTTAAGTCAAGTTTACTACTTGCTTGGATTTGTAAATGGTTAACTCCGCTTGTCACCATTCTTTTACCTTCAGCAGAAACGAGTTCAACGGTGATATTTTCATTTGAGTACATATCAGCGGCAGTAAACACTTCATAAGGAGCGATGGCGTCTAATAGATCGAATCCATCAAACAACACAATTTGAATATGCATATATATTCCCTCCATTTAAAATGATCCGAAATCGATTATGTTTTATTTTGCAAGAAGATTTTTCAGTTTTTGATATTCCGCCTCGCTCAGTTCCCCGTTAATTACTAGGTCTTTAAAATAGTCCATTTGCTTATTCCTTGAGCGTATTGCGAATATGCGAACCGCTACAAAACAGAATAATGTAAGGCAAAACAAAGCGCCGAATGGAAAGAATGAGAAAGTTGGATCTTCAATACCCATTTATAAATCCTCCTTTAAAGTACAAATATGTGCTGATTGCTTCACAATAAAAGAGTAACTTTTGAATATCTCAAAAGAGGGTATAAAACAATCACAAAATAATCACAATTTTTCATAAAACATATTTTTCATTAGAAAAATGATAAACTGAATTTGAAATTTAAATGTTGTTAGGTTTGTAGTATCCAGGGTGTGTCATCGAAGGAAAGGTGGAATTTTCGTGAACGAAGGACAGACGATTCTAGTCGTTGACGATGATAAAAGTATTGTAGAACTATTGAGGGATTTCTTAGAAAGTGAAGGTTATTATGTGGAAACTGCTCATGACACTGCTCAGGCACTTGTCATTTTGAAACAAAGCACAATGGAGTGCATCATTTTGGATATCATGATGCCAGGACAAAGCGGTTTTGAGTTATGCAGGCAGATTCGGATGGAAAGCAATGTCCCCATCCTTTTTTTGAGTGCTCTGAGTGATGATGTAGATAAGATCCGCGGACTAGCACTTGGAGGGGATGATTATATAGTCAAGACCGCGTCACCGGGTGAGATTGTTGCAAGAGTGAAGGCTGTATTGAGGCGTTCGAATTCTAAACAAAGATCCAGGAAGGTCCTGGATTATGGGCGTCTGTCGTTGGATTTGTCTACAAGAGAAGTGTTTATAAAAGGGCAGCCCATTTCACTGACACCAAAGGAGTATGATTTGCTGCAATTGTTTGCCGAACATCCTAAATACACTTTTTCATATGACCAATTACTTGATAAATTTTGGGGAGGGATTGGTGATAAACATACTGTTCGTGTCCATCTAAGCCGGCTTCGCGAGAAAATTGAGGCTGATCCGAATAATCCGCAATTTATTGTGAACGTATGGGGGATAGGCTACCGTTTTAAAGGAGAAGAAAATGAAAACTATTCGTATTCGTAAATTCACCATGCTTAGTTTATTTATTATACTTTTTTTTCCGTGGGTATTTTATGTAGGCGGGCATTTTGTTGAAACCAATTCGTTTCATCTTGGCGTTGCGACCCATTCAAAAACGACTCAAATCGTTGCGGGAATCACGGGTCTACTATTGGCCTTTTTGATTGTGGCTTATGCCATGCGAAGATATATTCTTATTCCGCTAGAGAAAATGAGCCAATGTGCCCGGCAGATCGCAGAGGGAGATTTGGATATCCAGATACCTTATTCAAGGATTTCAGAAATTGCTGAAGTCCATAATGGATTTAATATTATGGTTGATAGTCTAAAAAAATCTTTTCAGAAACAGGTTGAATTGGAAGATGAACGGAGGTTTGTGATTGCTGCTGTTGCGCATGACTTACGGACGCCGTTATTTGCCTTGCGGGGTTATTTAGATGGCCTAGAGCAAGGTATTGCTGATTCGCCTGAAAAGAGAGCAAAGTATTTGGCAGTATGTAAGGAGAAGTCAGTGCAGTTAGATCGACTTGTAGAGGATCTTTTCACGTTTGCGAAGACAGAGTACCAAGAAATAATACTAAGCGAAAATATGATTGACCTGAGCCTTGTTTTCAAGAACTCAATTCAAAGCCTAAGCCCTCAGGCTGAGCAAAAGGATATCTATATTATTGCAGATCATTTGACAAGTCATTGCAATATCAAGGGCGATTCACACTTATTAGAGCGAGCCATGAATAACTTAATAGATAATGCGGTCAGACATACACCTAGGGGTGGTAAAATTTTCATTAATTGTGATAGAGATGAAACCTGTGTGATCTTTACGATACAAGATACAGGAGAGGGGTTCTCTGCAGAGGATCTTCAAAAAGGATTTGAACCCCTATATCGAGGGGAGGCATCGAGAAATCGCTCAACTGGAGGAGCAGGATTAGGGCTAACGATTTCACAACGAATTATTAGACAACATGGTGGAGAATTAGTTGTAGGAAATCACCCGGAGGGTGGCGCATTCTTAAAAGGTTGGATACCAATAGTAGTACCCAATGCATAATTCAAATTTTGCTCACGAATCGCTGCCAGCATAACGGTGTCATGAAATTCCTTGCCAATTAAATATTTTTTAAGTATACCTTCCTCAGAGAACCCTGCCTTTCTTAATACTTTTATTGAAGGTATATTTTCCGACATAACCAATGCCTGTATTCTATGCAATCTTAAAGCGTCAAATCCGAAATGAGTTACTTCCTTCACCGCTTCCGTTGCAAATCCCATTCCCCAATATTCAGGAGAAAGATAGTAGGATATTTCGGCCATTGATTTTTTTGCAAAACCACCCAGATCAATTCGGCCTATGACCTTATTTTCTTTTGTAAGCTCCACACACCATGTAATCACTGTTTTTGTTTTAAGAAGTCTACCATTTATATTGTTGAGCCAATTTGATATATGCGGTTCTTTGTTGAACAGGTTAACTCCTCCGCCTAAGAACTGCTGCACCTGAGGATCGTGAATAATTCCTAAATAGGTGTCTATATCATCGCTGCAGAATGAACGTAATGTTAATCTATCGGTTTTAAGGAGCGGGATTGTTACAAAATAATCGTTAAATTCCATATTCATTCCCCTTTTAAAATTCAACATATTACATTGCCTTACTTGCCTCATGTGTCATTTCATCAATCTAAATGCTAGAGATATAATGATTAGATCGCAATCGTAAACTTCACACGAGTGAATTAGAATCATTTTGGAGGGCACGTCTTACTCTCATGAATTTTTAAAGAGGATTACTACTTAAGCTTCGGAAGTATTAATTTTGAACTGACCATAGTTAAAGTATCTGCAGTTTTTTGAATAAGCTTATCCGTATTCTTTTGATCTATAGTAACGCCATCTTCGGAATAACATAGAAGATCAATTCTATTTACTAGATCAGCAATTTCAGGGTCAATATTGGGGGCTTTATGCATCAGTAAAAGGAAATCATCAAAGATAGTATCTTGGCTAGATGAATTGGACCTAATTTCATAAATATATAAAGCACGCGCTATGGACGTTAATGCCAAGTTGCAGAGTATAAGGGATGTTTTGAACTGATGGTTGTTTCTCATAAAATAAGCTAACTGCATATGATAATGAGCTAACTCTCGATAATTCTTTATTTTGTAGCAAAAATCATTTTCCATCAATTCACGTCCTTTGAGAGCAATAAGACCACACACAAAATAATACATATAAATATTAAATTAGTAAATGATATTTATATATCGGTGTTTACTGTTGGAAATCTTGTCTACACTTTTGACTTAGAGAGGGTGTATGACGTGAAGGATAAAGAAGTATTGAAGCTCGTAGGTGCTCGTATTCGATTGTTGCGGAAAGAACGGGGCCTGTCCCAAGAAGCTTTGGGGGAAAAGGGCGGGTTTCACTTTTCATATATTGGCCAGGTGGAGAGAGGGGAAAAGAACATCTCTTTGCTCAATTTAGCCCAAATCGCTGAAGCACTTGAGGTCAATTTGATCCAGCTCTTCTCTTATGTTGATGAGAAAATTGAAGTTACTTCAACAGATAACAGTATTCAAGAGATCGTTGGAATGCTTCGAGAAACTACTGATGAGAGGATAAGACTGGCTAAAAACGTATTGAAGGAAATATTGAACGCGAATACTTAGGGATTGAGAATATAATAGCTAAACAGAATAGGAACGGAGTCGGCTAAATACAGCTGTCTCCGTTTTTATTTACACAGAACCGCAGCTCGAAGACCGGGTACCGTATCATTCTGGTTCAGAGTCATCTTTAAAACTTTTCTTGTGAATACTTTCCGTCCCTGCATTCAAAGCAGTCTTGTAATATGAGCATTTATGCTGGATCAGCTCCATGGTTTTCTTCAGTTCTTCCATTTGTGCCTCTACCGTTGCTTTTCGTTCCATGAACATGTCATATCTTTGCTGTAACGTGGAATCCCCCTCTGAGCACCAATCAATGAAGTTCTTAATCTCCTTAATGGGCATCCCGGTTGATTTTAGACATTCAACAATTTTTAAAGCTTCGATATCGGATTCCTTAAATATTCTCGTTCCGCTGGGAGCGCGTTCTACAAAAGGCATCAGCCCCTCTTTGTCATAGTAACGCAAGGTATATGCTGTCAGATTCAATGCTTGGGCGACTTCGCTGATCGAATAGGCTTTCATCATATGTCTTCCTTTCACTTCGATATAAACCTCGAGCTAACTCTAAGTGCAAGGAAAGTGTATCACGGTGTTTGCCGGATATCAAAGTCAATATAATTTCCATTTGACCTAGAGTTAACTCTAAGGGATATGATGCTGAATAGGCCTATTTCTTTAGAAAAATTTATTAGGAGGTATTATTTTTATGATAACTGCAAAAGCAAGAGCTGTAGATGGTCCGGACAAATCGTTTCGAGCTGCTGAGATTAAAAGACGTGATCTTGATTCCCATGATGTTCTGATTGAAATTAAATACGCGGGCATATGCCATTCCGACATTCATACTGCTCATGGAGAATGGGGTCCGGTTAACTACCCGCTCGTGCCTGGACACGAGATTGCCGGGGTTGTTACGGCTGTAGGCCCTAATGTATCAAAGTACAAGGTGAATGACCGGGTAGGCGTAGGATGTATGGTTGGTTCCTGTGGCGAGTGTGAGAACTGCCGTAATGGAGAAGAACAATATTGTCTCAAAGGAAATATACCAACCTATGCGGGTGTGGATCAATACGGCGAGCCTACACAAGGGGGCTATTCTACTCACATTGTCGTAGAGGAAGATTTCGTACTGCGGATTCCGGATCATATTGAGCTTGACGTGGCAGCACCGTTGCTTTGCGCTGGCATTACGACCTATTCTCCGCTAAAGCATTGGGGAGCAGGTCCAGGTAAAAAGGTAGCTGTAGTAGGTATGGGCGGTCTCGGACATATGGCGGTAAAAATTGCACATGCTATGGGAGCAGAAGTTACCGTCCTGTCACAAACCTTGAATAAAAAGGAGGATGGCTTGCGATTTGGTGCGGATCACTATTATGCAACAAATGATCCGGAGACATTTAACAAGCTTGCCGGCCACTTCGACTTAATCATAAACACAGTAAGTGCCAACATTGATATTAATGCTTATTTCTCACTGCTAACTCTTGATGGTACCCTGGTTATCGTGGGTGCACCCGGAGAGCCTTTATCGGTCCAGGTGTTTGCTCTTAGCAGTCGGAGACGTTCATTCGCAGCTTCCATGATAGGGGGCATCCGCCAGACGCAGGAAATGTTAGATTTCTGCGCCCAACACGACATTGTTCCTGAAATTGAAGTGATCTCGGCAGATCAAATTGATGAGGCCTATGAACGAGTGTTGTCCTCTGATGTGAAATATAGATTCGTCATTGACATTAGTACCATGTGAGCTACCTTGACTTTAGAAACGACATTCATTATAATTTCCAGTAACTTGAATATGCTCAAAAGCTAAGAAGAGAAAGAGTACCTTGGTGATATCTTTTTTACAGAGAGCTCCGGTAGCTGAAAAGGAGTAAAGAATAGCTAAGGGAATATGGTCTCAGAGCTGCGCATCGAAACCTCATGTGGTTGTAGGCTGCGCCGGAACCCGCACCCGTTACTGTGCTAGGGTATACACGTGAACAGCGTCGTACCTGAAGAGGTGAATGCCGTGAGGCATTTGATGAAATTGGGTGGTACCACGTGAGCACAACTCTCGTCCCTTTGGGATGAGGGTTTTTTTGTGTGCATAAATGAGGAGGGAATCTCATGGCAAAGGTATTTATTGGCGGGGCATGGCCGTATGCTAACGGTTCATTGCATCTGGGACGATTGGCAAGTTTATTACCGGGGGATGTAGTGGCACGTTATTTTCGTGCAAAGGGAGATGAAGTTTTATATGTGTCGGGCAGTGACTGTCATGGAACCCCTGTAGCGGTTCAAGCGATTCAGGAGGGAGTCTCGCCAAGTGATATCGCGGATCGATATCATCGGGAATTTGTTGAGTGCTTTGATCGTATGGGCTTTACTTATGATTTGTACACGCGTACCGATCAGGAATTTCATCATCGTGTAGTCCAGGATTTGTTTTTGAAGCTTCTGGAAAATGGTCATCTATATAAAAAGACCGTTCTACAGACGTATTGTGAGACCGATCAAAGGTTCTTACCGGATCGATACGTTGAAGGGAATTGCCCTGTTTGCGGTCATCGTGCCCGAGGGGATCAATGTGATTTTTGTTCAACAATGCTTGATCCGGCGGACTTGTCAGAAAAAACATGCAAAATTTGTGGAGATCCTCCTATCGATCGGCCAACGGAGCACTTTTACCTTGCACTGTCTCGATTCCAGACTGCACTGACTGAATACGCAGAAAAGGCCCAAGGATGGAAAGAAAATGCGGTCCATTTGACGCGGAGATACTTGGATGAGGGGCTTCAGGATCGGGCGGCGACTAGAGATTTAACGTGGGGCATTGACGTCCCGGTTGAAGGATTCAACGAAAAGAAAGTCTACGTCTGGGTTGAAGCTGTCAGCGGCTACCTGTCCGCAAGCAAACAATGGGCAAGTCAGACAGGCAGCAGCTGGGAATCCTTTTGGCTGGACGAAGAGAAGGATCTAACCGCTTACTATGTTCATGGCAAGGACAACATCCCTTTTCACACCCTGATTTGGCCTGCTCTGCTCTTGGGAGTAGGAGGGCTGCATTTACCGGATCGAATCCTCTCATGTGAGTACATGACACTAGAAGGGAAAAAGTTCTCAACAAGTCGTAACTGGGCAGTCTGGGTGCCTGACATTCTGAAGAGGTATCAACCGGATTCCATACGCTACTTCCTGATTGCAAATGGGCCGGAGAAGCGGGATACTGATTTTTCATGGAGGGAATTCATTCACAGTCACAATGGGGAGCTGCTTGGTGCGTTCGGAAATTTTGTCAATCGAACGTTGGCCTTTATCGACAAATCCTTTGGAGGACGTATTCCTTCAGGAGAACTTAGTGAGGAATGGATAAGGGCAACTGAAGATTTGTATCGAGATGCCGGGGTCCTAATTGAAGATGGTCGTCTAAAAGAAGCCATTGAGCTGATCTTCACCTACGTTCGTCAAGCAAACAAATATTTTGATGAACAAAAGCCTTGGGTGCAAATCAAGGAAAACCGAGAGGCATGCGGACGCACACTATATTCATGTGTTCAACTGATAGCTAATCTCGCCAATTTGCTTGAGCCCTTCATTCCCTTCTCTTGTGAGAAAATAAGAACCTTCCTTACGCTTGAAAAACCGAGCTGGCAATTGATCTTTGTTCCGGCAGACTTACAGGTTCAAAAGTTAGAGCTTTTGCTCGAGCGCCTTGACGTAAGTCGGATTGAAGAAGAGCTAAGTATACTGGAGAAGCAATAATTACCGTTACAGACAATGTACTGAGCCGTATTCTAAATAAGGCAAGCTTCTCAGACAAAACAAAGCATCCGCGGACAGGAATCTATTTGGAGCTTCTTCTAAACTGAAAACAGAAAGGAGTTGGAAGCGAGTGGAGGCACTTCGATTACTTCGGCAGGCGATTGATTACATGGAAGAGAATTTGCAAGCGGACATCAAAATCGAGGACGCGGCTAGAGCTGCGATGTCATCTAAATATCATTTTCAGCGAATGTTTCATGTATTGACGGGCTTTACGGTGACCGAATATATCCGCAATCGTCGACTTACGTTAGCGGCGGAAGAATTGGCAGGCACGGACGGCAAAGTCATCGATATTGCCCTGAAGTATGGTTACGAAAGCCCGGAGGCATTCGCCAAAGCCTTTCAACGGATTCATGGCGTAACGCCGCTTGCGGCGAAGAAAAAGAACGTGAAGCTCAAGGCGTTTCCTCGGATCTCCTTTCAAATTCAGATTAAAGGAGAGACTGAAATGAACTATCGTATCGTTGAAGAACAGGCATTTAAGGTCATTGGCAAAGAAGTCATTATTAAGAAAGACGCATTTACAGAGATACCGGCCTTCGTGGAGGAAATTTGGAAGAACGGCACGACTGCACGGATTAATGAGTCGGCAGGCAGAGAAAGCGACGCCTTGCTGAACGGCTATCACTACGATTTTAGAGAAGATGGAACCAGACGTTATCTCTTTGGGGCCGTTCTGCCGGACGGAAATGCGGTCCCCCCTGAATTTAAGGTGTTGGCTATTCCTGTCCAGACTTATGCCGTATTTGATAGCCGTGAGAAAGCGCCTGAGAATGAAGAATTGGGCCTTGAAGTTCTAAATGTCTGGAAACGTATTTACTCGGAGTGGTTTCCGTCGGCGAGCTTCGAGCAGGTTGAAGGACCGTGTTTAGAGAAGTATAGCTGGACGGACGAAAGCCAAACGGATTCGATTTGCGAAGTTTGGATCCCAGTTAGAAGAAAGGCGTAATTCGAATTACTGGCTGCCATCTTGGCGGCCTTTTCCTATAATGAATGCAAAATTGAATATTTGGCATAAAGGCGCCCATCGGGCGCCTTTGGATGGTGTCTACGCATTATTCATTGCACTCATAAAGCCAATCACAAACGAGATAACAAAAGCAAATACATTGAGAGCCGTCGCGACGATTCCGCATACCAATCCTGCAATGGCCATACCGCGTCCTCGCACCTGTACTCGCTTGATTTCTTTAAACGCTAAAGACGATAACACAATCGCAACGATACCGCTGAAGAAGCCAATGGTTCCAAGGAATATGATTGCTCCTCCTAACGGCAAAGTAATTAAGGATACGATACCTAGTATTAAAGAGGTAATTGCTTTGCCGCTCGTCTTCGCCTGTGCCGGAACGTAAGATTGATTTGGCGGAGAAAATCCGTATTGCGGGTCTTTGTAATTGTTATCCAAGGAATACCCTCCTAATTAATGAGTCATTATTTCCATTATACTTCGCGTAGTAAATTACTGTAAGGCTATCCCGTAAATTAAAATTTTTTCCCCGAACCTTATACAACGCCCTCTAACTCACAAGCAGTTTGTATGTAAAAGATCATGGAAATTAATTACAAGCTATTTATAAAATACTTAATAATAAGACAGAAACTAAACGTGAAAGGTGATTTCTTTCTATGAATGACAACCGGCGAATCTATTTGGCCAAGGTGAAAATGTTAATTGTTAACTTTTTACTGCTTGCACTGATTGTTGTACTTGCGGCTTGCGGCAGCTCTTCCGTGAGTAAGACAGCAAATAAGTCTGGACAACCGATCAAGGACACAACTGTGATGACACAGGCATCCAGCCATATCTATCTGTACGGTGAAATACATGCCGAGGCCAAGATTATGGATAAAGAATTTGAATTGTGGTCTGATTATTATCAGAATGAAGGCATGAGACATTTGTTCGTCGAGCATCCCTATTATACTGCCGAGTATTTAAATCTATGGATGCAAGCGGACAATGATGATATTTTGGAGGCCATCTATAAGGACTGGGAGGGGACAGCTGCTCACACTCCACATACCAAGACATTCTTCAAAAAAATAAAAAAGGAGTGTCCAGAGACTATTTTTCACGGCACAGATGTCGGACATCAATATGATAGTACTGGAATTCGCTTCTTATCTTACCTTGAAGCAAACGATCTGACTGAATCGGAGCAATATACTCTAACTGCTGAAGCGATCCAGCAAGGTCGTTTGTATTACAGCAAAGAGGACGATGTATATCGGGAAAATAAGATGACTGAAAACTTCATCCGTGAATTTGAAAAGTTGGACGGCGAGAGCATCATGGGTATTTACGGCGTAGCACATACCGGGCTTGATGGAATGGATTATCATACCCAATCCGTTCCTAGCATGGCTAATCAACTTCAAGAGCATTATGGAGACAACCTTTCTTCTGAGGACTTGAGCTGGGTTTTTAGAGATATTGAGCCCCTAAGAGTCGATTACATTACCTTGCGGGGGAAGAAATACGAGGCAGCTTATTTTGGAAAACAGGATTTGACCGGGTTCAAGGATTATGCTTATCGAGAATTTTGGCGACTAGAGGGCGCTTACGAGGATCTCAAGGACCTGACATTGACGGAAAATGTTCTCCCTTATAATAACTATCCGATGTTGATTGAAACAGGACAGGCTTTTGAGATCAGGTACACTAAAGTAGACGATACAATAGAAATCGAACACCATCTGTCTACCGGGAAGGTTTGGGAAGGCATGGATTCAACTCAACAAATTATAGTAGAGTGACTCCGGGATTTAGAAGCAGATTTGCGTGAGCCATGCGGCAATCTCTATAGTAGATAGTAGAAGGAACGACATACGAATGGAGTGGTAGGGGAAAATGGAGAACGAACGCGTGCTTCAGCAGGATTTAAATGAAAAACGAGAGTTTCAGCGGTTGTTTCAAATGTATCTGTTGTTTGAGGATAACGTGGAACGCCCAAATGCGAGGCGGTCAGGAACGCAATAGAAGCCCGATGCGGGAAAACGGATACCGTGTCGCCAGACGATTCGTTGTCGTCGTTTGCTGTAGAAGCGTATAAAGTAGTCTATCAGGAGGGGGAACTGCCGGCCCAGGTCATGATGGCAGACGTCACTCCGTTTGAACAGGAGATGATTACCGATCTGGAGCGCACCCAGTTTTGGACGATGCGGGATGCGGAGGACGTGCTGCAAACATGCCGCTATAAGCTGCTGATCAGCGACTTCATGGCAGCAGGGCTGGGGTACAAATCGCGCAGCGCCTTATTGGCGGACTGGCTGGACTTTAAAAAAGCGGGACTTTTCAGAGGTAGTCTATGACTGGCAATGCTGCTGAACCCTGCTTTAAGTAACGACAAAAAGAGGGTGTCCCAAAGCTTACTTGCTTTTGGGGCACCCTCTTGAGCTAATATAGTCTGTTATCAAATGTCCACTTCACATTAATCCGATCAGGCGAAACCACATAATCCACCTAGGTTGCCGTCTTATTGATAAAATCAATCTCGTTTCTGATCCCCTTGTGGGCATCATTCCATAGACCCTTTGTCAGGCGTATGCGCAGCAGGCAGGTGTTAGGGTCTTCGTCGTTATTGGCTTCGTAATACCATGCGGCGAATATCTTGCGCAGCTTTGTCATCATCTCCGCGTTTTTCTCGTCACACACCCAGCCTAGGTTTTCGCCGATACCATCGGCCGTAAAGTTCTCGACAATGATACAAACGGCGACTTCGGGGTTTTGGGCGATCTGCTGCATCTTGTTTGAGGTCGCATAGGTAACGGTGTAGAACGCGCCGTCCTCATAATAGGCGTCCACAATGCGGGCGGCGGGACGGCATTTGCCATCGGCCCCCGGTTCCAGCGCGATGGTGGACAGCGTGATCAGACCGTCCTTGTTGCCCACTTGATCTTCCAGCAGCTTCATGGCTTCGTCGTACTTGCTCACTTTATTACCTCCCAAAGTGGAATAGGACATACATTATTAAGATTAAGCTTATCATTGTAAAATCTAATTGCATGTGAAGAATAGTACGCTAAAAAAGTGAGCAAGTGACGGTATTTTAATCAGAGGTCCTTCGCATGAACCGGCTTGGCAAGGTACAGCGCAATTCTGCTAAGGTTAACGAGTATTGCTTTCCATGGGGCTGCACGATAAGATTCATGTAAATACAATCATAGGAGAATGTTTCATGACGAAGAATACTGCCTTGCCTTGGAGAGATGTTCTGCCTGGCGATAAGCTGCATACCATTACCGGTGATGTCAGGGTGATTCAGGCTTTTCCGATTCCTCAGCTGCAGACAACACGCAGGGTGTGGATCTATCTGCCGAGAAGCTATCATGAAGGCACTCGCCGTTATCCTGTCCTGTATATGCATGATGGGCAAAATGTATTCGATCAAGCGACATCTTGGGGAAACGAGTGGGGCGTCGATGAGACGTTGGAGCACATGACAATCCATGAGCCTGAGCTTGAGGTTATTGTGGTTGCGATAGATCATGGAGATAATGAGCGTAACCATGAGTATAACTTCACCATAAATGCGGAGTATGGCTTCGGAGGCAAAGGCGGCGCCTATGCCGAGTTCCTTGCGGAGACGCTCAAGCCTCATATCGACAGTTGCTACCGCACATGTCCTGGACCGGAGCATACGATGCTTGGGGGAAGCTCGTTCGGCGCATATATTTCACTCTACACGGCCCTTCGTTTTCCGGATCAATTTGGCAGGGTGAGCGGCATTTCATTCGTGATGTGGCAAGACCAAGGTGCCATGATTCAACTGATTCAGCAGTCGGTTAGTTCTCCCGCGCTGCGCCTCTACCTAAGCATCGGAGAATTGGAGACCGATAATGCCGACTTTAATCGGACTGCCCATGAACACGTTGAGCTGGTAAGACAAACACTGCTTGCTGCAGGAGTAAAAGACAGCCAAATCCGCTGCGACTTCATACCAGGCGGAACGCATCATGAATCGACATGGGGACCGTTATTCGCCGAAGCTCATCGTTGGCTGCTCGGGCTGCCGGAATGAGACGAGACCGGCATGCAAAATGTACAAGCCCTTCAGACCTTAGTCGTAATCAACGCATGCTTGGCTGAGGTCGGGCAATGGCAATAAGCGAGTGAAAAGGAGCATAATCCAATGGAAGTAACTGCGCAGGAAGCAGCAGAATGGATGGTCAAGGAGATCAGGTTTAGAGGGTCGCTATACCAGACCGATGCGATTGAATATATAAAGACCCATTTCGGCGAACAATTCGTATTCGTGAATGAGAATGGAAATGCCTCGCTGTCGAAAGAGGTGAAGAAGGCTTTTCGCAAGCTTCACGGAGGCCGAATTGCTTGGGACCGCGACGGATTCTTTTGGGCTTGGACCTGAAATAAATGACCCCAGAAACCAGCACATACGCGTCACTCCCTTTCCGCGGATGCATATGATGATTATGCCTATTCATTGAAGGGAGCGATCACATATGGGATTTTTTCCAGCGCCGGGTACCGGCGGAGGATTTCCGGGATTCCCGAGCGGACCTGGCGGACCGGGTGGGCCAGGGGGATTTCCGGGGGGTGCACCGGGAGGCGTTCAAGCGCCGACAGCTCCCCCGCCGCAATTCGTGCCGCAAATGTCGGCCACTGCATTTGCCATCGACCCCGGTGCGATCAGAGGCTGCCTGTTCCGCAACACATACATTTGGCTGAACAATGGCGAGCAATTCTGGTTCTTCCCGGTATTCGTCGGGCCTAATTCGGTTGCAGGGTTCAGATGGTTCGGGTTCTTCTGGGGGTACTTCGGCATTGATCTGAATCGGATTAGCTCGTTCACATGCTTCTAGGACAGACAGCCAAAGAGGACAGCCGCAGGCTGTTCTTTTTTTGTTTTTGTAGGCTTTAGCCGGTTGAGTGCGTGAAACGCGCGAAACAAAAAACCGCTATGCGGGTGAGAGAACAAAGGTTAAGCCAATAGGATCATTGCTCCAGCTTATATTCGACCTATGGTGACGGTTTAGTTGTAAAAGGTACGTCTAAGTTCTGAACTTTGGTTCCGAATTTAAAAGTAAATGTATGGAGTACATTTAGATTCGCAAAAACGCAACCTTTTTGAAAAAAAACGGATTTTTAGCTGCAGTTCTAACATTTAAACCTGTAAAGTTTGGAAATCGTAAGACTTTAGTTGTGCTTTCTACAATTAATTATCTAGGTTATCAGCGATCAGCCACAATAGGCATAAATGAAATGAAGCAACCAACAGGCGAAAAGTACGTGAGGATCTATTCAGCAAAAACTTTAGGCGCAGTTTGGCAACAGGGGGTTATACCCCAATAACAAACCACCCGTTGGACAGGTGGTCCTGATATGCCTGCTGGATTTGGCGTTTTCTCGGCAATTGAGAATTTGAAATGTAATCGGATCCATGTGATTCGCATGTCAACTAATATGACGCGGTTTTTGACCGATTTGTTAACTTGACGCAAAATCGGCAGAAATTGGTGATATGTTAATTGACGCATTCTTGACGTGAAACTATGATATAAATAAATTTTTACAGTTTATTCAAATTATTCGGGCCCGTTGATTTGGAAAGCTGACAATGCAGGAAATGAAAGGAGAGGGGCGCATGGATTCCGCAAGTGAAGCCGCCAGTCCATCCGTGAATGGGGAGGTCGCCAGGCACCCCTGCTACAGCGAAGCTGCGCACCGTTATTTCGCGCGGATGCACGTACCGGTGGCCCCGGCTTGCAATATCGGATGCCATTATTGCAACCGGAAGTTTGACTGCGTTAACGAGAGCAGGCCCGGCGTCGTCAGTGAGCTGCTGACTCCGGAGGAGGCGGCCCGCAAAGCGGCGGGCGTTGCCGCGCAGCTTCTGCAATTGTCCGTTGTCGGCATTGCCGGTCCAGGCGATCCTCTGGCCAATCCGGATAAGACGTTCGATACGTTCCGCCGAATCCGCAGCGACGTTCCGGATGTCACGCTTTGCTTGAGCACAAACGGCCTGAACTTGATGAAATACCTTGATCAAATCGTTGAACTTGGCATTGCCCATGTCACGATCACGATCAATGCGGTCGATCCGGACATCGGCAGCCAAATTTACGGCTGGGTATATGACGAAGAATCGGGCCGCAAATATGAAGGCAGAGAAGCGGCCAGCTTGCTTATCTCCCGCCAGTTGCTCGGGCTGAAAGCCTTAAGCGACAAGGGGGTGCTGGTCAAAGTCAACTCCGTGCTGATCCCAGGCGTCAATGACGAGCATATGCCGGTTCTGGCCGGCATGGTTAAGCGCCTGGGGGCTTTTATGCACAACATTATGCCTTTGATTATCGCTCCGGGCAGCCGTTATGAACAGGAAGGACGCGCGGCGCCGCCGCCGAAGCTTCTGCACGCCGTCCAAGAAGCTTGCGGCGGGGCGGGGGCGCAGATCATGAGGCATTGCCGGCAGTGCCGCGCCGATGCCATCGGCCTGCTCGGCGAGGACCGCAGCGGTGACTTTACGTGGGAGAAGCTCGCGTCGGCGCCGCCGATTGATCCGGCAGCGCGGGAGCGGCTGCAAGCCGATCTGGAGGAGAAGGTGAAGCGTCTGGAGGAACGCCAAGCGGCGAAAGCGGCTGCCGGACGAAAGTCCGGGAGCAAGTGCGCTTGCCCGGCGGCTGCCGCTTCGGGAGCGCCCGCGGAAGCTGCCGGCTACAGGCTGCGCGCAGCGGTCGCCTCCCGGGGCGAGGGCCGGGTCAACCTGCATTTCGGCTATGCCAAGGAATTTATGGTGTATGAGACCGACGGACAGAACGTCACCTTCCTCGGGATTCGCAAAGTGCAGGCTTATTGTCACGGCAAAGCAAACTGCAACGGGGACAAGGCGGCGACGCTGCGGGAAATTATCGCCAGCTTAAGCGATTGTTCGGTGCTTTTTTCGGCGGGCATCGGCAAAGTACCGGAAGCTAAACTGAAGGCGGCAGGCATCATTCCGGTAGTCAAACCCGGGCATATCGAAGAGCTGATTTTGCAGCATGCCAAATATGACCGTTACCTGCGTCCGCGGTCCGAAGCCCCCGCAAACCCGCTCGCAGGCACGTAGCACGTTAACTCATCCCGTCGCTATTTTTCCAACTAAAGAGGTTGTTCAAAAAGTCGTCTTTCGATCACGAAGTAGTCAGGAAGTGGTCTCGACGTCGAATCTTGGATTCAGCCGGGCCTTCCGTTGCTCACGTACCCAAAACGTACGCTCCGCTACTCAGTCCCTAGCTTCATCCGACCTAAAGCGTTTTGAAAAAACGCACATCGGAAGCATACGCTTCGGTGCTGAAAACCCGACTTTTTGAACACGCACTTAAAATCAAATTTCCCAAATGGAGGTCATTCCTATGAGACAAATCGCATTTTACGGAAAAGGCGGAATCGGTAAATCGACGACTTCGCAAAACACGCTGGCCCAGTTGGCCAAAAAATTCAATCAACAAATTATGATTGTCGGCTGTGACCCGAAAGCAGACTCCACCCGGCTGATCCTGAACACGAAAGCGCAGCAAACCGTTTTGCATTTGGCGGCAGAGCGGGGATCGGTCGAGGATTTGGAGCTGGCGGACGTCGTCCAGGAAGGGTTCGGCGGCATCCAGTGCGTGGAATGCGGCGGTCCGGAGCCGGGCGTCGGCTGTGCGGGGCGCGGCATAATAACGGCGATCAATTTCCTTGAGGAGGAAGGCGCCTATGAAGGGTTGGACTTCGTTTCGTACGATGTGCTCGGCGATGTTGTTTGCGGCGGTTTCGCCATGCCGATCCGCGAGAAGAAAGCGGAGGAAATCTACATCGTCTGCTCCGGCGAAATGATGGCCATGTACGCTGCCAACAATATTGCGCGTGGCATTTTGAAATATGCGAATAGCGGCGGTGTACGCCTCGGGGGATTAATCTGTAACAGCCGGAACACGGACCGCGAGGATGAGCTGATCACCGAGCTCGCCCGCCGCCTGAACACACAGATGATTCATTTCGTGCCGCGGGATAACGTGGTTCAGCATGCCGAGCTGCGGAGAATGACCGTCACCCAGTATAACGAAAGCCATTCCCAAGCCGACGAATACGAGAAATTGGCCGACAAAATTCTGCACAACGACAGGCTGACGATTCCGACACCGATCAGCATGGAGGAGCTGGAGGACCTGCTGATGGAGTTCGGGGTGATCGAAAACGAGGAAGAGGCCATGAAGCGGATGAAAACCGCGCTTTAAGCACGGCCGCGTGGCTGACTCCAGATTAAGAGATTAATAAAGGAGCGGGAGGTTGGAGAATGGGAACGACGGACGTGATCCAAAAGAAACAGCTCGTCGAGGAGATCCTGGAGATTTTCCCGGAAAAGGCGAAAAAAGAGCGCATACGCCACTACGAAGTCATGGAGGAGGACAACAAGCAGGATTGCAGTAAATGCGCCATCAAATCCAACGTCAAGTCGCGTCCGGGCGTGATGACGATCCGCGGCTGCGCCTACGCCGGCTCCAAAGGCGTGGTATGGGGGCCGATCAAGGATATGGTCCACATCAGCCATGGGCCGATCGGCTGCGGCCAATACAGCTGGGGCACGCGGCGGAATTATGCCAGCGGCATGCTGGGCATCAACAATTTTACGGCCATGCAGGTGACCAGCGATTTTCAGGAAACGGATATCGTGTTTGGCGGGGACAAAAAGCTGGAGCTCATTTGCCGGGAAATCAAGGAGATGTTTCCGCTGGCCAAAGGAATTACCATCCAGTCGGAATGCCCGGTCGGCCTGATCGGCGACGATATCGAAGCTGTGGCCAAAAAAATGAGCAAGGAACTGGGCATTCCCATCGTGCCGGTCCGTTGCGAAGGCTTCCGCGGTGTCAGTCAGTCGCTCGGGCATCATATCGCCAATGACGCCATCCGCGACTTTCTGATGGGCCGGGCGGAGCTGAAGGAGTGCGGCCCTTACGATGTCAACGTTATCGGCGATTACAATATCGGCGGGGACGCCTGGGCGTCGCGGATTTTGCTGGAGGAGATGGGTCTGCGCGTTATCGGGCAATGGTCCGGCGACGGCACGCTCCAGGAGATCATGACTGCTCATAAAGCGAAGCTGAACCTCATCCATTGCTTCCGCTCGATGAACTATATGTGCGAAGTGATGGAGAATGAGTACGGAATCCCGTCCTTGGAGTACAACTTCTTCGGTCCAACCAAAACGATCGAAAGTTTGCGCGAGATCGCGGCCTTTTTCGATGAGACGATCCAGGAGAATTGCGAAAAAGTAATCGCCCGCTATAAGGACGAAATGGATGCGGTAATCGCCAAATACCGTCCGCGCCTCGACGGCAAGAAGGTCATGCTCTTGATCGGCGGCTTGCGGGCTCGGCATACCATCGGCGCCTACGAGGACCTGGGTATGGAAATCGTGGCGACCGGTTATGAATTCGCCCACAAGGACGATTATTTAAAAACGATTCCCGAGCTGAAACAAGCGACGATCCTGATGGACGATCCGGGCTCGTACGAACTGGAGGAGATCGCCCAGCGGCTTGATATCGATCTGATGGGCGCGGGCGTGAAGGAAAAATACGTTTACCACAAAATGGGTATCCCGTTCCGGCAAATGCATTCCTGGGATTACAGCGGCCCTTATCATGGATTTGACGGGTTTAAGGTGTTTGCTCGGGACATGGATATGGCCGTCAACAGCCCGGTATGGAAATTGGTGAAATCCCGGCAGAAAAAGGAGGTGACGGCATGAGCGAAGCGGAGACGATTCTGGACCATAACAAGCTGTTCGCCAGCGAAAAATACGTCCGGCAGCGGGAAGGGAAACGCGAGTTCGAAAATGCCTGCCCGGAGGAAGAGGTGCTGCAGACCGCGGTATTTACCAGGTCACAGGAGTATATGGACAAAAACTTTGCCCGCCAGGCGGTGGTTGTGAACCCGGCGAAAGCTTGCCAGCCGCTCGGCGCGATGATGGCCGCTTTGGGCTTTGAAAAAACGCTGCCGTTCATCCATGGCTCGCAGGGCTGCACCGCTTATTTTCGCAGCCATTTTGCCCGCCACTTCAAAGAGCCGGTTCCCGCGGTGTCCTCGTCGATGACGGAGGACGGCGCCGTGTTCGGCGGGATGCGCAATTTGATCGACGGGCTGGAGACAAGCGTCGCGCTCTACAAACCCGAAATGATTGCAATGAGCACGACCTGCATGGCCGAGGTGATCGGGGACGATTTGTCGGCCTTTATCGGCAACGCCCGGAAGGAAGGCGTGCTCCCGGAGGGGATGCCGATTCCTTTTGCCAATACGCCCAGCTTTTCCGGCTCCCATATTACCGGCTACGACAACATGCTGAAGGCGATTCTTAGTTATCTGTACGAACGTTCCTCAGGGCAGGCCGTCGATTCGGCCAGCAGCGGCAAGCTGAATGTTCTGCTTGGATTCGAGCCGTATACCGGCAACTTCTCCGAACTTAGGCGCATTCTGGAGCTGTTCGGGGCGGACTACACCGTGCTGGGCGATCACAGCGGCAATTTCGATTCCGGAGCGGACGGAACTTATGCGTATTATTACGGCGGAACCCGGCTGGCCGATGTGCCGGACGCGGCGAATGCGCAGGGAACGCTGGCGCTGCAAAAATACAGCCTGCGCAAAACGGCGGAATATATCGGGGAGGCTTGGGGGCATCCGGTCCAGTCGCTGCACACGCCGCTAGGGGTCGCGGCCACCGACCGTCTGCTCGAAACGATCGGCGAATTGAGCGGCAGGCCGGTCCCGGAAGCGCTGCTGCAGGAACGGGCCCGGGTGGTCGACGCGATAACCGATTCCCACAATTATCTGCACGGTAAGCGGGTGGCGATGGCCGGAGACCCGGACCTGCTTTTGGGCTTGATCGGCTTTTGTCTGGAACTGGGGATGGAGCCGGTTCATATCGTTTGCTCCAACGGTGACGCCGAATTCGCACAGGAGGCAAGCTTGGCTTTATCGTCCAGCCCTTACGGCGCGGCGGGTAAAGTGCATATCGACCGCGATCTTTGGCATCTGCGCTCCCTATTGTTTAATGAGCCGGTCGATCTGGCCATCGGCAGCAGCCATCTGAAATACGCGGCCAAAGAAGCCGGGGTGCCGCTGCTCCGGGTGGGCTTTCCGATATTCGACAGGCATCATCTGCAGCGCTATCCGATCATCGGATATCAAGGTACCTTAAATTTGCTGACCTTATTCGTAAATACGGTGCTAGAGCGGTTGGATGAAGACGCTCCGGCCCACAGCTTTGACCTTGTGCGTTAACGCACAGGGTCAAACGGTTATTCGCCGGGATGCCGGGACAGGAACATTTCGGATAGCAGGAGGGATCAGAACGGATGGAAGCGATCAGTATGACAGGTTATGCCGGAATGGGTGATTCCTGCGGCAAAGAGGAACCGCAAAGCAAGCTGTGTCCAAGGCCCAAACCCGGTGAAGCGGCGGGCGGCTGTTCGTTTGACGGAGCGCAAATTACACTTGTCCCGATCGCGGACGCGGCGCATCTGGTTCACGGTCCCAGCGCATGCGCCGGGAACAGCTGGGGGACAAGGGGCAGCTTGTCGAGCGGCCCCCGGTTGTCGGCGTACGGCTTTACGACCGATTTGGGCGAACATGACATCATTTTCGGCGGAGAGAAAAAATTGCGCGCGGCAATCGAATACATCGCGAAGCAATTTTCGCCGTCAGCAGTTTTTGTATATTCAACCTGCGTCTCGGCGCTTACGGGAGAAGACATCGATGCGGTATGCAAGCGGGCGGCCGCCGAGCTGGGAATCGCCTGCATTCCCGTCAACAGCCCCGGATTTGTCGGCAGTAAAAACTTAGGCACCCGCCTGGCCGGGGAGGCGCTCCTTCAATATGTGATCGGCACCGCAGAACCTGCCGCAGTCCTAGACACGGCCGTGAATCTGATCGGCGAATACAACATCGCCGGCGAAATCTGGGATATTGAACAGCTGCTGAATCAGGCCGGCATTCACATTCATGCCAAAATAACGGGGGACGGAAGATTTAAGGAAATTGCCGAAGCGCACCGGGCCAAAGTCAATATGATCGTGTGCAGCCGGGCGCTGCTGGGCCTCGGGGTCAAAATGGAGCGAAAATACGGGATTCCGTATTTCGAGGGCTCGTTTTACGGGGCTAAGGAAACGAGTTATTCCTTACGGCAGCTAGCCTACCTGCTGGGCAGCCGGGAGGTGGAGCGGCGCGTCGACCGCCTGGTCGAGCATGAGGAAGCCCGCGTGATGCGCGAGCTGGCGCCGCTTCGCAAACAGCTCAAAGGCAAACGGGCGGTGCTGTATACCGGCGGCGTCAAAAGCTGGTCGGTGATCTCCGCGCTGCAGGAGCTCGGGATCAAGGTGGTTGGCGTCGGGACGAATAAAAGCACCGACGGAGAGATCGCCCGGATCGCCGAACGTGTCGGAGACGACGCGGTATACATTTCCGAAGGGGGAGCCGGGCGCATCCTAAAAACGGTGCGCGAACGCAAGGCCGACCTGGTCATCGCCGGCGGACGCAACATGTACATGGCCTTAAAGGAGCAAATTCCATTCGTGGACATTAACCAGGAACGGCATACCGCGTTTGCGGGTTATGACGGGTTAATCCGCCTTGCGAAGCAGGTGGTGTTTGCTCTTGAGCATCCTGTGTGGAACCTGGTGCGGACGCCGGCTCCTTGGGAAAGGGAGGGACATGATGACGATTAACCAAACAAACAAGCCGTTAAGCTGCAATCCCTTGAAAATCGGCCAGCCTCTCGGCGGAGTGTTGGCGCTGCAGGGCATCTACCGTTCGCTGCCGATCATCCACGGGGCGCAGGGCTGCACCGCGTTTGCGAAAACGCTGCTGACGAGGCATTACCGCGAGCCAATCGCAGTGCAGACGACCGCGCTGCAGGAGATGGATGTGATTTTTGATGCCGATCGGAATTTGGAGGAGGCGCTGGAAACAGTATTGGCGAAGCATCGTCCGGACTGCGTAGGCGTCATAAGCACCGCGCTCACGGAGGCGTCGGGCGCGGATTACGCCGGAAGAATCAAAACGTTCCAGCGCAAGCGCAATCTCCGCGACACGCTGCTGGTCACCTGTGCGCTGCCCGATTATCGCGGTTCCCTGGAGACGGGGTACGGCGCGATGGTCGAGTCGACTATCGACGGGCTGCTGGAGCAGGCGGGGCGCAAATCGCAACGGCCGGTAAAGCGCCAGGTGAATTTGCTGCCCGGTTCTTTTCTGACAGCAGTGGACGTGATGGAGCTTAAAGAAACGATCGCTTCGTTCGGACTGGAGGTCATCGCCCTGCCCGATGTGTCCACCTCGTTGTCAGGACATCTGCTGACCGGCTTTTCGCCGCTCACCCGCGGCGGGGTGCCGCTGGATTCCGCCCGGCAAATGTTCCGCTCGGAGCTGACGATTGCCATCGGCTCCAGCATGGAGCGTCCCGCTCGAAGACTGCAAAATGCGGCGGGCATTCCTTACCGGGTGTTCGACGGCGTATCGGGTCTTGCGGCCAGCGACGAATTTTTTTATTTTCTGCAGGAATTCAGCGGGGAACCCGTCCCTTGGCGTTATCGCTGGCAGCGGGAAAATCTGCTCGACGGCATGTTGGACGCCCATTTCAATTATGCCGGAGTGACGGCGGTCGTTGCCCTGGAGCCGGATCACCTCGTTTCGGTGGTCTCCTGGCTGAAGGAGATGGGCGTCGGACTTCAAGGTCTGGTCGCCTCCTGTGAGACGCCGTCTTTGCAGCGGCGGGACGAGGAAATCTGGATCGGCGATTTGGAAGATGCCGAGCGGCTGGCGGCCGGGGCGGACCTCTGGATCAGCAATTCGCACGGAAAAAGCGGGGCCGAACACTGCGGCGCGGCGTTTATGGCGATGGGTTTTCCGGTCCTCGACGAGCTTGGAGCCTACATGTCCCTGACGGTGGGATATCGCGGGACGCTGGATCTGATCAATAAAGCGGGCAACCGGCTTATCCGAAGGGAGGAGAACCAGCATGCGCGTAGCGTTTGCCACGGATGACGGCGTTCATGTGAACGCCCATTTCGGACACAGCCCGATGTTTGCTGTCTATGAAGTCCGCCCCGGGGACGCCAGGTTTATAGAGAACCGGACCGTTCCCACGCAAATTTCCTCGGATGAAACGGGAAAAATCGATGTGCGGATATCCCTGATCGGCGATTGCACGCTGGTGTTCCTGATGCAAATCGGAGCCTCGGCCGCGGCGCGTGTGACACGGCGGAAAATGATGCCGGTAAAGGTGCCGTCCGGCGTTCCGATCGAGGAACAAATCGGCAGGCTGCTGGAAATGCTGCGCGGCAAGCCGCCGATGTGGCTGAGCAAAGTGCTGCTTGCCGAGGAGGAGGCCGCTTCGGAGCAAGAAGTGGAGGGCCGCAACGAGGGATAAACAAGGAGGGGGAGGCATGGAAGAAGCCAAACGATGGGAAGGGCGAAACACTGAATATATAGGGGAAAGGGACCGGCGATTGTTATCGGCATTTAACCGGTCTCTTTGTCAAATGATCGATGCTTACGATTACTTCGGCAAGGGCAGCGGTCTAAGCGAGGAAGACAAGATCGCCCGGCTGCTGTTATTTACTCCGGAAGAGAAGCAGGCGCTAAGTCAGGATTGCACGCCTAACTCCAAGCTGCGGTTACAGGTCGAGCATGTGTTTCAAGCAATGGCGGTGACACTCGAGGTGGAGACGGAGCGGCTTATGCAAAGTATGGTGGAAATGAACGGGGAAGGGTTCGGAAGGGCCATCGTATCCAGCGGCCGGTTGATCCTCTCCTCGGTCACGTTGCGGGCCGGGCTGCGTTTTCCGTTTACTTCCGCGGCGAAACTGGAGAAATTTGCGTTAAGCCAAATGCGGGAGGCGCTGGACTGGCTGGGGCGGCATCAGGAAGTCGCGGTTGCGCGCAAACGAGGACATCTTTAAGTTTTAAAAAAGGGAGGGGGGACGACGTGTCGGGAACTACGGAGCAAAACGCGGTGGAGAAGATGGAAAGCCCGCAATACGCGGAGGAGAACCAGCAACTTGTGAAGGAGCTTTTCCGCTATGATCGCCAGCTCAAACTGCTGGGGCGGGAGGGGCAACGCAAACTGAAGGAAGCGACGGTGCTGGTTGCAGGCATCGGCGGGCTGGGCGGAACGGCGGCGCTCTATTTGGCGGCAGCCGGAATCGGCAAGCTGATCCTGGCGCATGAAGGGATAATCCAGCTGCCGGATTTGAACCGGCAAATCCTGATGGATTCCGCCCGCGTGGGCGAGGAGCGGATGGCTGCGGCAGAGGAGAGCTTGAAGCGAATTAATCCGGAGGTGATCATTGAAGGGCATAATGCCCGAATCACGCTTGCGGAAAGCGGCCCTTGGGTAAGAGCGGCCGATATCGTGATCGACGCGAGGTACGATTTTCCCGAACGGTACGCTTTGAACCACCTATGCGTGACTGCCGGCAAGCCGATGGTCGAGGCGGCTATGTACGGGTTTGAGGTTTCTTTAACGACGATCGTCCCGGGAGCGACGCCATGCCTTGCGTGTTTGTACCCGGAGCGCCCGCAGGAATGGGAACCCCTCGGATTTCCCGTTTTGGGCGCCACCTCCGGCCTGGCCGGCTGCCTGGCCGCTTTGGAGGCGGTCAAGTGGATTACCGGGGTTGGCCGTCCGTTTATCAATGCCATGCACCGGATCAACACGCTGAATATGAGCAATTATGTCGTTTCGCTCCGCAGCAATCCCGACTGCGTGTGCTGCAAAAACGTTTGAGGGTTTCGGGTACGGGAGGAGGGTAACCTTTTATGAAAAACTTACGGATTTGCGACACAACGCTGCGCGACGGGGAACAGGCGGCTGGCGTGGCATTTACGGCTAAGGAAAAACTGGAAATCGCCAAATGTCTCGCCGCCGCCGGAGTCGAGCAGGCCGAGGTGGGCATCCCGGCCATGGGCGAAGACGAATGCCGGGCCATCCGCCGGATCGCGGCGCTGGGGTTGCCCATGCGGCTCCTGGCCTGGAATCGGGCAAGCTGCGCCGATATCGACGCTTCCCTCTCGGCGGGCGTGGATGCGGCCCACATCGCCCTGCCCGTATCGTCGATCCAAATGCGTGCCAAGCTGGGGGCGGTGCCGGCCCAAGTCATCGATATGGGCAAACGCGCCGCATGTTATGCGCTGAAAAAAGGGCTTGCCGTATCGATCGGTTTCGAGGATGCTTCGCGGGCTGATTTTGCTTTTTTGCGCGAGCTGGTTTGCGGTTTCCGTAAAGAAGGAATCCGGCGCTTCCGTTATGCCGATACCTTGTCCGTTCACCATCCCGGCACGCTGTATGCGCGGGTGTCCGCGCTGCTGGCCACCTGCCCGCCCGACATCGAACTGGAGATCCACTGCCACAACGATTTTGGCTTAGCCACGGCAAATACGTTGGCCGGTATCGAGGCGGGAGCCAAGTGGGCCAGCACGACCGTGCTCGGCATCGGTGAGCGCGCGGGCAACGCCGCGCTGGAGGAAGTGGTGATGGCCTGGAAGCACTTATACCGAGGGGAATGCACGGTGCGTCCCGACAAGCTAAAGCCTTTGGCCGAGCTCGTCGCCCGTGCGGCCGGCAGAGACATCCCCGATGCGCGGCCGCTGGTGGGGCGGCTCGCCTTTGCTCATGAATCCGGGATTCATGTGAACGGCCTGATGAAAGACCGCCGGACGTACCAGGCGCTTGATCCTTCCGAACTCGGCGCGGATCACGTCATCGTGTTGGGCAAGCATTCGGGGCGCAGTTCGGTGCGTCTGGCGCTGGACGGGGAAGGGCTTAAGGTGAGCGAAGGAATTATCGAGACATTACTGGAGCGGCTGCGGCGGACGGCGGGGGAACGCAAATACCCGGTGGACAGCCGGGAAATCGGGGAGTGGGCAAAGGAGGAATTGGCGAAGTAAAGAAGCTGTACTGCTTCTCCCCATGCCGGTTTTGAAATAACGGCGCTGTGGCTGGCCGCCTTCGAGTCATAGACAGCGAAAACCCCCTCTTCTCGTAAACCAACTGGCGGCTTACTGAGAGGGGGTTTTCAGCTTGTGCTGTGAAGCGCACTCTAGTCGCTATTAAATCTGGAAGAGAGCATCAGCAGCAAAAACGACAGCAGGATCGTGCAGCCCGTGAGCGCCCAGGCGAGCGGCATATTGCCGGCATCAACGGCGAAATAAATGGCTGTCGGGATCGTTTGCGTCCGGCCGGGAATGTTGCCGGCGACCATCAAGGTGGCGCCGAATTCGCCCAGCGCGCGGGCGAAGCCGAGAATAAAAGCCGCTTGCAGCGACCGCAAGGAGAGCGGCAGCACGATATGAATAAGCACCTGCCACTCGTTGGCCCCTTGCGCGCGAGCCGCCTCCTTGACGTCTTTTTTCACCGACTGGAACCCGGTTTTCAGCGTTTGATAGATCAGCGGAAAGCTGACGACGCTGGCGGCGACGATCGCCCCGAGCGGCTGAAACACGAAGGACAGGTTAAACCAGGCGGAGGCCGCCTGACCGATCCAGCCGTTCCGGCCAAGCAGCACGAGTAGGATAAAGCCGACGACGCTGGGCGGCAGCACAAGCGGCAGCAGGAACGCCGTCTCCAGCAGCGATTTGCCGTAAAAAACCGCGGCCGCCATCCGCCATGCCACCACAAGTCCGAGGAGAAATGCAATCACCGTTGCGGCAATCGATACCTGAAGCGACAACAGAACCGGCGACCAAAAATGTTCCGACACGAATAATGAATTCATTACGGGCCGTTACTCCGCCGGGTTAAATCCGTATTTTTTAAACACTTCCATCGCCTCATCGGTTTGCAAAAACTCGTAAAAAGCTTTAGCCTCGTCCGGATGTTGGCTGCCCGTCAGCACGCCGGCCGGATATTCGATCGGGTCATGGCTTGCCGGGTCCACGGTTAGCGCAATCTTCACTTTGTCGGAGACGGCGGCATCCGTTTTATATACAAAACCCGCATCCGCATTGCCTGTCTCCACATAGGACAACACCTGCTTCACATCTTTCGTCATAACCAGCTTGGACTGCAAACTGTCCCAAAGCTTAAAATAGGAAAGAGTTTGCTGGGCATATTTGCCGACGGGCACGGATTCGGGCGTACCGATGGCGATGTTTCCGGCCTGCTCCAGGTCCTCCAGCGTGTTGATTTGAACGGCAGAGTTCCCCGGAACGATGAGCACCAGGTCATTGGTCAGCAGGTTTGTTGATAATTCAGAGTTGATAAGTCCTTTATCCAGTAAAGCGTCCATTTGCTTCTTTCCGGCCGACAAAAACAAATCCGCCGGCGCGCCTTGCTCGATCTGCTGCTGCAGCGTCCCGGATGCCCCGTAATTAAAGGTAAGATTAACATCGTTGTGGGCGGTTTCGTAAATTGTTTTTAACTCGTCCATACTCTCGGTAAGGCTTGCCGCGGCGGAAACGAGCAGTTCGACTTTTGGGGAAGCGGTTGAATTTGCGCCGGACGCTTCCGCCTGGGCTGCGGTATCCTTATTGGCCGATGCGGCGTTGTTTGCTGCGCTTCCGCAGCCGGAGATGATCAGCATAAGCGCGGTCATCATCACGGCCAGCAAAGGTATCATTTTTCGTTGAAACATGAATCTTCCTCCCTGGTTATAACTAATTATATCTAGATTATACTAAACATAATGAAGTGCATAGAGATTTCACGCACATTTCAAAAATAAAATTCGTCCTGACCGCGCCGTTCATTGAAATATAGCGGGAACATCAGTAAGATAAGTCTAGCTGGAACAATTCATAGATGACGTGTACAAGGAGAAACTCATGACCGAACCGATCTCTTACACGACCGAAGAAATCGCCAAATTACTTAAAGTATCCAAATTAACCGTTTATGATCTGATCAAAAAAGGCGAGCTGCCCGCATATCGCGTAGGCAAACAAATGCGGGTGGATTCCACGGATCTCGAAGCGTATAAACTTAAAGCGAAAAGCGGATACACAGCCGGCGGTACTGCGCCAGGCCGGCTTGGCGGCGGACCCGCTGGCTTCGTTGCCGCGGACGTCCAACTAACGCCGTTGACTCCTGTATCGCTGCCGGTCAGCAGCGCTGACGCCAATGACGGAGTAAAACCGCTGGTCATCACGGGGCAGGACCCAGGCCTTGATTTGTTGGCGAAAGCGCTGGAAAAGCGAAGCTCCAAATTCCGGCCGCTGCGCTCCTTCGCCAGCAGCATGGACAGCCTGGTGGCCATGTATAACGGCGGGGCGGATATCGTCAGCACGCATTTGTACGATGGCGACACCGGGGAGTATAACCTTCCGTATATCCGCAAATTGTTTATATCATTGCCTTATCTTGTGTTTCATTTCGTGACGCGTAAAGCTGGATTTTACGTGAAGCAAGGGAACCCTTTGGGAATTACGGCCTGGGAGGACCTGTCGCGTCCGAATATTCGTCTGATTAATCGGGAAAAAGGCTCGGGCGCCCGGGTTTTGCTTGACGAGCAGCTGCGGCTTAGGGGCATCGTCCCGTCGTCCGTTAACGGCTACGAGCAGGAAGAAACGACCCATATGGGTCTTGGCGGCCGGATTGCGCTGGGAGGGGCCGATGTCGGCGTCGGAAGCGAGCGCCCGGCCCGCATCGCTGGTTTGGACTTTATCCCGCTGATTGCGGAGCGGGTTGACCTGGTTGTGCTGAACAAACCTGAAAACCGGGAATGGATTGGCCTGCTGCGCGAGGCGCTGCTGTCTGCGGAGCTTCACGATGTGCTTTTTTCCTTGGGTGATTACGATTTGTCCTCAACCGGACAAGTGATCGCCAGCAGCGAAGCTGGATTGTGATATAAAGCGCGTGAAGGGACAAGCAGGAGGGGGCTACCGAAACGGGGTTACGAATGTGTACACCCACCCTCTGGACGATGATTAAAATCTGCTGCTGCTGCGTTCTCAAAGCAGTGTCGACCGCACAGTCATTGCCGGCGAGCGCCTCATCATACATAGCCCCAAAGTAGACCGCTTCATCCCGATCGGGGGTAGTGTCATATGGTCTTGACAGCGTACGGAAGCAATTAGAAAGTATAATATCGATGACGAGCTTGTAGATCCGTTTAGCAGCAACAGGGGGTTATACCCCAAGAGCAAGAGGCTGTCCCTAAAGTAACTTTGGAACATCTCTACCAACAAAATAAGATGATATTCGTAAAAAACCTAGGAGCTAAGCGGTCTGTTTTCGCTCAGCTCTTTGGTTTTTGGCGTCTATAATAGGCCAACCAGTAATATCTGGCTGACCTAATAATACGAAATAATACGAAAGGGGTGTCCCAAAAGCCCCTGAACAAAATAAGCCAGAAGGAAAAGGTGATATTTTCTATCCGGCTTATTTGTGTTTGTAGGAAGTGGCCGCGGCGCAAATGTTTTTTGTACGAATTTTCGTATATACCTGCTCCTTGATTCATTGACTGGAAGAGTTTGAACGATATTTCATACAAATTGCCCTCGTCCCCTCACTTCACGGGCGCTTTTATACGATATTTCGTTCAAAATCCTGGATTCAGACGGTGCGTGAGGGATGTTGTGCGACTTTTCGTACAAAACTCCGACATGGGAACCGTCCACCGAGCGGGGTTGGCTGTATAAAAATCCGGCAACGCTGGGCATTTGATTTGACGACCTTTCGGGACATCCCCCCTGATTTTACGGCTTCTAATGTTGACCGGACACTAAAAGGTGTCGTATAATAAAAAAAGACACCAAATGGTGTCGTTATGGACGAAATCAACTATGAAAGAAATCTGGTGGATTAATATGAGCCAAGCTGCTCAAATTAGGGATGTGTTTGACGCGATTGCAGATCCGACGAGGCGCCGGTTGATTCATTTGTTATCGAATGTGGATGAGATGCCGCTTCATGAGATCACACCGCATTTCCCAATGGGGCGTACGGCGGTGTCCAAGCATCTGACAATTCTTAAAGAGGCAAGTCTGGTGCATGATCGTAAGGTTGGCAGAGAAACGCTATACAAGCTGCACGCTGCTCCACTTAAAGAAGTGGAAGACTGGGTTGCTTTCTACAAGAAGTACTGGAGTAACAATATGATGCGTTTGGGCCAGCTATTAGAGGAGGAGAATGAATGAGTTTATCGTTAAACATGGACTTTCAATTCACGACATCGGTTGACAAGCTGTGGTCAGCCTTGACTGACTCAAGCAAGTTAGCCAAGTGGATTGCGGAGAATGACTTTAAGCCTATCATCGGACACCGCTTCCAGTTTCGCCATCAACCGAACGAGTATTGGGATGGAATCGTAGACAGCGAGGTGCTGATCGTAGATGAACCTACCCTATTGTCCTTTACCTGGGCAGTCGGAGAAGAGAAACATACGGTGAGCCTGACAATACAGGATTTGGGGGATGGGAAGGTAAACCTGCATCTCGAGCAAACAGGAATTACGAATGAGCAAGGTCTTGCAGGCGCTAAGTACGGCTGGATGGCATGGATTGATAAGCTTGAAAAGGTGCTGGAACCCTAATTGCCGTAGGAAGGCAGCAAGAGTTGGCAGGAGGTAAAAGTAGAAGGAGTTGGATAAATGGGCTTTTTTCAGGATAATTTAGTGCCGTTTTTCAAAAAGAGAGAGTTGCAGTTTATAGAAAGTTATAAGGAAGCAGACGATGTATATTCATTTGTGTTCGCAAAAGAAGAGGATTTGACCTGGAAAGCAGGTCAGTATGGTTTATTCAGCATTACGCATAAGTCTATTAATAATGGCACGCGTCCATTCAGTATCTCGTCTGCCCCTGATGAGGATGCGGTCAGAATCACTACACGTATTGGTGAACAACGGAGTGAGTTCAAAAGTTCACTGATGGAATTAACTCCAGGCATGAAAATAATGATGCGCGGTCCGGTAGGGCCTTTCTATCTCAGAGACAACAGCCCAACACTTCTAATCGCAGGCGGGATTGGTATTACCCCATTTCGGTCGATACTAAGACAACTGGAGACAGCACCGAATGAAGCCGAAACCCGAATTCACCTTCTCTATTTGGATGGGAATAGGGACTATTTATTTAAGGATGAACTTGCTGATATGGAGAAACGCGCCTTGGTGAGTGTGACCTATCTGGATTCAAGGGACGAATTACATCAAGGGATACAAAAGTTTAGCGCTTTACACAAGAACAATGGCAAGTACTATGTCGCAGGACCGAAGGCGATGATAGAGTCGGTTACAAGCTGCTTACAGAGCGATCAAGTTTCTAAGCAAAATATTAAAAAGGATGCCTTTTCCGGGTATTAGATTACGAGGTGACATGATGGAACTGTTTGGGGAATTTCTATCAAAAATCGATAACCCGCTGCACCGAGCACGTATGGAAGAAGTCTTGTCTTGGGTCATGGAGAAATTTCCGGATGTAGAACCGGCAGTGAAATGGAATCAGCCTATGTTTACCGATCACGGAACATACATTATTGGCTTTAGCGCATCCAAGAAACATATGTCCGTTTCCCCTGAGCAGGCGGGAATGTCTCGTTTCTCCGAAGAGATCTCGGAGGCAGGCTATGAGCAGACGAAGGAGTTAATGCGGATCCCGTGGAATCAAACAGTTAATTACTCCTTACTTGAGAAAATGATTGAGTTTAATATATTGGATAAGGCAGGCTGCTCCACCTTTTGGAGATAGTATCAGCACATTTTAAAAAATGAGACCACCTGGAACGTTGAATTCACAACGCTTTAGGTGGTTCTGTTGTTTATGATTATAGAATAAGGGAATCACAACAACTATCAGACGAATAATGGACAAAGCATGTACGATGAATTTCATTCAAATAAAATCATGGGGAACTCGGATTATGTTTCGTTCAATGAAGCCATGTGTGTGCATCCGGCGTCCAAGCCCATCTTTGATGATCGATTTATTCAGCTTCGTGCAGAAGGGCATCAAAGCTCCGTAGAAAGCTACAAGAAAATAGTCATAGCGCCATTAAAGCCTTTATTTCAAAATCACTATCTCATGCATCAACAGAAGCCATCGCTAGCATTATTACCGGTCATGTACCAAGCGATTGAACTGCATTTAAGTATGCTTGCTGAAGACAACAGCGTAACGAAATATATCAAGAACCACGCTCATCTATCCGAAGCGGAATTGGTGAAGCAGCTCATTTCTGTATTTCCGGCACTTGGATATGGGGATCTGCAATATATTGAACTCATTAGGCAAGTGCGAAAAGCTTAAAATTCAATCCTCAGTGAGCAGGTTGTTTAAACTCCATATACGTTCAACGTTTTCAGGATTTGCAGCATAGCTAGGATAGCTGCTTAAGCCGAAGATATTCTTCAATTGAGTGAAGCCCTTCTCGGTTGAGGCTGGTTTAACAATTTCTCTCTCGTGATTGATTAGCTGCCCAGTAACATCCTTGAATTCATCCGAAGTGGTAATCTGAAAATAGTTGTCAGCCATGCCTGCCGGTAAAGGGTTAGTGATATTTTGCGCCCATGCCAATACTCTCCAAAATGACTTCATTTTTTTAATCGTCTCTTTTGAAAGTTTTACTCGATTAATTTGAATGGCATTGACCTTGATCCCCCTGCTTTTAAATTCCTCTGCTACTTTGAACGTAAGCATCAAGAGGGCCATTTTCGAGTCTCCATACATCTTATACGTGCTGTAAGGCCGGGTGTCCTTCAGTTCTCCGCGCAAATTATCAAACTCGATGGTTCTTTTAGGGTCGAAGAAGTTTTTGATGTTTGTTGTGCAAGCATTGAGCACTCTGGGGTCTTGGGATTGTGCAAGATGATCGGCTAGCAGTCGCGTCATCAAAGTGGGGCCGAATGCGTTCGTAGCGAAAGATAATTCGATATGATCAGGGCTGAGTTTATACTCTTTTTCCCCATGATTTAGGTAGGCAGCATTATTGATCAGGATGTCCAGAAGCGGATATTTCGCTTTAAAAGCCGCACAAAAATTACGAATGGAAACAAAGGAGGAAACGTCGAGCTCCATCAAATCCACCTCGTTATTTTTTGTGGTTTCAATGAGTTCCCTTTGTACGGCTGCACTGATCTCCATATTGCGGCAGGCCATGATCACACGATATCCTTCTGCTGCAAATTTGAATGCGGCTGCTTTACCAATCCCCGAATTTGCCCCTGTTATGATGACGATTTTACCGTTCATCTCAAACCTCCTATTTTCGGCTAATTATCTTTATTCTAATGGAAATCCATCCTACATGGGTTAAGTTTCTTCGATTTCTACATAGACCAAGTGCAACCCCTGATTATAGGCACGGAGTAGTGCGTTTCAGTGGTGTTCGTGATGCGCAGAAACGTATTCAGAATTAGATTAAGGGTAATTGACTTCATAAGCTCTCCGTGATATATTGTGCATGCACAACATACACAATTTTAGAGGGAGGTATAACATGCTGGCTTTAGATATTCGAAATTTAAATAAGAAATACCCGAATTTTCAATTAAAGGATATATCGTTTCAATTAGAAAAGGGCTATATTATGGGGTTTATCGGTGCCAATGGCGCAGGGAAGACGACCACGATCAAATCGATCCTGAATATGATTCATATCGATAGCGGAGAAGTGCGTATTCTGGGCAAGGATATCGCCGAACACGAAACCGAATTGAAGCAGGAAATCGGATGCGCTTTTGGCGGCGTTGATTTCTACACCCGCAGCAAGTTAAGAACATTGACCGAGGTCATTAGGAAGTTCTACAAGAACTGGGATCATGACACCTATTACAACTATTTGAAAAGATTCAAATTGGATGAGAACAAGAAAGTAGCTGAATTGTCGGCAGGAATGAGAGTAAAATATAATCTGGCTATTGCTTTATCGCATGGTGCGAAGCTCCTCATTCTTGATGAGCCGACAAGCGGACTCGATCCGGCGGCAAGAGACGACCTGTTGGATATTTTCCAGGAGCTCGTCATCGATGGTGAAATCAGCATTCTTTTCTCAACTCACATTACATCGGATCTGGAAAAATGCGCGGATTTTATTACCTTTATCGACAACGGACAAATCGTCGCCAGTTCAGAGAAAAATGAACTCCTGGAGTCCTATCGCTTACTAAGCGGCAGCCAAAGCCAGCTGAACCAAGTCAAAGATAAAATGATCTCCTATAAAGTAAACTCATTCGGTTTTACCGGATTGATCTCTTCCGGAGACTTTGATTCCTCTTCCGGTATTAGAGCAGCTACGCCGAGTCTAGAGGAAATTATGATCTATTTCGCGAAAAAGGAGGATATGTATGTATAACTTGGTGATGAAGGATTTGAAATTAGCGATCAGTCCCTTTTTTCTGATCCTCCCTGTGCTTCTAGGCGCCTTAATGCTAATTCCGGGTTGGATCTATTTCCTTGTCATACTCTATTTTTGCTGGATCACGGTACCTGTTATGTTCGGACAATTTAGAGCACAGAACGATTTGTTATTTACCTCGATGATGCCCATCACCAAAAAAGATATCGTGAAAGCAAGGGTGATCGTTATGGTCATTCTGGAATTATTGCATGTCGGAGTGGCTATGATCTTTAGTGTGGTCAATATTTACTTATATCCGGATCTGACCCATTTTTTCTTCGGACCGTACATGGGTTTTTGGGGCCTGTGCTTTATCATGCTTGCGATCTTCAATGTGATCTTCATCTCCATGTACTACAAGACAGCGTATAACTTCGGCGGAGCAGCGCTTGTATCCATTCCGGCCGCTATGTTGTTTGCCGGAGTTGCCCAATGGATCGGAATTGCCAGTCCGGTGGTGTCCGACATTTTCAACGGTTCCGGGGTCCATAATACAGAACTTCAAATATCTATTCTGGCCGCAGGCATCGTGATCTTTGTTGCATTGAACATGATTACCTATCGGATTGCGGTTAAGCGATTCCTCAAAGTGGAGATTTTGTGAAATGAACGTATCGATCTCAAATACATCGGAAAAACCGATTTATCAGCAGCTTTTCGAACAGATTAGCGCCCTAATCCTGAAAGGGGAACTCGAAGGCGGCTATTGCTTACCGCCGATTCGGCAGGCAGCCCAAGAGCTTCGTGTTAGCGTCATTACCGTAAAGAAGGCTTGGGAAGAACTCGAACGAAGCGGATTGATCCATACCGTCACGGGTAAAGGCTGTTTTGTAGCCGAGTTCACTTCCGACGAGATACTGCAAATCCGCAACGACATGGTTCTGAGCCAAATGAAAATCGATACCTCCTACTACAAATCCTTTGGACTTACCCTGGATGAGGTGATCGAGCTGCTGAGAAAGAATTATTAATGCTATGTCGGAATTGCAGGTAAGGCTGAACAAAAGGCAACCGCTCTCCGGATGAGATCAACACAGAGATCGCCCTGCGCTTGAATCGCGCGGAGTCTCCGGCTATGCAAGCATGGCTGGCCGAGGCGGTGGAGTAAGACAAAAGGAGGTTCGCGAATGCGCAAGAAATGGAAAAGAAGAATTCTGATCAATAATCCTGCCACACTGGACCGGGTACAGATCAAGCAGGACTTGCGTGATGGGAACCAAGTCATTGTCCAGTTCTCTCATCCGGACTTCTATGGCTCCATTTTAGAGGAAGTAGACGAGCTGTGCGCGTCTTTGGATGAAAACTTCGGAGTACGGTTCTATGCCCATTATTCCCTCTCGTTCGACGACCGTACACTCCTGAGAATTCCCCATGTCAAAATGCTGCATCTCGATAGTCTTGTCCAGGCGCATCACACCGAAACGTTGGCCGTGCTGGAACACTTATGCAGTTTGAATCTGGGTATATATGAGTTAGAGAACACGGATATTTTGGGATTTGACTCGCTGCGTTCTTTAAGGGATTTGGTGATTATTTCTGATAAAAGGGTGCTCAACCTGGAGTATTTCAAAGCGTTCTCCCAACTGGAACATTTGCATGTCGGGGGCAAGGTGAAAAACCTGGATGCGATAGACAATCTGGAAGATTTGAATTACCTCGCTCTGCATTCGATCAGCAAATTGCCGTTACATTTTGTAAACCGGTTGAAGAAGTTAAAGCAGCTTCGTATTCTGCTTGGAGGTAGAGAGCATATCCAAGAAATTGAAGAGAATGAATTTGACCACTTGGAGATTTGCAGAATCCGCGGTTTTCATGACCTGAGCAATATTACGAATTTCCGAGTGCTGACAAGCCTAATGATCGAGGATCAAGCTCAGCTACGGGAAATTAGCTTCGACCGGCGGATGGAGGCGCTGGAGGAGATCACCATCTCGAATTGCAAAGGCCTGACTCGTTTGTCGGGATTGGAGCAGTTGCCCTCACTGCGTAAGCTGCGCATTTCCAGAACGGCTGTTGATTTTGATTCTTTTATCCGGCAAAAGCTTCCGGCGGCATTGTCCGAAGTGGAATTCATGACCTCCAAAAGCAAAGCGGATCAGGAAATACAAGCTTCCTTAGTAAAGATGGGTTTTCAAAATTGGAGCATCTGAATCATATAGAGCAGTGGCTCTTGTCAAAAAGTTGCGAAACGATATCCTAACCTTTTTTACTTTTCACAGGACTTTGTATTGGAGTGATAGACATGATCGTTCTCAAAGATATCGGGAGGTTCGAAATGCACCTCATCAAGTATCTTGAAGTTTATATATGTCTGGAGTGAATGACTAATGAACGGAATAGCACGTACACCGGAACCCCCTTATTATGCCGTTATTTTTACCTCCGAAAGAACGGATGGGGATCAAGGATATGCAGAAATGGCAGAAGAAATGGAGAAACTCGCATATTCCCAGCCTGGGTTTTTAGGAGTAGAAAGCGCCCGGGAAGGCTTGGGGATTACGGTCTCCTATTGGGAGTCGCTCGAAGCTATAAAGAATTGGAAACAGAACGAACGACATTTGATCGCTCAGCAGCAGGGGAAGTCGGATTGGTATCTCGAATACAAAACGAGAATTTGTAAAGTCGAACGGGATTATGGGTTTGAAAAGAATGCTGAACCGTTTCACAAGTAATGCCGCCCATCTGACTTTTTCGTGCAGAAACTGCACGGCATTCATTTCCTATCTGCCATAAAGTTGATGTTGAAGGGAGGGAACACGATGGATTGGTTGGACAGGATGAATAACGCCATGGAATATATCGAGACAAATCTGGCGGACAATATCTCATATGATCAAATTGCCCGGATCGCCTGTTGCTCTACTTATCATTTTCAAAGGATGTTTCCGTTCATTACAGGAGTATCGTTATCCGAGTACATTCGGCGCCGGCGGTTGACTTTGGCAGCTTTTGAACTGCAGACGACAGATGCCAAGGTTATTGATATGGCTATGAAATATGGATATGATTCGCCAGAGGCATTCTCACGGGCGTTTAAGAATCTTCATGGGATCATACCCATATCGGCGCGCGATAAAGGGGTTTCTCTTAAGGCCTATCCTCGAATGTCCTTTCATATTTCAATAAAGGGAGATGTCGAAATGAATTATCGGATAGAACAAAGAGGGCCTTTTGAGATGTTTGGAGTGTATGGCCTTATGAATTCAAACAGACAGACCGCATTTGCTGAAGTTCCGGAGTTTCGTAAAAAGTGTGATGATGACGGCAGTGTGGATCTAATGAACGAATTGCTGGGACGGTTTGGCGACACCCTGCTGCACGCTGCCTTATATGATGACAATGGGGAATCCTTCAAATACATGATTTGTTATCATCTGCCCAAGGGGCTTGAAATTCCGGAGAGATTTACAAAGCTCTCTGTCCCGGCATTAACATGGGCTATCTTCCCGGAACCGCAATGTGATTTGCAAAAGCTGTGGGATCGGATCTATTCCGAATGGTTTCCGACATCCGAATACGAGCAGGTAGAAGGCCCCAGCTTCGAAATGTACTATGGAATGGCCGGGTATGAAGCAGGGGAGATATGGATACCGGTTAGGAAAAAATAATTTTTACTTCCCGTTTGTCAGCGACGCATTTTTGAAGGCTGCCGAAGACGGAGAGCTTGCTATCTAGCAATATATGCACAAAGGGCCTTCCAGAAGGCAATCCTAACCTCTGTTTTTCTCCATCCAAGCAGCTGCCCAGTCCACCAACTGCGGTTGGTCCAGAAACCGGACTTCGGCGTTTCCGACTTTATGAATCTTGATGTTCATTTCTTTATCATATTCTTCTCCCAGGCGGATAAAGTCTTCATCGTCCACAGCTTGGGTTTCATAGGTTACCCACTTGCGCGTTCCGTTCTCCATAATTGCACTGCTTTCATGGACAAACTTCTTGGAAGGAAAACCAGCTATAGTTTCAGCCAAGTGCAGCGAAGTGTTTTTATCATAGCCGACGCCGATCAGGAGGACGTGCCCGTGCAGTCGATACAACTTATCAAGCGGGGAGTCCTTCCCGAAAATGTTGCACAAATCATGGTTCTGCGTCAAATATTCCGCATGCTTACCCACTGCGGCGATCGACCGAGCCGGATGATCGGATCTTTTGGCTCCCGGCCACTTGCGGAACACTTCAGCAACGACGCCCATGCCGATCGCGGGAGTTATTTCCTTATCGTAGGGCGGCCAGTTCTCCCGAATGATCGGCCACCATTCCATGGGCACATCGCCATGTACTCCTGTGGAAGGGTCAAGATTCTTCCAGGTTTGGGAGGGCATCATCAAAGTCCCTTCTTCACCAACAATTTCGAGAAGGGATTGAATTAAGGTTTCGGCTCCGCCTACTACAAAGCCTAATTTACTTAAAGACGTATGGACAAATATATGCTGCCCTTCCCTTAATCCGCATTCTCTAAAAGCACGGACCAGGTCTTCTTTCGTTAATACGGCCCTTGTCGCTTGCAGTTCGGTCATGTGGCTCCCCGCCCCTTCTTTTATTAAAAAAAGCCCTGTAATTGCGCGCTTTCCCTGAGATGTCACGTAACAGTTCCTTCAATTGATTCTATACTATATCAGCAATATTCTTTGGCAACAATAGCTTTATTAGCTTATGCCAACCGTGGAAATATTTCCAGAATTATGAGACAGATTCATCGCCTACAATATGGAGGAGTCGGGGGCAGGCAGTGATCGGCAGGGCGTTAGAGTCAGCTTAAAGCTGATTCTTTTTTTATGTATTTATGAAATGTGACGGCAAGCACAAACGATATAGATACGTCCGTTAGAATTATAGACAGAAAACAAGTTGGAGGTGATATAAGTGGCAAATATCCGCATAGAAAAAAATGAACTGCTGCTCGAGGCGGGCATTGAGGATATTGAGACGATCGTTAAGGAAGCTGTAAAAAACATTGATCAATATAAAGAAGAAATTGCCGTCATCTATGACAAAATGCCAAAATTCGAGTACAAGTACTTTTGCTTCTATGCCTACTCAACCTATCGTTTATTGGAAAAGGCACTTAACTTTTCTTGTGATGAGGTCGGCCATTTCAGATTAGTTGCGCCAGAACCATTTTATTATGCCTTCTTCGGTGTAATCTCAACACTTTATCACGAACATTGTGAAAAATAAGACTTTTCAGGAGGAATGAACAATGGAAAATTTCAAAGCTACAGTCGTTGCACCCGAGTACCCGCCGCAAATTAAGCATAAGGTTATTTTTGAAACCTTTGATACATTGAATCCAGGAGAAGATATGCTGTTGATCAATGATCATGATCCGAAGCCGCTCTATTTCCAATTTCAAATTGAACGGCCGAATAAGTTCACTTGGGAATACCTTGAGCAAGGACCGGAAAACTTCCGTGTAAAAATTGGACGTGTCTAAAAACTCGCTTGTTGTAAGATGGCAACCGGTTTGTCATGTGCCTCATGGATATCGAAGGGTTTTTATAGTATCGAATCATCATCATCAGGTACAATATGTAATTGTATTATCCTTCATGGGATATGAGGATGTGTACAACATCAAACAGATGGTACAGACCCATGAGATCCAGGATCCGTCCCTGTTATGGGGACTTTCCGTAGTAAAGTCTCTTATTGATACGGAGGCTATCGAATCAGAGGACGGATATGTAAGTGTGCGGCCTAGACCGATACAGGAAGATGGACTTTTGCCCATCGACGCATTTCTGAAGGCAGCCGAAGACGGAGAGCTTGCTATCTAGCAATTATATACGCCATATAAAAGGAGAGGCCGATCGGTGCATCGGCCCCTCCTTTTTTTGTGCGCCTAGCACAGATCACAAAAACTAGTAGACTCGGTTAGTAATCGGTAAGATATAACACTGGCTTTACACTTCGATACGCAACTGTCTGTATAATGGGTAATGTAAAATCCTTAAGTTTTATCCGCATTGCCTTTGTTAAGGAGTGATTACAGATGGGCGCAAGAATTAAAGATGTAGCTGAGCGGGCGGGGGTCTCTGTTACTAGTGTATCCAGAGTGCTGAATGGAGAAAAATATATTAGCCAACGTATCCTGGATAAGGTGAACCAGGCGATCAAGGAGCTGAACTACTCTCCAAGCCAGATTGCCCGCAGTTTAAAAAAACAGAAGACCAATACCATTGGGGTCATTGTTCCCGATTTCACGAATTATTTCTGTTCAACGATATTAAGCAGCATCGAGGAAAGCGCCAGCGAATATGGCTATAATCTGATCGTCTGCAATATTGCGGAGAATCTGGATAAGGAATTGAAGTATCTGCAAGCCGTGCAGGAAATGCGGGTAGACGGAATTATCATCATGCATCAAAAGACGGACGAACGTATTCTTTCTTTTATAGAAAGCGCGTCTATGCCCATCCTGTTCTCTTGTGTCCGTTCCCCGCTGCCGGACAGGTTCTCTGTGCTGATTAATGACTATCAGGCGGCATCGGATGCCACCGATTATCTTATTGGCCTCGGTCATCGCCGAATTGCCTTCCTGGGCGGGGATCTGGAGGATGTAACTTCAGGGCAAAGCCGCTATCAGGGTTATCTGGATGCCTTGAGCAAAGCCGGTATTCCGCTAAATCCTGACTTCGTCAAGTTCGGCAACTATAAGCAGGAGAGCGGACGAATAAGGATGAAGGAGATTCTGGAGCAAGGAGCAGGAGAGCGGCCTACAGTTGTATTTGCCGCCAGCGATGATATGGCCGTAGGGGCCATGAACTGCATCCTTGATTATGGACTCCGTATTCCCGAGGATATATCGATCATGGGCTTTGACGATAGTCTGATCGCCAAAGCAGTCCGACCGATGCTTACCTCCATGCATCAGCCTGCCCGCGAGCTTGGACGGACTTCGCTTGAATATCTGCATAACTTGATTGAAGATCGGGGGCAGCCATGCTGCAAGGAAATTTACCTGCCGCATCGGATCATGGAGCGGGCAAGCTGTAGAAGAATATAATATGAACCAATCCTTAAGCAGGTCTGTCTAAGTTGACGGGCCTGTTTTTTCTGTCTGTTCATCCCGAACCTATCAAGCGGCTAGATTTAACATAAATCGGCTAAAAATCAGGAGTTTATTTAACAAGCAATGATTATGCTAGTGTTGTTCAGGTATCGATACCATATCGATGAATACAGCGAGAAAGAGGTACAGACCCATGCCTAAAGACATTATCGCGGTGGAGGGGAAGCTTACTCCGCTTAGCTCCAAAACCCATATTACTTACCAGTTTCATTTGGAGCATGCCTTGTCATCACTGGAGATCGACTTCAGGTATGCGCCCAAGCAATTTTTAGACAGAGAGGCATCCAAGCCGCTTATTTTAGAAGCTATCGAGAACTACTCCGATCCGGCATGGGCGGAGCTGTATAAGAAGCAGTGGGAGAATTATTATCCCTTGCAGAATTTGCTGACCCTGTCTCTGGACAGCCCCTTGGGCTTTCGCGGCTCGGCGCACCGGCATGCTCCGGAGCAGCGGCATATGATCTGCCCCGATGGCAGCAAGACCTCTCCCGGATTCATCGCCGGGGACGTTCCCTCCGGAGTATGGAAGGTAACCATCAGTGTGCATTGTGTGGTTACACCCGATTGCCGCTACGAATTGTTGGTAAGGGGGACGGATCAATGAGATGGCTTCCATTCGAGCTTCATACCCATACGCCCCATAGCGACGGGACGCATTCCCTGCTAGAGATGTGCCGGGCAGCCGCAGAGCTTGGGCTTGAAGGCATCGCTCTCACAGACCACAACACCGTATCGGGACTGGCGGATGCCGAAGCCGTCAGCAGACAGACAGGCATTGCCATTATTCCCGGCATGGAATGGACGACCTTCTACGGACATATGCTGACCCTTGGCGCTCCTTATTGCGAGTGGAGAGATCTTGGGCCGGGTGATATTCATAAGGGCATCGCCCGCGTCCATGAGCAGGGGGGCATCGTGGGCATTGCCCATCCCTACAGCTTCGGCAGTCCGATCTGTACAGGCTGTCATTGGGATTACACCGTCAGCGACTGGAATCAGATTGACTATATGGAGGTATGGCATGAGACGATGCCTTCCATGAAGAATCATAATGCGCCGGCCTTCAGACAATGGACCGAGCTGTTGAACCAAGGGTACCGGATATCCGCTACAGCCGGCCGGGATTGGCATAGATCGGATCCGGCCGACCCTCTGGCCGCTTACACGTATATCGGCCTGCCTGATGCACCCTTGCCGCATTCATTAACCGATCTTATTGCGGCAATCCGGCAGGGACGGCTTTGCCTGAGCATGGGGCCGCTTCTGGAGGTCAGTCTCAACCTGGGAGCTGATCGGTACGGGCTTGGGAGCGTGGTTCCTTTGCCTGTCAGGGAGGCTCAGCCAGAAGCCGAGCTGACGGTGAAGATTACGGGCTCACCCCGGCCAGAGCGTCCTTGGGGAGCGGAGGGAGGCAGCCTGATCATCATCGATTCGAATCTGGGGGAGCTGGCAAAAGTACCGGCGATCAAGTGCGACGGGTTGCCGATTCCCCTGACAACCGCAGGACTGCGGTGGCTGCGTGTCCGGCTGTTCGGCACCATCAACGGAATCCTGACCACCATAGCCTGCACCAATGCGGTTTATTTTGCAAATGAGCAGCAGCATGAAGAATAACTGCAAGAGAGAGGGCGAAATGCAGCACCCAGGGCCAAGCAGTCCTGCCCCTCTGACCCTGCTGGGTTTGGCCGGACCGCTGTTTCTGAGCCAGCTCGTGCAGACGGTCATCCTCACCATCGATACTTTGATGCTTAGCCAATATTCTGATCTTGCCGTTGCCGCGGTAGGGACGGTCTCGCAATTGCTCACAACCGTCAATTTGCTGTTTGGATTCGCTACCGTAGGGGCCGGAATCATTATGAGTCAATTGAACGGCTCGGGGAAGCGGGCTGAGGCGGCCGTTGTTGCCCGGACGGCCATTATAGCGAATTTGCTGCTCGGAGGTATAGCCAGCATCGTATTGTTTTTGTTCCCTGAACCGATTCTTCATGCCATCTCTTTGCCGAAGGAGTTAATGCAGTACGGTACGGTGTATCTATCGGTTACAGGACTAGCCTCTATTGCCACGGCCTTTATTATGACTGCGGAAATGACCCTGCGCATGAATGGCATGGTCAAACGGATGCTCTTGCTATCCTTCACGATGGTTTCTCTCAATACGCTGGGCAATTATCTGGTGCTATTCGAACCCTTCGGCCTGCCTTCCTATGGGGTCGAGGGTGTGGCGTGGGTGACCTTTGGAAGCAAGCTGCTTGGCGTGGCGTTGGCGGTGGTGCTGTTGATTCGTGCGATGGGTCAAGCCTTATTCCGTGGTAAGGGGCTCTTGTTCCGGCTTGCTGATGTGAGAGAAATCTTCAAGCTAGGCATTCCCTCTGCCGGGGAGAATCTCTCCTATTCTGCTTCCCAGGTAGTCATTATGATGATCGTGACGCTCCTTGGGACTACGGCCATCAACACCAAGATCTACACACAGACGCTTACCGGATATATCTTTCTGATATCGGTCTCTATCGGTCAAGCGACCTCGATCATCATTGGCCATCTGATTGGAGCCGGAAAACCGGAATCGGCGAAAACCGTCGGGCTTCGACATCTTAGAATAGGGCTTCTCATCAGCTGCTCTGTCAATCTGCTCCTGTATCTGTTGTCCAAGCCGCTGCTGGGTTTGTTTACAGCGGACAGCCATGTTATTAACATGTCTTCCAATCTGATCCTGCTGTCCGTCCTGCTGGAGTCCGCCCGCGCCTGCAATGTCATTATGATCGCTTCGCTGAATGCTAGCGGTGAAGTAAAATATCCTGTCATGCTGGGCCTTATCATGATGTGGGGAGTAAGCGTTCCTGCGGCGTACTTGTTCGGAATCGTATGGGGTTATGGGATATACGGCATTTGGCTGGCCTTTATTATAGATGAATGGATTAGAGCCTGTCTCATGCTTCGGCGCTGGAAATCAGAGAAGTGGCGGGAAATTCGTTTGTCCGCCCTCGATCCCAAGTACAGATACTCGGAATTGCAGTCCGATGTTGAAGCGGGTTAGCGTTAACTTTTTGAACAATCTCTAAGATGATTAATTTTCGAAATGAACAGCAAGGAGGATGGTTCCCTTGTCCAACCACATGTCAAAAGCTACAACGCTCGGCGCCTTGGATCAAAGCCTGCCGCGTAAACGCAATAAAAGGATCCGGAGGCAGCCTGTGCTTGCCTGGTATCTGTTTCTTCTGCCCACCTTGCTTGGTATTGCGGTGTTCATGATCTACCCGCTGGCGGAGTCGCTGAGGCTTAGCTTCACCAAGGGGGCTGACGAGCGGTACGTTGGGCTGGAGAATTACATGAGCGTACTGGAGTCCGGCACCTTCTGGTATTCGGTGTACAACACGCTCTACATTACGGTCTTCCAGCTTCTGATTGCCATTCCGATCGGGTTCATCATTGCTTGCCTGATCAACAATTTACGTCGCGGCTCCAACTTCTTTAAGGTGTTGTTCTATCTGCCCAACGTCACTTCTATTGTTGCAGCTGCCACTGTCTTTCTGGCGCTTCTCCATCCGGATGGACCGCTCAACTATGCGGCGCAATTGTTGGGCTTCGAGAAGGTAGTCTGGCTGTCGCAGCCGCTCTCGGCCAAGTGGGGGGCGATCATTCTCTCAGTCTGGCATTGGCTGGGGTTCGTCATCATTATTAACCTGGCCAATCTGCAGGCGATATCAAGCGATTACTACGAAGCGGCTTCCATAGACGGGGCATCAGGCTTCAAGCAGTGGCTGTACATCACCCTGCCGAATATGGTCGGAAGTCTGACGGTCTTGTTCATCATTGGCTGGATTGGCGGCTTGCAGCGGTTCTCGGATGCTTATATGCTTGGCGGCTTGCAGGGAAGTCCGGCACGCTCCTTGCATACGGTTGTCGGGTTTATTTTCGAAAGAGGGTTCGGTGGTCATGAATATGGTCTGGCCTCTGCGGCGTCCTATATTCTGTTCTTCTTTATTCTGGTTTTCACTTACATCAATACCAAAGTCACGAAGATGAAGATATAAGGTGGGATTTATAACATGTTGAGTGCAACCGGAAAAGGGAAACTGTTGGGCGGATTGTTGTTCCTGCTCCTGCTTGGACTGGGTGTGCTGATGGTGTACCCCTTCCTCTGGATGATCAGCGTCAGCCTGGAGAGGACCAGCAATATAGCCGTTCCGTTTCCGCCGCGGCTCATTCCCGAGCAATTCTCCCTATTCAACTATAAGCTTGTATTCGAGAATGGGGCTCTGTTCAAGACCTATGCCAATTCGTCAATCATTGCACTATTCAGTGTCCTGCTTAGCGTGTCTTCTGCGCTGCTGGCCGGGTATGCCTTCTCCAAAGGGGAATTTCGGGGGAAGAAGCTCTTATTCTTTGCAGTTCTGGCTACTATGATGATTCCTTTCGAGGCCAGACTGATTCCGATGTTCAGTATGTTCAATGACCTCGGAATGATTAATACCAAATATCCGCTGATCTTTCCGGCGATCATTAATGCGCTTGGCATTGTGCTGGTGAAGCAGTATTTTGATCGTCTTCCCGAAGGACTGCGTGAGTCAGCCAAGATTGATGGGGCCAATGAGTTCACGATCTTCTTCCGTATCTTTGCCCCTCTGACGGGGCCTATTACAGCGACACTGGCCATCCTGGCCTTCCAGGACAGCTGGAATTCCTTCCTGTGGCCGCTCGTTGTCATTAACGATCAGGATATGAAGACCGTACCGTTATTTCTGTCCAGCTTCTCATCAGAGAATGGCACCCGATTGATGGGGGTAACGATGGCTACAGCGGCAATGAGCATTCTGCCGATCATCCTAGTGTTTCTATTTTTACAAAAATACATTATTCGCAGTATTGCCCTCAGCGGCTTGAAGGGAGAGTGATAGCCGGAGGTTGCGGGGTACTTAAAGAGGCGGGACTGGTAAGCAGGTAAGCGGCAATTTTTAAAAAATATAATGGAGTTGGGAGAGCTAATCATGTTTAATAAATTGACCTTGAAGTTGATAGGAACGCTGCTGGCGTCCACTATGATTCTAAGCGCATGCGGAACAAATGGTAATTCTAACGGGGCGGCGAAGAGCAACAATCAGCCGGCACCAACGGAAAGCACCAGTAATGCAGCAACGGAGACGAATGATAAGCCGACTGGAAAATTGAAGGTGCAGCTTGTGGGCGACTTCTCGCTGGAAGACAAGACCGATCCCGTCTCCGGCCAAACTTCTAAGGGTGTAAAGGTACTGAAGGATGAGTTCGAGAAGCAGTATCCTGACACCGAGGTCGAATTCATTTTGATGGGCTGGGATAACTACAACGAGAAGACACAAACGATGCTTCAATCAGGGGCAGCTGATGTATATCAAGTGCCGGGGATTACGACGTTCGTAGAACAAGGCTTGCTTGAGCCGTTGCAGCCCTATATCGATAAAGACAGCTTTGATCTGGGCATTTACCTGAACGGACAGGTAGAGGGCTGGAAGGCCATGGGACCGAGTGATCAGGACCTGCAGGTCTATGGCCTGCCTTTTATCGGTGATTCGCGGGTCATTGTATACGACCGTCAGCTGTTCGATGATTGGGGTGTAGAATACCTGTCCGAATCTCCGACGATTGAGGAGGTTTTGGAGAAGGCCTCCAAGATGACAGGCAAAAACCCCAAGACAGGCGAACAGAACTACGGTCTGACCTTCAAGGGCGGGGACGCAGCCGATACGGTCATGAATATTAATGAATCCCTGGGCGGACAGTGGGGCACCGGGTTCCTGTGGAAGGACATGAAGCTGGAATTCGACAGCGAGACCATGGTGCAAGCGACCGATTTGCTGAAAGAAGCACTCAAGTATGCTCCAGAGGGAACCATGGCTGGACAAGGCGCCGAAAATTTCTTGACGGAGAAGAACAACATTGCGATCAACTTGCGTCAAACTCCGGGCTTCATCAATTCGCTGGCTAACCTCGGGCTGGAGGATCGCTACCAGGCAGCTTTACTATTTAAGAATCAGACAACAGGAATGGGCGGCATGTTCGCCGGAAGTCCTTTCTCGATCGGAGCATCCAGCAGTAATAAGGACCTGGCCTGGGAATGGCTGAAATTCAGCGGCAGTGAGTTCTTCCAGCAGTATATGTGGGAGGAACAGCGTTCACAGAGTATGCCGGTGATCAAGGCAGCCGAGAACTGGTCTTCCGTGAAGGAGATTGGACAGATGGATATTATCCTGAAGTCCATGAGCCAGCTGTGGACACCGCGTTATCCATACCGCTCCGGTCAACCGCGCTACATCCTGTCAGAGAATGTGGAGCGTGTAATGTTAGGAGAGCTAAGTGCAGCCGAGGCGATGAAAAAAGCCCAAGAGGAAGGCACCAAGTGGTTGGCTGATCAACAGTAAAATAGGATGACAATTGAAACAACCCAAGGAACTGAAGCGGTCTATTCTGACTTCGTTCCTTGGTTTTTGACGTTGACTGCGTTTTTAGGTGCCAACATCCAATCTTTACCTGACCGCGATCCACGCCGAGTGTATAGGTAGCTGCAGTGAACAAAAGGACACTAAATTTCAGAAAAATCGGCCTAGAGCACCTCTAGTGAAATTTTTGACCTTAGATTGGGATGAAGCAGGAAAATCGATCATTATTGGAAATGTAAGCGAAGATTTTTCACTAAAATGGGGTTTGAGCGTCAAATGGCGAATGTAATGGAAATAAATTCACTACGGTAGACTGTGTCCCTATTAAGAGTTTCAGACACGCCCTAATCAACCAACTCCGCTCAAGTGAAGGATCTCGCCAAAGCCATTTTTTGAGCTAACCCTCAGCAATCAAAAAGGGCCCCTCCAGGTAATTAACCTTTGGGAAAGCCCCTTTTCATTGTTTGAAGGTAACTTCAATTTAAGCAGTTGTGCCCTTTATGGAACGTCATTGCTGATCTCTGTCAGGAAGCCGTTCATTGAGGCGGTGTCGCTTAACCGGAGAATATCTAGTTTCGCTGTGTCACTAAACTGATACCATTGGTCTACATTTGGATCATGAATCAAAACATCAGGGTCCTGGTCCTCATCAGACGAATCAACTAAAGTATAAATGTCAAAACGTTGTATGGTGTTTCCATCCTGGTCTAAAAAGTCATATTGTCCACCTTTATAATAATCGCCAGGTGAGAGGTGACTACTATTCCAGGAGTAATTAGAAGGTTCTTCGACCTTCTCTCCTTTGTTTTCTACAAAAATGTTATATATTGCTTCATTGTAGCCATTCCCATGGATTTGATTCACAATGCCGCCCAGTATCATATGGTGTTCCTCTTGCAAGGCTTTCACTTCTATCCCATCAATGACCAGGGGCTTTGTCTCGACAGTTACGACAAAGTTGCTGTAGCTGACATTGGACTCAAACATCTCTGCAATAAAACGAAGTGGAACCATCGTGCGATTATGCTTTAGATAAGGCTTGGCATCAAGCGGCACGCTGTTTCCATTTTTCATTGCTGTAGTGCTATTCAGCCGCAAGCTTACCTTTACATCTCCTTTAGTGAGCACGATTTGTGAATCGGACCAGTTGACCCTGGCTCCCAAATTCTCACTGATCACTCGCAGCGGGACCATGGTTCGATTGTTCTTCATTTCGGGCTTCACATCGGAGGGAATCGTAACACCATCCACTTTTATTTGTATGTCTGCCGCGTGTGTAGGTAATGGGGTAATGGAGAAAATCAAAACAGTGAAAATTCCTGCCAGAAGCTTTTTCATCAAAATCATTCCTTTACGAGAAGTTGTCTCTTGAGAGCTTGAATCGTTCCGATATGTAGTCCTTATTAGACAAATTACTAAAAAATCCTCCCCCGAATTTTCACAGAGATTACTTTGCGATGAATCAGCGATTATGATGGCGTGTTACTTTGGGGATAGGTATTGAGAAAGGGAGTGGCTAAATGAGGATAGCTGTTTTTTCAGACACGTTTGTCCCTCAGGTCAATGGCGTCGCGCTAACCCTGAAGCGTTGGACCGAGTACCTGTCCGTCCGAGGGGATGAATGCAAGCTGTTCGTTCCGACGGAACCGGAGCCCGTCTATGAGGATCTGGTGTTCCAGCTGGCTAGCATCCCGTTTTGGGCTTATCCGGGGTATCGATTCGCTATTCCAAATTTGCTGCGTATCCGCCAGGAGCTTTCTCTATTCAAACCAGATATTGTTCATATTGCCACCCCATTTAGCGTAGGCCTCGCCGGTATGTCTGCCGCTCAAAAGCTCCAAATTCCCATCGTTGCCTCGTATCACACCCATTTCGATCAGTATCTCGAGTCTTACTGGTTTCCGTTCGCGCATTCCTGGTATTGGTCCTATATGAAATGGTTCCACCGGCATTGCCGCTCTATTTTCGCCCCTTCACAGGAGACGATTCAACTATTGCAATCCAATGGATTAAGTAATCTAGAGCTGTGGTCGCGAGGGATTGACTGCAACAAGTACACCCCCGCCAAGCGTTCCGGCCTTGTCCGCGAGCTTTACGGCATCAAGGAGCAATATCTTCTGCTATACGTTGGCCGACTGGCTCCGGAGAAAGACCTGGATGTACTGCTTCAATTAATGCATCGGTTGCCGGAGCGCATAAGCAGTCAAGTGCATTGGCTTGTCGTCGGCGATGGCCCGATGATGGAGCAAGGCCGCAGGGAGGCTCCGCAGAATGTCACCTTTACCGGCTATCGGAGCGGGGAAGAGCTTGCTGCTTTGTATGCATCCTCTGATGTATTCGTCTTTCCCTCCGCTTCAGAAACCTTCGGCAACGTTGTGTTGGAGGCGGCCGCCTCCGGTCTCCCTGCTATAGTAGCCGACAGAGGAGGCGTAACCGAGATTGTTCAGCATGAAAGAACCGGCTTGCACGCTCAAGCGGGGAATGTAGAGAGCTTTCTTGCCGCACTGTCTGACTGGTTCGACGAACCGGACAAATGGCAGAGATTCGGTACGGAGGCAAGGGAACAAGCGCAAGCCCGTACTTGGGAAAAAGCCATGGGGCCGATATACACCCGCTGCCAGCAGATTGTAAAGACAGAGCAAAATCCGGAAGCAACAAGAAACGGGCAGCTGCGGGAGGAGGGTGAATCCGCTTGAGAATTACAGTCATCGGCACGGGGTACGTCGGGTTGGTTACGGGAGCATCCTTGGCTTATCTTGGACATCAAGCAGTATGTGTGGATGTGAATGAAGAGAAAATCAAGCTGCTAAAATCCGGTGTCATGCCGCTCTGGGAGCCGGGGCTTGAGTCTATGATCCGTGACGTGGAGCTTCAGGGACGGCTGGATTACTCGACAGATGTCTCTGCATCCGTGCCTGTAAGCGACGCTGTCTTTTTGACCCTAGGCACTCCTTCATCCGAATCCGGCGAAGTCGATCTTTCCGCCTTGTGGTCGGTCGTACGTTCGATTGCCCCGATGCTGCATAGAGACACACTCTTGATTATTAAAAGTACGGTTCCTGCAGGAACCTGTGAACAAATCGAAGCCTATCTGCATCAACAGTTTCCTGCCTCCGCATCCATTGCTGTTGCCCATAATCCTGAATTTCTACGGCAGGGCTCTGCTGTCCGGGATTTTCTTGCTCCGGATCGTCTCGTTTTTGGCGCTTCCCGTCCGGAAGCCCATCATCGGCTGGAGGAGATCTACGCGGCCATTCAATCGCCCGTCATCAAATGCGGATTAAGAGAAGCGGAGTTAATCAAATGCGCATCCAATGCGTTTTTAGCGATGAAAATATCTTATGCCAACATGATGTCGGACTTATGTGATGCACTGGGGATTTCGGTCGATGCGGTTGCGGAAGGAATGGGCCTTGACCGTCGGATTGGTTCCGAGTTTCTGCGCGCCGGGGCGGGGTATGGCGGGTCTTGCTTTCCCAAGGATCTTCGTGCGCTCATAGCGTTAGCGGCCAAAGAGCATCTGGATATGGAGCTGCTGAAAGCAACCGAGGCGATTAACAGGCAGCGAGTTCAGGTTATTTGCAGAAGGCTGGAAGGCATCTTCGGATCTTTGGAGGATAAGCAGATTACGATCTACGGATTGGCCTTTAAGCCGAATACCGATGATACGCGTGAAGCTCCTGCGCTCAGGATTAGTTCGATGCTGCAAGAAGCGGGCGCGCGTATCAGGGCATATGACCCGGTTGTCGCCGGCTTGCCGGATCGGCAGGTTGATGTGGACACCGACATGTATGAGGCGGCTGACGGGAGCGATTGCGTGGTTATTGTAACCGATTGGGATCAGTTCAACCGCTTGGATTGGGGCAGACTGAGGCAGGTAATGAGATCGCCATATATTTTTGATGCCAGGAATATGTTAGACATCGCGGTAATGACCGAGAACTGTAAACGATATGGCTTGCACTATATGTCCCTGGGACGTCCTTCTATAGCACCCGATGTTCCATTAACAATAGATTGAATAGACGATCATGAGCCAAAATTAAATGATGAGGTGATTGTTATGGATACCGGAAGCCATCTTCTTCTCGGTGTGACATTAGGCAGATTGGCCATGGCCGTATCCGATCCAGGAATCGGAGACCCATCGTCCGCGGTTTACGGCTTATTTGCGGCGGCGATTATCGGCTCGAATGCTCCGGACTTCGATAGTATCATTCGTATACGAGGTTATGAGTCCTATTTATTGCATCATCGGGGGTTCAGCCATTCCTTGCCCATGCTGGTTGGTTGGCCGGTCTTACTTACTCCCTTGATTGCGTATCTCTTTCAGGCCTGGGATCATATGCTCCTGCTGTTTCTCTGGACCATGGCGGGGGTTGTGTTTCATGTCTTTCTCGATTTCTTCAATGCGTATGGAGTGCAATGCTTTCGGCCGATCTCAAGGAAATGGTTCCATGCCGACACGATCCCGATTTTTGATCCGGTCATGTTCGGGCTTCATTTAGCTGCTTTGCTGTTATGGCTGCTCGGAGTCATGGAAGCACAGGTGGTATTCCCTCTGGTATACGTTCTAACCTTTCTCTTTATCGGGTACCGTATTCTTGTTCACCGTCTGATGCAGCAAGCGATTCGAAGGCATTATGGTGTCGACGGGTATTCCTTCCTGATTCCCGGGTTGCTGCCCCACAGATGGGGCTATGTTTACGAAACTGATCAGACTTATATCGCCGGTTCGATCCGCGGCTCCCTGCTTAAGGAAGAAACCCTGTTCCAAAAGGAAGAGCAGAACGATGTCGTTCAAGCGGTCATGGGCAGCGACGGAGTTCGCAGCTTCCTTGCCTTTGCGCATCGCGTGCATGTTTCATGCCAGAAGCTTCAGACCGGTTACAAGGTAGAGCTGCGGGATGTCCGTTTTCGGCATGGCGAGAAGCTTCCCTTCGGCATGGATATCATCCTCGATGACCATTTGCAGGTAACCGGCAACTCGCTCGGTTGGAAAAAGAAGCTCTGGGAGCCCCCGTTTACCTGAGTTATTCCGCTTCGAGCTCGATCCGCCTTTTTAACGCTTGAATCGCTCCCATATGCAGTCCTTCATGGAAAATGGTGCGAATGTTGTGAAGCGTGGGTGTCTCCTCCGTAAAGTGAGCTGGATTGGTTCCGTATCCAAACCACTCGTTAGTGGTGTTTGGATAAAGCAGGGTATGGGGCTTACCCTGCTTTATCCACCAGATTATAGTGAATCACCACATCCCGGCACTTCTGCCCATCCACTACCTTGCGTTCTCCGATTTCGATGTACTTGATGAGGTAGGAAACATATTTGACAAAGCCTTTCTTGGGGTAATTATGGGTTTCCTGCGTGTACCTCATGGCAAAGCCGCAATCCATGCATTTCAGCAAACCGCCGAACAGGCTGATTTCATTATCCTTGGTGGGGCGGGGCTTGTAGTTTCTTGCGGCAATCTCCTGACAGGTGTTCCAAGCATCCATGTCGATGATTGGCTCATGGGTATTTTCCACCTTAATCCAGTCCTCTTTTGGAATTGCTCCCGACGAGTGGAACTCTATTTTCAAGCGGTTTTATCGGGCGCAAAACGCAAAAGGTGTTGACGGGGCTGGATTAGGGCTTTATTTAGCTTCACTGATATTTCAAAAACAGGGCGGCTATATCCTCGTAGATTCCAAGCCGGGGAAATATACGACATTCTCAATGTTCTTACAGAACTGTAAGAAATAAATTCAATTCTGTTAGGAGCCTGTAAGAATTGCGGTTTATGATGACAGTATCAGGACAAGGAGGTATATAGCATGGTTTTGAAAACAGAAGCCTTAAAAAAATATTATGGAAAAGACCCCAACACCGTCAAGGCATTGGACGGCGTTGATTTGGCAATACAGGAGGGTGAATTTGTCGCCGTTGTCGGTACGTCAGGCTCAGGAAAAAGCACGCTCCTGCATATGCTGGGAGGGTTGGATACGCCGACAAGCGGCAAGGTCATTGTCGGCGGCAAGGATATTTCGGGAATGACGGATGAACAGCTTACTATCTTTCGACGCAGGAATGTAGGCTTTGTATTCCAGAATTATAACCTTGTGCCCATTCTGAATGTTTATGAAAACATTGTTCTGCCGATTGAGTTGGACGGAAATGCCGTGGACGAAAGCTTTGTGGAGAATATTATTGACACCCTGGGCTTATCGGAGAAGAAAAACAATTTGCCGAACAATCTTTCCGGCGGGCAGCAGCAGCGCGTCGCCATCGCTCGCGCTCTGGCCACAAAGCCGTCTATTCTGCTTGCGGACGAGCCAACCGGAAATCTGGACAGCAAAACCAGTCAGGATGTTTTAGGGATTTTGAAAATGACTTCGACTAAATTCCATCAGACTATGGTGATGATTACCCATAACGAGCAGATTGCCCAGCTTGCCGACCGAGTGATTCGGATTGAGGACGGCAGGATCGCCGCTACGGAAGGGCGGTGACGGTATGAGGAATAACAATCGAGCTATCATAAGAAGGCTATCGAAACAAAGCTTTCTGGCGAATAAAAGCCGGAATATCTTTGCGCTGATTGCGGTTGTGCTGACCACTGTTCTAATTACGGCGGTGTTCACCATCGGCATCAGCCTCTCCGACGGTATGCAGCAAATGCAGATACACGCCTACGGGCGCAGTACGGAGGTAGATTTTCAATACCTTACCCAAGATGAAGCGCAGCGTGTGGCCGAGCATCCGCTGATTGAGGAGTACGGCCTGTCAAGGCTGATTACCACGACAACCGAGGGTGTATTCCGTCAAGCACAGGGCGAAATTCACACGGCTGATGAGAATTTTGCCGAATTTACTTTCAGCAGGCCGACGACAGGCCGGTTGCCCGAAGCGGAAAATGAAATTGCCCTGACAAGCTGGATTTTGGACGCAATGAACCTACCGAGGGAATTGGGGCAGATCGTACATCTGGATTTTGAAGTGGCTGGAACTCCTTACAGCATGGATTTTACCGTCTGTGGGTTTTGGGACAGCGACTTAAATCTCCAGCCCTACGGAATCTTATATATCTCCGACACTCTGGCGGATAAGCTGTTGGCGGGTGTGAATCCGGCGGAAACACGGTTGGGCGGCGGTTATTACGGCGTAACCAAACTGACCGCCAATGTAGACGGAAAGCTGTCTGTGCTTGAAGATAATGTTAATACTATCACGCAGGATACCGGAATTGACGCCGAGGCTGCGGGCGTCCTCTTTAACGGCGCTTACAGTGCAACAGGCTCGGACAGTGGAATTGTTGCGGCAATGGCATTGATCATCGCCATTATCTTAGTAAGTGGCTATCTTCTCATATACAATATTTTTTATATTTCAGTCATGCGCGACGTACGATTTTACGGTCTGCTGAAAACCATTGGGGCGACGCAAAAGCAGCTTGGCCGCATCGTCAACTTTCAGGCGCTGTTGCTCTGTGTAGTTGGCATTCCTGTGGGCTTGTTCTTGGGTTATCTGCTGGGCATTGTGCTGATTCCCGTTCTGCTCGGTTTTCTCAGCATCGACTATATGCCGACTCCCCCAAATCCGTGGATATTCCTGCTTGGAGCGGCACTTGCTCTGGTTACGGTGCTGATAAGCTGTCACGGCCCCGCGAAAAAGGCGGGCAGAGTCAGCCCTGTGGAAGCGGTGCGGTATACGGGTCTTGCCGCCTCCACCGCAAAAAAAACTAAGCGCGGCAGAGGTGGGGCGAAAATATCCCGCATGGCTTGGTCCAACATCTTTCGCAGCAGAAAAAAGGCATCGCTGGTCATCGCGTCCCTGTCTGTTGGGCTGATTTTATTTAATGTCGTTTACACCTTAGTGGGGAGCTTTGATGTCAATAAGTTTCTGCAAGGTCATATTAACGGTGATTTTCTAATTGCTGACACGGATTACTTTAGCTTTGCCAGGCCCTATACTCCAAGCTATACATTAGGCGAGGATTTGCTGTCTGATATTAAGGAGCTTGGCGGCGTACAGGAGGTTGCCAAAGTCTATTATGCAAATGGCTTTGCTCCCATAGAGGGAAATATCAAGGGCGGTTTAATCAATTCTCAGCGGAAAAGGATTTTAGCGGAAAAGCCCTCTCTCTCGGAACAGGAAATCGATGAAATCATTGAAAAGACGGATTTCAGCGCCTACGGAGATTCTATAAATGCGCAGGTCTACGGTTTTGACAACTACTGGCTGGATAAGCTGGAGGAAAACATGATCGAAGGAAACTTTGACCGTGAGAAGTTTTTGTCCGGTGATTACCTGCTGCTTGGATTTGATGGGGAGGGCATGGTTCAGGTTGGGGATACCGTCACATTCTCTTTGGACAAAGATGGAGAAAAGCGCAGCTATGAGGTTATGGGTCAGGTGGATTATAGCGCACTCAACTCTTTAGGAGCGCATTTTATCTCAATGCCCAGCTTTTCCGTCTATCTCCCGTCCTCCGAGTTTGAAAGCCTTGCAAACCCCGATATCATGTCGGCCACAGTCATAGCGGATGAAGCCGCTGTTGACAGCCTCCAGACAGAGATTGGGGCACTGCTTGTGGATAATCCCGAAGTGGATTTTCGTTCCCGCGCCGATTATATTGCGGAGATGAAAACCGATAACCAACAGTTTGCGCTCATTGGCTTTACGCTGTGCGTTGTGATTCTTCTGATCGGTATACTGAATTTCGTCAACACCACTATGACCAACATTTTTTCCCGCAAGCAGGAGCTTGCCATGCTCCAAAGCGTGGGCATGACCGCCAAACAAGGCAAAAAGATGCTTGTACTGGAAAGCATATACTATATGGCGATGGCGCTGCTTGTCTTTGTAACGGTTGGCTATGGGATCAGCTACTTTGCTGTCAACGCTGTAACGCAGGGCAGCGCCGCATATACCTATCAATTCAGCTTTGCGCCTCTTGTCATCTGCTTCCCAATACTGCTACTGTTAGCCTGCATACTGCCAATTCAGGTGCATAAAAGCATCTCAAGGGATAGCGTAGTGCAGCGGCTGCGGGAAAATGAATAATTCCGGCTTTGTATTTTTAAATATTTAAAGGCGATGTAGGCCCTTCTGATTATTTGTTAATCAGAAGGGCCTACTTATTTTGATAATACGGCCTTGGCTTGCTTTGTTTTAATAATACCATTCTTTATAAAATATCTCATTAAAGGTCGGGGGAAACGGAGGCTCCTCCTTAAATTATTGGTATAATTAAAATTAGATCCCCTTGAAAGGATGCGCTTTATGCAAACAATCGGTCTAATTGGCGGAATGAGCTGGGAGTCATCGCTGCTTTACTACCAGATCATTAACCAGCGCGTCAATGAGAAGCTAGGCGGGCATCATTCCGCAAAATGCTTCCTGTATTCGGTGGATTTTGATGAGATCAAGCATCTCCAATATCAGGGCAAGTGGGATGAAGCTACAGACATCATGATTGATGCTGCACGCAAGCTTGAATCCGGCGGGGCGGATTGTATCGTCATCTGCACCAATACGATGCACAAGATGGCAAAGGAAGTGGAGGCGTCGGTTACCATTCCGCTTCTCCATATTGCAGACGCAACAGCCAGCGAGATGGTTAAGGATGGAGTAAAGAAGGTCGCTCTGCTGGGCACAGCTTTTACAATGGAACAAGATTTCTACAAAGGCCGGCTTATCGATAAGTTCGGACTGGATGTTATAGTCCCAAGCGAAGCAGACCGAGTGATCATCCATGACATCATTTATCAGGAGCTCTGCCTTGGCATCGTTAAGGATGAATCGAGACAGTCCTACCTGAGGATCATCCATGAGCTTAGCCAGCAGGGAGCCGAGGGTGTAATACTGGGGTGCACCGAGATAACCATGCTCGTCTCCCAAGAGATCTGTTCGGTTCCTCTCTATGATACAACCCGGCTTCATGCGGAGGCCGCTGTTGATTTTGCCTTGGAGGAAGGGCGCTAGTATACGACTTGGAGTTGCTGTCCTTATTGAGCCAGCAGCTCCAAGTCAGGCTGCAATTTTCTTCGCAGCGCATAGAGCATGACCGCTCCAACAAGGAACGCGACCGCATCGGCAATGACAAGCGACCATACGACCCCATGGAAGCAGCTGATTCGATTCGCTATATACAGCACCGGGATCAAGGTAATCCCTTGAATGACGGACATAACGAATGCCGCAGTTCCTTGAGCGGTGGCCTGGAATATGCCTATGAACAATGTAGTCATTCCCGTAATGAACAAGGACAAGAAGGTGACATGAAGAATATAACTGCCCATCTCAATCAACTGCGGGTCGGTGGTAAACAGTCCGATCAAATGGTCGGAGACGAAATAGACGATGACCCCGAACGATACGGCTAATCCCAAAATGGCTTTAATTGTAAAGCTAATCGTCTGTTTCAAACGCAGTTTATTCGCTGTAAAGGAGAACGCAATCAGCGGCACAATCCCTTCGCATAAGCCCATCAGTATAAATTCGGGAAACTGCAATAAACGGGACGAGATCCCGTAAGCCGCAGTAGCCTGATCCCCGTATTCGATAAGATAGTGATTTAAGATGAGAGACATGGCGCCCAAGAAGACACTCATGACAAAGACAGGAACCCCGATTTTGAACACATTACTCAGAATAGTCTTGTTCGCCTTGAACCATTTTGCAGATACCGTTAAGAACTTGCTCTTATAGCCGATATGGCAGGCAAAGAACACACTCGCAAGGATATTGGAAATGACCGTAGCCGAGGCCACGCCAATCACGCCCCCATGGAGGACGTAAATGACCCATGCATCGAGAATGATATTCACGAGCACACTGAGCATCATGCCGGCCATGGATGTCATGGCAGCCCCTTCCGAGCGTACGATATTCTCCAACGTAAAGAACAATACAACAAACGGCGATCCGATAAGCATCACGGTGACATAGTCTTTCGTGAATCCGAAGGAGTCAGGCGTGGCGCCCAACCCATGGACGATCGCATCAATTAAGGGGAGGCCGGCCGCCATAACGATAAGACCAAGAACGAGGCTGCTATAGAAGGCAAAGGAAGACACATGCTTGACCTCCTCATAATTTTTCTCCCCCAGCAACCGGGAAATGAATGTACCGCTACCGATCCCAATCAAATTGCCCAGGGCCATAATGATCGCGAATAACGGCAAGGTTAATGCCAGCGCGGTTAACACGGCTGTATTGTTGAGTGTGCCAAGAAAATAGGCGTTCAAGATGGAATAGATCACACTCATTGACGTGCCCAGCATCATCGGGACAGCGAAATGAGATACGGCTTTGGCTATCGGTGCTTTTTCAAAGTAATGGAGGTTTTCTGCATCCACAGGAATCCCTTCTTTCTCTAATTTGTAATCTAACGGTGTTAGATTGAATCTTACAGTGTTAGATGATATCATGATTCTACAGACCTGTAAACAAAAAACTTACACTGTTAGATAAATGATAAAGGTGGTTCATACCATGAAAAAGCAGCAACCTCAAATATCGGAAGATAAGATTTTGGAGGCCTCATGGGAGCTTCTGGGCGAGGAGGGTCTTGAGAAATTTAGCCTGAGGCGACTGGCGGACCGGCTTGGAATCCAGGCGCCTTCACTGTACTGGTACTTTAAGAGCAAGCAGGATCTTTATCAGCGCTTGGCTAATCAAGTATCCAAAATAATTCTGGAGGAGTTCCAAGCTGAAGGCGACTGGAAGGAGCAGCTGGCGGAGCTTGCAGTAACCGTAAAAAATGTGCTCAGCCGTTACCCTTGCTCCACACAGCTTATGATGATGACGCTCCCTCACGAGCCGGATATTATCCGGTTTACCAACCGGCTGCTGCTCTGCGTGGAGTCGACTCCGCTTGAACAAGAGCAGAAGATGCAAGTGGTGACCACGCTTGTGAACTATGTCTTCTATTTCGTACTGGACAAGTATCAGCATGAGCGCAATGTTGCCATGATCGTTAAGGAGCACGGAGAAGAGGCGCTTCCGGGTGAGGGGATGATTCGCCTGCTGGAATCGATGGGCGAGGCGGATGCCGGATTATTCCGGAGAATGTTCTCGAAGGGGATCTACGAGCTGATGGGGACGGATGCGGCATTTGAGTTTGGCTTGAAGCTGATTCTGCTAGGGATTGAACAGGTGATACAGGAGCAGGAGAATGGAGTGTTATAAATAAAGGCTATGATGCCGTTTTGGATTACTTTAGGGAAGGCAATTGACAGCGATAACCCTGGATGATAATATACGGCTATCTATTATGAGGAGGGCTGCATACCATGACACACTCCATGCGTTTAAGATAATCAGCGAGAAGAAGACAATTTTCCACGGAGTTGGGCTTTTTTGAGTTGCTTATTTTTACGTGTGGGAGAACATGGGGGTAGTCCGTGCGGGTATTGCTATGCATGGTTAGGCTCTGTTCCGGCATGTAAATGATGCAGACTCAAGTCCATATCGGGGGCTTGGGTCTGTATTTTTATTACCAGAGAAGAAGAGGAGATTTCACTTATGCATATGCAATGGAAGAGGACGTTCGCCCTGATCTTCAGCGGGCAGATTTTCTCGATTTTAACGTCTGCGATGGTTCAATTTTCGGTGATTTGGCATTTAACGGAGGCTACGGGCTCCGCTTCGGTATTAATGATTGCCGGGCTGGCCGGATTCCTGCCGCAGGCGGTGTTAGGTCCGTTCATCGGCGTCTGGCTTGACCGCTGGAACCGCAAGCTGACCATGATGATTGCGGACACCGTGATTGCGGTATCCAGTCTGGTACTGGGACTCTTTTACTTGTGGGGAGAGCCCAGCTTATGGGTGGTGTATGCGGTATTGCTGATCCGCTCGGCAGCTTCTGCCTTCCATGCGCCTTCGTTCCAGGCGGCCATCCCGTTGATCGCACCGGAGGAACAATTAACCCGGGTGGCGGGCTGGCATCAGCTCGTATTCTCCGCCTCGGGCATACTTGGGCCTGCGCTCGGGATTGCAGTATACTCGGCAACTTCCCTGGGAACCGTTCTGCTTCTGGATGTTCTGGGAGCTCTGATCGCGAACGTCATGCTGTTGATGGTTCGCATTGATCAGCCAAAGCCGGAGGTCGTGGAGACCCCTTCGTTCGGAAAGGAATTTGTTCTTGGCTGGAAGACCTTTCTATCCGCTAAGCCGATTGTCATCATTACGATTGCCATGGCGGTCTTTAGCGTAGCGTTCATGCCGCTCTCCATGCTGTTTCCCTTGATGACGCTGTCTCATTTTGGCCGGGGCGGCTACAGCGCGAGCTTGATTGAGGCGGTATTTGGTGCTGGAATGATTCTTGGCGGCGGGTTGTTGTCCGTGCTTGCTTCTAAATGGCGGGACTCCACCTATATGAGTATAAGCTTGTTTGTTATTGGAGTAACCTGCGTGTTGTGCGGGCTTATCGGGAGCAGCGCGTTTGCGGCGTTCGTCGGCTTGTCCTTCTTCATGGGAGCAGCAGCGCCTCTGTTCAATGGGCCGTATATGGCAATGATCCAAAAATCATATGACCCAGAGAAGCTGGGACGCGTGCTCTCCTTCGTAACCAGTATTGGACTCTTATCCTCTCCGATCGGGCTCGCCTTGGCGGGGCCGGTGGTGGACCGTTTTGGCGTTCAAATCTGGTTTTTCTGGGCCGGGATTATCGTGGTATTGATTGGCGTCTTTTTGTTCCTGAAATTTAATAAATCAGGTCAAGAGCAGCAGAGCCTGGGTCAATGACATTGAGACATCCAAGCTGAAGACTGGCGTCGGTATTTCTACCGGCGTCAGTTTATAAATGGCTTAAGCCGTTTGAGTACGCGAAGCGTGCGAAACCACCCGCTATGCGGGTGGAGGAATAAGGTTGAACCAACAAGATCATTGCTCCAGTTTATATTGAACCTAGGGTGCGGTTTAAGTGTAAAAGGTACACCTAATTTCTGAACTTGGGCTCTGCATTTAAACATAGCTGTATAGAGTGCATTTAGATTTGTAAAGAACTCCGCTACTCTGAAAAAAACAGGAATTTAGCTGTAGGGAGTACACTTAAACCTGTGAAATTTAGAAATGGCGTGATTTTAATTGCACTTTATACAATTCGTCGACAAGGTGATCCAGCGATCAGCCACATAGGCTCAAATGAACTGAAGTACCCAACAGGTGCAATATATGAAGATCAATTTTATTTTCAGACTAGCGTCTTTAGGCGCAGTTTGGCAACTGGGATTATACCTCAAGAGCAAACCACCCGCCTAACGGATGGTCATGATTTTCTTTTACGAAATAGGTATGATGAAGAAATCAACTCGCCTTGGAAAGGATCATTAAGCTGGCTATGGAAATCGAAAACTTAATTCCCGCAAAGTCAAGAGAAGATCTAAGGAATTGGCTGCAGGACCATTGCAGGACAGCCAAATGCTGCTGGGTTGTGGTGAGCATGACGCCTGCTCCTGATGCGTTGTTATATTTGGACGCAGTCGAGGAGGCCTTGTGCTTCGGGTGGATCGATGGAGTCAAGAAGAAAATTTCTGAGACGGAGCTGGCGCAAAGACTGTCCCCTAGAACTAAAAAAAGTTCATGGACGGAGCTGAACAAGGAACGCGCCCGCCGCCTCGAAAAGCTGGGCCTCATGACGGATGAAGGAAGAAGAGTTCTTCCTGATATGGATTCCGGTTCATTTCAGATAGACGAGGCAATCGAGCAAAAATTACAGGAAGACGAGCAAGTGTATCAGAATTTCATGGCCTTTCCGGAGCTTTATAGAAGAATTCGGATCGATACGATCCAAAGCTACAAGAATCAACCGGAATTATTCAAGAGCAGGCTGGAGAAATTCATAGCAAGCACGAGAGAAAACAAAATGTACGGTCAATGGCATGATCAGGGACGGCTGCTCGATGATTAAGACTTGAAGGACCTGGTTTAGCGAGATCAGGCCGCGCAACCTTAGGTTGCAGGCCCGTGCAACGACGGCGTTCTTTACTTATCGCATCCGGCTAATCATCATAGACATATAATTTGCGGAAAGGCAGTTGCTGCTATGATCTTTGCAGAGAAATTAAAAACGGAGAGAAGCAAGAAAGGCTGGTCCCAAGAGGAGCTGGCCGAGAAGCTGTTTGTGAGCCGGCAGTCGGTTTCGAAATGGGAGAACGGGCAGAACTATCCCAGCATTGAGATCCTTATTAAAATTAGCGATCTGTTTGAGGTTACCATCGATGAGCTATTAAAGAGCGACGAAGAGTTGGCAAAAAAGGTAATCAAGGAAAGCAGGCAATTGGCCTATCCGAGAATGAAATTTGCCTTTGACGTCCTGTTCTTGGCAGGCTTTGCCTTGATGGTCATCAAGCTGGGCGTCCTCCTTTTAAACAAATTAACACCGCTGGAGATTGCATTACAGGGGAGCTCAATCTTTTGGAATTTCGGCTCGTTAATTGGTATGCTGGGCGGCGGAATCGGCTCCGGCATCCTGAAGGAGCAATATAAGCAGGATTGATGCTGCACGCTGGGCATTGTAGGCGAATCGGGAAGCGGCAAATCGACGATGGGGCGCAGCATTCTTCGTTTGAATGAATGGACGGGCGGAGAGGTGCTGTTCAAGGGGATTCCTTTGAACTATCTTAACCGCTCGGAAATGAAGACCATGCGCAGATATGGGAATCATCTTTCAGGACCCCTATGCATCGCTCAACCCGCGCATGCGCATTGCCGACATTATCGGAGAGTCGCTCAATGTGCACGGGATGGCAAAGGGCAAACGGGAGCGGCAGCGCCGGGTAGAGGAGTTGCTTGAACTTGTTGGGCTCGAGCCGTCCCACGCCATGCGTTACCCGCACGAGTTCTCCGGCGGGCAACGGCAGCGGATCGGAATTGCCCGGACATTGGCGGTGGAGCCGGAACTCATCGTGTGTGATGAGCCCCTGTCGGCTCTTGACGTATCGATTCAGGCCCAGATCGTCAAGCTGCTGGAGGAGTTGCAGCAGCGGCTGGGTCTGACGTATCTGTTCATTGCTCATGATTTGGCTGTGGTCAAGCAAATCAGCGATCGGGTAGCGGTCATGTACAAGGGAAGAATGGTTGAGTTGGCCGACAGCGAGGAGCTATGCCAATCCGCTGCACGAATATACTCGTTCCTTATTGTCTGCAGTGCCTGTGCCTGATCCTAGTGTGAGGCTTTCAGATACAAAGGAGTCAATTCGAGTGCTGGATCAAGAGGACCCTTACAATTTGAATCAATCTCACTTTATCGAAGTCAGCCAAGGTCATTGGCTTGCGGTACCTGCAACAGGCTATATAAGTTGAACTAGAAAAATGCACAGAAAGGGCATAAGTGTGAAGTGTGCTGTAGAAGCGGAAGCGTTCGCCTTTGCGAGTGGATTTCTACCGTATAATATCTTAGTTCAATTAGAGAAATCCGCGAACAACAGCGATCGTAAGCACACTTCACACGTTGCCTCCAGTGTACAATCTTTAGTTCAACTTATATAGTTATATGGATTTGATAACACCTCTTCACCCGCTATTAAGCTGTGGTATATTATACTAAACTTGTATAATCATGATCACAGAGTTCAAGTGGGAAGAGGTGTTTTTACGTTTGACCCACTTGCATCTGGATGGTTCATGAAATACTACGCTACGAAGACGACTTCGACTGAACTTCGCTGACAGCAGTTGTCAGTGAATAGGGTATATGCTAGGAATGCGGCTGCGGTTCTAGTAGTCGAATGGTGAATAAAGGAAAGGATGAATTAAAATGAATCCAGACCCGAAAAGGCAATACGAATACCATGTCTGGGCGAACGACCAGCTATTTGCCCATCTAAAGCAGCTTCCGGAGGAAGTCTTCCATGCAGAGGTGACGAGTGTGTTCCCGTCCGTAGCCCAAACGCTGGGGCATATGTATATGTTTGAACGGCTTTATATGGCCGTGCTCTCAGAACTTCCGAATGAGGAGGTTTTTCCGAAAATCCCGGGCTGGACTGAGGAGACGCAAGGGAAGAGCGTCGAAGATATGCAGCAATTGTTTGCTGATGTTACGGAACAGTTCCGTGATTTGCTGACGCGCACACCGGATTTGAATAGGGCGATGACCATCACACATCCAAGCCACGGCTCTCTTGATACCCGTTTCTCGGATATCCTGCAGCACGTGGTCAATCACGGGACCTATCACCGGGGGAATATAACAGCAATGCTGAGACAGCAGGGTTATGCCGGGGTGCCGACGGACTATCTCTTTTATCTGATAGAGCAGCAACGGGATGCCTAGGAGATCATGTAAAAGCCCCCTCATTCAACGGATTGGATTGGCTCCATTGTAATCAGGGGGCGGATCATATGCATTGATTTAAGTTAAGACGGAGCAAATGTAGAACTGCTCGGGGTCGGGGTTCAGTATTCTCCCTTAATCACAAAGAACGAGCCCCGAATGGTGCCGGCCAGCTTGGACTTCTGCCGGGCGAACTTGAACCTTCCTTCCAATTCCTTAGGCACTTCCATTCCCTCGGACAGCTTGAACCCGACTGCGCGTTTCTTGGGATCATCCACCGTATACAGCACATTGACTCCAAGACCGTCCTCGTAAAAGACAAAGGCCCATGCGATATTTTCCACTTGAAAACGGGATGTCTCGAGCGGCTTGGCAGCAAACTCGATCCCGCGCTCTTCCCTGAGAATCCGGCTCACATAATCCAGTGTGTCCTGGCTCTCGCTGGCGGGAACCACCGTAAATTCATGCTTATATTTGTTCATGAAGTAACGGGCTTCATTGGCCCGCAAGCCAGCCAGAGCCTCAGCGACAGGCGAAGACTCCAGACCAACCGTCGATACTTGCTTGAAATCAACTGTATAGGACATGCTATCCCTCCTTTATTTCCGAACGACTATTTTCCACACCACTATTTCCGCACAACCGGGATCCACAATTCTCCGAGGATCAGGCCATTCTTCTGCTCCATCTCCACCGTTGTGTTCGGTCCGCCCACATAGGCAAAATGCTCTTCCGCCGGCAGCACCTGGCCAAAGGCGATCCCGGTAAGCTGGTTGCTCAGCTCCTCTGAGGTTGCCGCTTCTCCTTTTACTACCAAATACGGCCCTTGGGGGAACTGGATCACCCGGGTAGCCTCCGGCAGTACCTTTTCAGTCAGGACGCCTGCATAATGCATCATTTTGTTGTTCACCGCTTCGTTTACGGCAAAGATATAGTCATTCTCGGCGACAGACTTCAGCGTATCCAGTCTCCCGTCTTCTCGAACAGCTTGCCAAAAGTCAGATTTTTCTTTATTAATACCGGCATAGTCTGTGTAATTGCTCTTTAGCTCTGTTCCAATCCCTAATACTGTAAAGCTGTCCTTCTCTTCGAGTGTATAATTTGCCATGTTCAAAACCTGCCTTCGCTTTAATTTTGTTCGAGTGATTTGGTCTTTTCACTTGATGAGCTTATAATAACTTTAAACCATGTCAAAAAGTGAAACTGTTTAGAGAGGTCCTATGAAAAAGGTTGAGCGAATCAATATTATCATGCGGTATATCAACAATCGCGCCCATTTTACCATCTCTGAAATTATGCGAGAGTTCCATATCTCCCGTTCTACCGCAATCCGCGATATCCGGGAGATTGAAGCGATGGGCATGCCGCTGGTAGCCGAAGTGGGGAGGGATGGCGGCTACTTTGTCATGAGCAATTCGGTCCTGCCGACCGTACGGTTTACCGATAACGAGATCAAGGCTCTTTTTATAGCCTTTATGGCAACAAGAAATCAGCAGCTTCCTTACCTGAAAAGCCGCCAGTCCCTCGCAGAGAAATTATTGGGCCTGATCTCGGAGAATCAGCAGGATGACCTGGTGCTGTTAAATCAACTCCTGCTCTTTGAAGGGACTAATCCGAACAACCCCGATCTGCTGGACCTGTCCGATCTTCCTCACCCGATGCTCGAAACCCTGATTCAGCTTCTGTTATCGGATAGATATTTATCCATCACCATTGAAGAAGATCATGGAATACGGACCTATCCGATTTACCTCCTTCATCTTTACCGGGAGAAGAGCTTTTGGCTGATTGAGGGCTTTGATCTCCATGAAGAGAAGAAGCGGCTATACCCCGTCGACAATCTCGTCGATGTGCAGCCCTACACGGCAAAAATAAGATTAAGCGGGAAAAAAATTGAGGAAAAAGCGAGCAAGCAGGATGAGGCAGTCAACCTGGTGCTTGAGCTTGGCCCGAAGGCTATTGCCCAGTTCCGCATGTATCACCCTTTAAAATATACGATTTCCTATACGAGCCCTTATCAAACCTCGGCGGTTCTTAAGGCGTTCATTCAGGTTCGGATGGCGGAGGAGCTGAGCGAAATAACCGATTGGCTGCTTTTCCTGGGGGAGGATCTCAAGATTAAGGAAATGCCGGAGGAGATTCTGGCAAGGCTCAAGGAAAGACTGCTCTTATACTGTCCGTCTGTTGGAGATACTAACAAGACCAAGGAGGGATAATGCATGGCACGCGTACTATTTATTAATGGCGGTTCGGAGGGACATATCAATCCAACGATCGGCGTCGTACAGGAGCTTGTTTCGCGCGGAGAAAAGGTCGTTTATTTTTGCATAGAAGCTTTTCGGGAGCGGTTGGAGAAGGCGGGGGCCTCGGTACGCACCTTTGACGATCAAAAGTTTATTAAGGCCTTTATCTCAGGGGGAAGAGATTACTTGCTCCAGCGAATCAACGGTCTTTTGCTGACGGCCGATATTGTGATACCTGGCGTCCTTGCACAGATCAAAGGGGAACGCTTCGATTACATCATTCATGATTCCATGTTTGGCTGCGGCCGCATCCTGGCTCAGATTCTCAACCTGCCGGCAATCAGCTCGTGTACGACTTTTGCGTTGACAGAAGCCGGCCTCGATCAGATGCTGGAGCCCTTTTTTAAGGATACCTCTGCCGAGGCGGCAAAGCCGATCATCGATCAGTTCCATAGCCTGACGGCAGGATTAAAAGAAGCATATGGGGTGGAGATCCGTTCTCCCTACGAGGTGTACTGTAATCCAGCACCGCTTACCCTTGTCTATACGACAAGGACGTTTCAACCGGATGGAGGAGCTTTCGGTCAAAGCTTTAAATTTGTAGGACCATCCATCGCTTCACGGTCCATGCAACCGGAATTCGACCTTTCCGCCATTCAAGGTAAAGCGTGTGTTTACATTTCGTTGGGAACGGTCTTCAACCAGGCGGTTGATTTTTATAGGCTATGTCTTGAGGCATTTGGAGACACGGAGTATACGGTGGTCATGGCTGTTGGAGATAAGATCAGGATTTCCGATCTGGGGACCATCCCCGATAACTTCATCGTCAACAGCTATGTTCCGCAAATGGAAGTGTTGCAATATACGAAATTATTCATCACCCATGGCGGCATGAACAGTGCTCATGAAGGCCTCTATTATGGGGTTCCGCTTCTCGTCATCCCGCAAAGCGCAGATCAGCCCCTCATTGCAGAGCAAGTGGTCAAGCTGGGAGCAGGGATCGCATTGCGAATGCAAAGCCTGACGGCTGCTGAACTGCTTCAGGCGGCAAACCAGGTGTTAGCTCAATCCTCGTTCAGGGAATCCGCCGAACGGGTTGGAGCGTCCTTCCGGCAGTCGGGCGGCTATCGCCAGGCGGCGGATGAAATTTTGAAATTTAAAGCTCAAATTCTGGTCTAAATATCCCCATAGACGAATGTTCTCGCGGGCGCTACACTAGGGAGGTAATAGAGAATAGACATAGGTAGGAGCCTGGAGAACGTGACACTGACAACAAATCAAATTCCATCATGGAAGAAGCTTAGCCTGTTTGCCGTGACTTGGCCGATATTAATTGATTCCGTATTGCGGATGATGCTTGGCACGGTGGATGTATTCATGCTCAGCCGCATCTCTGACAAGGCGACAGGCGCAGTAGGCTTGGCCAATGAAATTATTTATTTTTGCATTCTGATGTTCGGATTCGTGGGAATCGGGACCAGCGTGGCGGTATCCCAATACATTGGTGCAGGGCGGGAGAAGGAAGCAAGCCGGATTGCGGCATTGGCCATCTCGATGAACCTGATCTTTGGGATTCTTGTCAGTATTCTGCTTGTTTTCTTTGGAGAGCCTCTGTTGGTACTGATGAAGCTGGATCCGGAGCAAATCGGGATTGCCAGCCACTATCTGAAGATTATCGGCGGCTTTATCTGGATCGAAGCCCTGTCTTATGCGCTCTCTTCCGTCATCCGCGCAAGCGGGCAGACGAAGAGCGTGATGTTTGTGACGCTAGGCGTCAACCTGATCCATGTGACCGGGAACTATTTGCTCATCTTCGGGAATTTCGGATTCCCGGAATGGGGCGTGACAGGTGCGGCGGTATCGACGGTAGTCAGTCGCTTGCTTGGCGTTTTTGTCCTGTTCATCCTGTTGTATCGCAAGACCTCTGCCCGAATTCGCATAAAAGACTATGTAAATTGGAACGGATCTTATGTGAAGCAGATTCTGAGTGTAGGCTTGCCTGCAGCAGGGGAGCATCTCTCTTGGCAGTCGCAGTATTTGATGATTATCAGCTTTGTCAACATCATTGGGATCACAGCGCTCAACACGCATGTATATGTGATGAACGTATCGAACTATTTCATGGCGCTGGGGATGGCGATTGGCATAGGAACAGAGATTATCGTCGGTCAGATGGTCGGAGCAGGCGAGATGAAGGAAGCCTATCGACGCCTGATAAAGAGCGTCAGGATCAGCTTCGTATTGACCATTGCAATCGTCGGCACGGCAGTGATATTCCGGCGCGAACTGATCGGCATGTTCACCGAGGACCCTGCAATCATTACCCTTGGGGCAACGATTTTCTTGCTGTCCATTGTACTGGAGCCTGGACGGACGTTCAATACGGTCGTCATTAATTCACTGCGGGCTGCCGGAGATGCGCGTTTTCCCGTCTTGATGGGTGTAATCTCAATGTGGGGAGTCTCTGTACCGCTGGCTTATCTGCTGGGTGTCCATCTCGGGTATGGACTGATTGGCATCTGGATCGCATTTGTTGTGGATGAGTGGCTGCGCGGGACTATTATGCTGCTCCGCTGGAGAAGCCGGGCTTGGGAGAAGAAAGCGCTCGTGAAGCCGGCAGAGACCGTTCCGGGCACCGGGATCGGAGCGTAGGAGTTTGTTTTCATTGACAGGAAATAATTTAAAGATATGTACTCCATCCAATTAAATTGTGTTCAAATGCGACGAAGAGGACAAGAGGATGCCCTCGTTATTTTTCTCAGGAGGTTGAAGCGCTATGGATGAAGCAATGATAAGAGCTTTAAGTCGAAATCTGGCGATTATTCGATTTGGAATCGATCGAAAGGTGGCATACGTCAACGAGATTTTTGCTAACACGATGGGATATTCTGTTGAAGAGCTGCAGAACATGCAGCATAGCGACTTCTGTTTTGACTCATTTAGCAAGTCGCCCGCTTATGAAGAGTTCTGGTCCTCGTTGTTGTCTGGACAGACATTTCAGGATAAGGTTGAACGAAAGAATGCCCATGGCGAGACAGTGTGGCTTGAGTCTACCTATATGCCGATCTATGATGAGCAGCATGCTAATGTAATCGGTGTGTCGAAGGTGGCTACCGATATTACGAAGCGTCAGCACAGCCTGTCTACAGTAGTGGAGGAGCTGAGCTCAACCTCTCTGGAGTTGAACCGCCGGGCGGAGTTGGGCGTAGAACGCAGCCGGGAGCTTCTGTATAGCGTAGACCGGATCGCGGAGGCGTCGGAGAATAATACAGCTACCCTTGAAGAATTGCAGGGACAGGCCGAGGCGATCCAAGGGATCGTGCAAACCATTCGCGATATCGCCTCGCAAACCAACCTTCTTGCGCTGAATGCAGCCATCGAGGCAGCCCATGCTGGCGAGTACGGCAGAGGCTTTAATATCGTAGCTGAAGAAGTACGGAAGCTGTCCAACGAGGTATCGGAATCCATCGCTCAGATTCAGAGCACTGTTGTCGGTATCACGAAGGAGATATTCGGGATTTCTGAAGGGATTACCCGTATTCAGTCATCTATCGAAGAGAGCCAGCAGCAGATTCGCGTGACAATGAAGGATTTCGATGATATTGCCAGCTTCTCCAAGAAGCTGGAGGATCAGGCGAAGAATGTAGCGGAGAACATTTAGGAAGCGTCGTAAATGAAATCTGGGATAGACAAGCATTAAGCAAACTTTCAGCCTAGTTTAATCTTCCTGTTGGCAAAAAGGAATATAGTGGAGGTATCCAATCCATCCAGCAGGGGGAATTTATGATGTCTATATCTTCTATTTCCGGAGGCAGTGGAGCTTCCTATAGCAGATTAACCAGCTTTTCAAGCAGTACAGACAGCCAGGTCAAAGCGCTGGAGAAGCAGAAGGCGCAGATCGAGAGCCGGATTAACAGGCTGGACTCCAGTATTGAAGACAAGCAGACCAAACAGACGCAAGAGCAGCAGCTTCAACAGCAGCTCAAGCAAATCGAGGCTCAAATCGCCAAGCTGCAGCAAAGCACCGAGACAGCATCCTCGTCAGACAGCAGCGGCGCTTCCCGGCAGACTTCCAGCAGCACAAGCTCCGTGCTTGGCTCTGCGGCTTCGAACACAGCCACGATGAACGAAGAAGGCCGCCTTGACATCCGTATCTGAGCCTCAAATCAAGACTAAAGGATCCCGCTCTGCGAAGAGCAGCAGGATCCTTTATTGCTTTAAGGTGGCATATCCGAGTAAGTATGTTATATGAAAGCAGGATACTTCTTCTCCCGGCGTTTATAATAGGAATAGATTTCTTTAATTTGAGAGGAGCTTGAAACATGGGACAAAGCTTGAAAGGAAAGGTTGCCATCATTACTGGGGCTGCAAGAGGAATCGGTAAAGCAGCGGCAGCAGCGTTGGCGAAGGAAGGCGTGCATGTCGGTCTGCTGGCAAGAACGGAGGCAACACTGAAGGAGGTAGCTGTCGAGCTTCAAGAACTGGGAGTAAAGACGGCTTATGCTGCTGTGGATGTATCCTCCCAAGAGCAAGTGGAGGCTGGTATCGCGGCGATCACCAAGGAGCTCGGCACCGCTGATATCCTGATTAACAATGCAGGAGTCGCCACCTTCGGCACGGTCATGGAGATGGATCCGGAAGAATGGAAGCGGATGATCGACATCAATTTATTGGGGACCTACTACGTCACTCGTGCTGTGCTGCCGCAATTAATTGAAAAGAACAGCGGCGATATCATCAACATATCCTCCACGAACGGATTGAACGGCGCTGCAACCGCCAGTGCCTACAGTGCCTCGAAGTTTGCAGTGATAGGGTTCACGGAATCCCTTGCCCAGGAGGTCCGCCGCAACAATATTCGTGTATCAGCGTTGACGCCTAGCACGGTTGCAACCGATCTGGCTCTGGACTTGAATCTGATCAAGGAAAATAATGACGCCAAGTTCATTCAAGCAGAGGACCTTGCGGAGTTCATCGTCAGTCAATTGAAGCTGCACCCTCGTGTGTACATCAAAACGGCGGGCTTCCTTGCTACGAATCCGTTCTAAGCAGAATAATAAGCTTCTAAACAAGCCGTGCGGAAAACCTTGTGTATTCCGCACGGCTTATTATACTCATCCTATATTCATCGCTTGTGCAGGGAACAGCCTGGAGGGGGCTGCTATTTTGTGCTGTTCAGCACAAAAATCGGCTGTCAGACCCCTGCCCCTCGCGAATGAGCCGCCATTAGCGTCAGAGCCTCACACTTGCTCCCACCAGCAATTTTAATGCTTTTTAGCACTATAATCGTCGCATGAACCCCCACATCCGTAATTTTAGTGCCTTTCTGCACTAAAATCATCGTACGAGCTCTCGCACCCAGCAATTTTAATGCTTTTTAGCACTATAATCGCCGCATGAACCCCCACATCCGCGATTTTAATGCCTTTCTGCACTAAAATCATCGTACGAGCTCTCGCACCCAGCAATTTTAATGCTTTTTAGCACTATAATCGTCGCATGAACCCCCACATCCGTAATTTTAGTGCCTTTCTGCACTAAAATCATCGAACGAGCTCTCCCACCAGCAATTTTAATGCTTTTTTGGACCTCTGTCAAGATAGTGGACACATATTAAGTGAAAGGTTATGCTTCCCTTTTCTTTGTTTTCTTCTCAAAGCTTGCAGCAAATCGAACCGGTGACAAATAGCCGATTGCGCTGTGGATTCGTT